>NZ_BAAGQZ010000025.1:0-91257 GCF_054783215.1 Rhodococcus aerolatus | reverse complement strand
CCGGCCGCGTCGAGCCCGCCGGCACCCCCGCCGGCCGCCCCCGCCGCGGACCCGGCGTCGGCGAACCCGCGCAGCACCTGCGCCAGGATCACCCCGGAGTTGCCCCGCGAGCCGCGCAGCGCACCGCGGGCGAGCGCGGCCGTCGCCCCGGCCAGGTCCTCGGTGGCGGGCGCGGGGGCGGCGGCGAGGTGCGCGCCGAGTGCCGCGTCGGCCGCGCGCATGGTGTGCAGCAGGTTGGTGCCGGTGTCGGCGTCGGCCACCGGGAACACGTTGAGGGTGTCGATCTCGTGGCGGTGGTCCGCCAGGGCGGCCACGCAGGCCTGCGACCAGCGGCGCAGCACCGTCGCGTCCACGATCACCACCGCCGTGCCGCTCCCGTCCGCTCGCGCCCGGCCGCACCCGCACGGCCCGGGGGCCACGGTAGTCGGGGGGCCCGACGCGACGGCCCGCCCGGCGGGGTCACCGCGGGCGGTTTGTCGCGGCCACGGACGAGCCGCTACTCTTGCAGGGTTGCGCGGGGCGGTCCGCGGGCGCACGGGTGTCACCCGGTCGCGCTGCTGACCACCGCCACCACCGAGGTCGGCCCCGGCCGACCACCTGACCACCGAACTTCGAGGAGCTCTACGACCATGGCTGCTGTCTGCGACGTCTGCGCCAAGGGACCCGGCTTCGGCATGTCGGTCTCGCACTCGCACCGGCGGACCAAGCGTCGCTGGAACCCGAACATCCAGACCGTGCACGCCCAGGTCGCCCCCGGCACCAAGAAGCGTCTCAACGTGTGCACGTCGTGCCTCAAGGCGGGCAAGGTCACGCGCGCCTGACGCCACCCCGGCTGCTCTTCGGCCCCCGCACCCCCGGTGCGGGGGCCGAGCTGCGTCCGGGGGCCGCCCAGAGGCTGGGGCGTCCGGCGCACCCCGCGTCCTGGGCTCAGCCCAGTCGCTGCTGCACCGCCGCGCCGAGCCGCAGGCCCTCGCGCAGCGCGGTGCCCACGGCGCGGTCGCGCGCGCGGCGCACCCGTCCCGGCGGCCCCGCCGGGACGAGCCCGACGGCGTCCCCCACGGCCACGTCGCCCGAGCCGCGCACCTCGGCGTAGGCACCCGCGAATCGGTCCCCGCGGCGGGCCACCGCCCGGGTCACCGCCACGTCGCGGTCCAGCCCGGGCTGAGCCCGGCTGGGCACCACGCACCGCACGGTGGGGGTGACCACCCGCAGCCGGGCACCGCCCAGCAACAGGTCCGCGCCGGACCAGGCGTGCTCGGGCAGGCCCGGGTCGGCGTCCGGCACCAACCCGGCCAGCACCTCGTCGTCGAGCTCGAGCACGACGGTCGGGCGGAAGCGGCGCACGTCCACCCCCGCGGCCGGGTCCGCCTCGGCCAGCGTGTCCAGCGTGGTCGTGGAGATGAGGTGGACGGCGAAGACGTCGTGGAACGCTCCCGGCGGCGTGGAGTGCACCGCCAGCCCGGCGACCGCGCGCAGCGGCAGGGCCGGCCGCCGCGGCAGCCGGTCCGCGCCGTCCAGACCGAGGTCGCGCTGCACCGAGGCGGGGCTCTGCCACCCCGCCCGGTGGGCGCGACGGTCGCCGCGCGCCGGCAGCGGGGTGAGCCGCACCGCCCGGCCGGCCACCTCGGAGAGCGCGTCGTGCACGCCGCGGTCGTCGCTGTGCACCTCCTCGCCGTCGGGCGTGGTGATCACCACCGGCCACGCCCGGCCCGGGCCCACCGCGCCGTCGGGCTCGCCGTCGTAGCGGGCGGTGCAGCCGAGCAGGCGGGGCAACCGCCGCGCGGTGGCCGTCACGTCGGTGGTGAGGTCACGGACGGCCCACAGCCGGTCGTCGCGCACCCCCCGGCCGACCAGCACCGAGCGGTCCACCTGCTGCCCGCCCAGCGACTTCACCGGGTAGCGCCACAGCTGGGCCACGCGGCCCACGGTCGCGCTCACCTCAGGGCAGGCGCCAGTCGACC
Organism: Rhodococcus aerolatus; assembly: GCF_054783215.1. Taxonomy (NCBI): domain Bacteria; kingdom Bacillati; phylum Actinomycetota; class Actinomycetes; order Mycobacteriales; family Nocardiaceae; genus Rhodococcus; species Rhodococcus aerolatus. Next base: position 89,296 of record NZ_BAAGQZ010000025.1, on the reverse strand, counting down.
GGGTCGCCGCCGAGCTCCTCGAGCAGCTCGTTGGCCCGGCTGAACGGCTTGGAGCCGAAGAAGCCCCGGTCGGCCGACATCGGGGACGGGTGCACGGAGGCGACGTAGGGCACGTCGGCCTCGTCGAGCAGCGGCGCCAGGGTCTGGGCGTCCTTGCCCCACAGGATCGCCACCAGCGGCTCCATCCGGTCGACCAGGGCCCGGATGGCCTGCTCGGTGACCGCCTCCCAGCCCTTGCCGCGGTGCGACGCCGCCTCGCCCGGGCGCACCGTGAGGACGCGGTTGAGCAGCAGCACCCCCTGCTCGGCCCAGGGCGTCAGGTCACCGGTCGTGGGCGTGGGGTGGCCGAGGTCGCTGCAGTACTCCTTGTAGATGTTGCCCAGGCTGCGGGGCACCGGCCGCGTCTCCGGCGACACCGAGAAGCTCAGCCCCACCGCGTGTCCCGGCGTCGGGTACGGGTCCTGCCCGACGATGAGCACCTTCACCTCGGCGAACGGCCGGGTGAAGGCCCGCAGCACCTGCGGGCCCGGGGGCAGGTAGGTCTGCCCCGCCGCGATCTCGGCGCGCAGGAAGTCGCCCATGGTGGCCACCTGCTCGGCCACCGGGGCGAGGGCGTCCGCCCAGCCCGCCTCGACCTGGTCGGAGAGCGCTCGTCCTGCCACGGGCCCACGCTATCCGGCCGCGCGGCCCACCCCCGCCCGCGGGGCCGTCGCGAGCACCTTGGCGTAGCAGCGCGAGGACGCCTCGTCGGCGTAGTGGCCGAACTTCGTCGTCGGCACGTACCCGGAGGACTCGTAGAGCCCCAGCGCCTCCGGCTGCTCCGTGCCCGTCTCCAGCACGACGCGGCGCCGGCCCGCCTCGGCCGCGGTGCGCTCCAGGGCGGCGAGCAGCGTGCGGGCGAAGCCGCGGCCCTGCGCGTCGGGCACCACGTACATCCGCTTGAGCTCGGCGTCCCCGTCGGCCAGGCCCCGCGGGCCGGACTCCCGCGCCCGCCAGCCGCCGATCGCGACCGCCCGCCCGTGCCACCTCCCGAGCAGGAACGCCCCGCGCGGCGGGGCGAACTCGGCCGGGTCGACGACGGTGTCGTCCCCGCTGCCGTAGCGGCGGGCGTACTCGGCCTGCAGGTCGACCACCAGCGCGGTCACCACCGGGTCGTCGTAGGCGGTCCGGACCACCTCGAGCTCGTCGGGCACGGCGGCCAGGCTAGGACCCGAACGACGTCCAGCCCGCGTCGGCCGCCGACCACGGCTCCCCGTCGACGCTCACGCCGTGCCCGGTGCGCACCGTGCCGACGGCGCGGAAACCCGAGGGCAGCGCCGCCCCGGCGGGGAAGGTGGCCAGCATCCCGTGGTCCTCGCCGCCGGTGAGCACCCAGGTCCAGGGGTCACCGCCGAGCGCGGCCGCGACGTCGCGAAGCGGCGCGTCGGGCTCGAGCGCCGCGCGGTGCAGGTCGATCGCCACCCCCGAGGGCACGGCCAGGGCGAGCGCGTCGGCGACGAGGCCGTCGGACACGTCGGTCATGGCGGTGGCCCCGGCGACGGCGGCGGCGACGCCGGCCGCCAGCGGGGGCTCGGGCACCCGGTGCGCGGAGACCACCGCCGCGGGGGCCCGGAACCCCCGCCCCAGGACGGCCAGCCCGGCCGCGGACCACCCCTGCCTGCCCGCGAGGGCGAGCACGTCCCCGGGGCGGGCGCCGCTGCGCAGCACGGGGTCCCGGCCCTCCAGGTCACCCAGCGCGGTGATCGAGACCACCACCTGCTCGGCCCGCACCACGTCGCCGCCGACGACGCCCGCCCCGATCGCGGACGCGGCCGACCACAGCCCGGCGGTGAGCCCGTCGGTGAAGGCGACGGGGGTGGCGGCGGGCGCGGCGAGGCCGACGAGCAGGGCCGTGGTGCGCGCGCCCATCGCGGCGACGTCGGCCGCGTTCTGCGCCACCGCCTTGCGGCCGACCTGCTCAGGGGTGGACCAGTCGGTGCGGAAGTGCACGCCCTGCACGAGCACGTCGGTGCTGACCACCACCCGCCCGTCGGCCGCGGCGACGAGCGCGGCGTCGTCCCCCGGCCCCAGCAGCGTGGTGCCCGGCTGCACCCGGCCCGCCACCGACCGCTCGATCAGGGCGTGCTCGCCGATCTCGCCGACGGTCGGTCCGCCGGTGCTGCCGCTCGTGGCCATGGCTCGTCCTCACCTGCTGCGGGGTACGTTGTGGCCCGGTCGGGAGGCTCCCGACGCAGTCCGGACGGTGCGGGACTGCCGGGTGGTACTACTACCCGGCCCGGCTCGCCGCAGGAAAGGGGCCACGCCGTGGTCGGCGCGTTCATCCTCATCCAGACCGAGGTCGGCCGGTCGGCCGCCGTGGCCGAGGAGGTCCGGGGCCTCGACGGCGTGCAGAGCGCCGAGGACGTCACCGGCCCCTACGACGTCATCGTGCGCGCCACGGCCGACGACGTCGACGCCATAGGGCGCATGGTCGTCGCCCGGGTGCAGAAGGTCCCGGGCATCACCCGGACGTTGACCTGCCCCGTCGTCGACCTGCAGTGACCGCCGCCGGCTGAGGCCCCGCCCGTGGCCCGCACGCACCCCGCCGTGCTCGCGACCGCGATCGCCCTGCCGGTCGCCCTGGTCGTGGGCGTCCTCGTGGCGGCCCACCTCGCGCAGCGCTCCCCCGCCCTCGAGCCGGTGGCGCTGGGGCCCGTCCCCGCCCCGGCGGCGACGTCGCAGCCCTGCACCGCCCTGGTGGCGGCCCTGCCGGAGGACCTCGACGGCCTGGCCCGCGCCGCGCTGGCCGACCCCGCTCCCCCCGCCACCGTGGCCTGGCGCCCGACCGACCCGGGCTCGGACGCGGGTACGGACGCGGCGGGCGGGGGCACCGCCGACCCGGTGGTGCTGCGGTGCGGCATCGAGCGGCCCACGGAGTTCGACCAGGCCAGCCCGCTGGTCGTCGTCGACGGGGTGTCGCTGCTCGAGCTGGCCGGCGCGGCGACCGGCATCCCCGCCACCACCTACGTGGTGGTCGACCGCGGGGTCTACGTCGCGGTCACGCTGCCCGACGGGACGGGCTCCGGCCCGCTGCAGGAGCTCGCCGACGTGGTCTCGGCGACCCTGCCCGCGCAGCCGCTGGACCCCAACCCCGTCCGCTGACCGGGGCGCGCGGGACCCGGCGCGGCGGTCAACGCAGCCCGGTGCCGCGGGCGAGCGCCGTCTCGACCATCGTGGACAGCAGCTCGGCGTAGGGAAGGCCCGACGCCGCCCACATCTGCGGGTACATCGAGATGGGGGTGAACCCGGGCATGGTGTTGACCTCGTTGACGACGGGGCCGTCCTCGGTGAGGAAGAAGTCGACCCGGGCCAGGCCCTGCCCGTCGAGCGCCCGGAACGCGGCGACCGAGAGCCGCTGGACCTCCGCGGTCAGCTCGTCCCCCAGCTGCGCGGGCACGTCGTAGGTGGCGGCGTCGTCGAGGTACTTGGTCTCGAAGTCGTAGAACGCGTCGGAGTCGACGTCGGTCGCGGCGAGGTGGATCTCGGCGGGCAGGCTGGCGCGCACCGACCCGTCGGGCAGCTCGAGCACCCCGCACTCCACCTCGCGGCCCACGACGGCGCGCTCGACGACGACCTTGGGGTCGCTGCGGCGGGCCAGGGCGATCGCGGCGTCGAGGTCCTCCCAGCGCGGGACCCGGGAGATGCCGATGGAGGAGCCGCCGCGGGCGGGCTTGACGAAGGCGGGCAGGCCGACGATCTCGCGCTGCGCCGGGCTCAGCGTGGCCGTGCCGGGGCGCAGCACCACCTGGGTGCCCACGGGCAGGCCGTCCGCGGCGAGCAGCTTCTTGGTGAACTCCTTGTCCATGCCGGCCGCGCTGGCCAGCACGCCCGCCCCCACGTAGGGCAGCTCGGCCAGCTCGAGCATCCCCTGCAGGGTGCCGTCCTCGCCGTAGGCCCCGTGCAGCACGGGGAAGACCACGTCGACCGACGCCAGGACCTCCCCCGCCCCCGCCGCGTCCATCCGCACGACCTCGCCGCGCCGGCCCGGGTCGGCGGTCAGCGCGAGCGCGGTGCCCGTCGGGTCGACGCTGGGCAGCGTGCGGTCGTGGATGGCGAGCTCGGCGAGGTCACCGGTGCCGAGCACCCAGGAGCCCTCGCGGGTGATGCCCAGCGGCACCACCTCGTAGCGCTCCGGGTCGAGCTGGGCCATGACGCAGCCCGCGGAGACGCAGCTGACGGCGTGCTCGGTGCTGCGGCCGCCGAAGACCACCGCGACCCGGGTGCGGGGTTGGCTCATGGCGGGCACGCTACCGGGGCCCCCACCCGCTGCCGCTCACCGTGGCGCCCTCCCCAGCGCGTCGAGCGCGGCCGTGACGTCGGCGACGACGTCGGCGGTGTCCTCGATGCCGCAGGAGATCCGGGCGAAGCCGGGGGGCACCGCGTCCCCCCACCGGGCCCGGCGGTCCACGGTGGTGCCGAGCCCGCCGAAGCTCGTCGCGGCGGTGAGCAGCTCGCTGCGCGCGACGAGCCGGTGGACCCGCTCGGCCGAGCCGAGGTCGGCGGAGACGATGGCGCCGTAGCGCCGCATCTGCGCGGCGGCGACCGCGTGCGACGGGTCGTCGGGCAGCCCGGGCCACCGCACGCCCGTGGCGGCGGGGTGGTCGCGGAGCAGCGCGGCCACGGCGGCCGCGGTCTCGCACTGCCGGGCGAAGCGCAGCCCCGCGCTGCCCAGGCTGCGCTGGGCCAGCCAGGTCTCGAAGGGGCCCAGCACGGAGCCGGAGAGCGCGCGCTCCCGGTCGACCCGGGCCAGCAGCTCGGGGTCGGTGGTGGCCACGTAGCCGGCGAGCAGGTCGCTGTGGCCGGTGAGCGACTTGGTCGCGCTCACCACCACCGCGTCCGCCCCCAGCGCCAGCGGCGCCTGCCCCAGCGGGCCGGCCGTGGTGTTGTCCACCGCCAGCAGGCCCCCGGCGGCGTGGGTCGCGGCCGCCAGCGCGGCCAGGTCGACGACGTCGAGGCGGGGGTTCGACGGCGTCTCGGCCATGACCAGCCGCGCCCCGGCGACCGCGTCGACCATCCCCGCGGTGGGCACCTCGCGCACCTCGACGCCGAAGGGCGCCAACGTCTCCCGGGCGTAGGCCCGCACCTGGTAGTAGCCGTCGGAGGGCACCACCAGGACGTCGCCGGCGCGCAGCACCGCGCGCAGCAGCACCGTGATCGCCGCCATCCCGGCCCCGGTCACCCGGACGCCGGCCGGCGCGCCGCCGGTGAGCTCGAGCTCGGACAGGGCCGCCTCCAGGGCGTCCCACCCGGGGTGCCCGGCGCGGGCGTAGGTGTAGGGCTCGCTGCCCTCGTCGGGGCTCAGGCGGTAGGGCGCCGCCATCACCGGGCCCGGCACCAGGGCCGTGCCGGGCTCGCCGTGGGAGTGCGTGGCCCGGACGCTGCGGGTGGAGTCGCCGCGGCCGGGCTGGGGGGTGCTCACGTCGGGGCCGTCCTCACTCGTGGCGGGTGGTGCGGTCGAGCAGCTGGGCGGCGACGTCGCGCACCGACGCCCCGTCGTGGCACACCCGGTGCACCCCGTCGGTCAGCGGGACGTCGACGCCGTGGCGGGCGGCCAGCTCGCGCAGCGCGGAGCACGACTGGACCCCCTCGGCGACCTGCCCGCCCACGGCCGCCTGGGCCCCGGGGACGGTGTCGCCCGCGCCGAGCCGGGTGCCGAAGGTGCGGTTGCGCGAGAGCGGGGAGGCGCACGTGGCCACCAGGTCGCCCAGACCGGCGAGGCCGGCGAAGGTCAGCGGGCTGGCCCCCAGCGCCTGGCCGAGCCGGGTGACCTCGGCCAGGCCGCGGGTGATGAGGGTGGCGGTCGTGTTGTCCCCCAGCCCCATCCCCACCGCCATGCCGCACGCCAGGGCGATGACGTTCTTGCCGGCGCCGCCCAGCTCGCAGCCGACGACGTCGGTGTTGGTGTACGGCCGGAAGTAGCGGGTGGTGGCCAGCTGCTGCACCGCGACGGCGCGGTCGTGGTCCTCGCACGCCACGACGACCGCGGCGGGCTGCTCGGCGGCGACCTCCCGGGCCAGGTTGGGCCCGGACAGCACCACGACCCGCTCGCGCTCGCAGCCGGTGACCTCGCGGACCACCTCGCTCATCCGCAGCAGGGTGCCCAGCTCGACGCCCTTGGCCAGCGACACCAGCGACGCCGCGGGCGGCAGGTCGGCCACCCAGCCCGCGAGGTTGGCCCGCAGCGACTGCGACGGGATGGCCAGGACGACGGCGTCGGCCCCGTCGAGGGCCACCCGGTGGTCGGTGGTGGCCCGCAGCCCGGCGGGCAGCGGCACCCCGGGCAGGTAGTCGGGGTTGGCGCGGTCGTCGGTCACCGAGCGGGCCACCGCCTCGCGGCGCGCCCAGAGCGTGACGTCGTTGCCCGCGTCGCGGAGCACCTTCGCGAAGGCCGTGCCCCACGACCCGGCCCCGAGCACCGCCACCCGTGCCACCGCAGGACTCCTCGCTCGTGACCGCGGCGGCACCGGTGTGCCGCCGCGGCCCATCATCGCCCACCGCCGCCCGCGCCCCGCTCACCCGGGGCGGTCCCGGGTGGGCGGCTGGCAGGATCACCCCGTGCCCACCCCGCCCGAGCCGCCGCCGGGCGTGCGCGTCGTGGTGGCGGCGAAGGCCCTGCCGCAGGCGAAGTCACGGCTGGTGGGGGGCCTGCCGGGACCCCTGCGCACCCCGCTGGTGCTGGCCGTGCTCACCGACACGGTGCGGGCGGCGCTGCGCTGCCCCGTGGTGTCGGCGGTGGCGGTGGTGACGGCCGACGACGAGGTGGCCGCGACCGTGCGCCGGCTGGGGGCGGACGTGGTCGACGAGCCCGACGCGGGCGGGCTGAACGCCGCCGTCGTGCGGGGGGTGGCGGCCGGGTCCGGGTGGGTCGCCGCGCTGCAGGGCGACCTGCCCGCGCTGCGTCCCGACGAGCTCGCCGCCGCGCTCGCCGCCGCGCGGGCGGGCGGGGGGCGCAGCTGCGTCACCGACGCCGACGGGACGGGCACCACGCTGCTGGCCGGCCCGGGCGAGCTCACCCCCGCGTTCGGGCCCGGCTCCGCGGCCGCGCACCGCGCCTCGGGCGCCCGGTGGCTCGACGGCGCGTGGCCCGGGCTGCGGCGCGACGTCGACACCCCCGCCGACCTCGCCGTGGCCGTGCGCCTGGGCGTGGGGTACGCCACCGCGGCCGTGCTCGCCGCGTCCGGCACCGCGGCCACGGTGGCGGAGGCGGGCCCCGGCGCCGTCGTGGTCCGCGACGACACCGGGGCCGCACGGGACGTGCCCGCCGCCGCGGTCGCGGCGGGGGGCTGGCGGGGCCTGAGGGTCGGCCAGCGGGTCCGGGTGCACCTCGACGCCGACGGTGGGGTGTTCCTCGTCACCGTGCCCGGGCTGGTGCCCCCGGGCTGAGCGGCGCACGCGCGCCAGGGCTGCCGGGGCGGGGCCCGATGGGGGATCATCGGGCCCGTGAGTGCCACCGAGGTCGACCCCACGTCCGGACCGTCCGCCGCCGACGCGACGGCCGGGCAGGAGCAGGACCGGGGTGACCACGTGCCGCCGCCCAGCCCGCCGCGGGGCATGCCGACGGCCCCGCCGGCGGCCACCCGGGCCCCGGCGACGCACGACGACCTGCCCGAGGACCGCTACGTCAACCGCGAGCTGAGCTGGCTGGACTTCAACTCCCGCGTGCTCGCGCTGGCCGAGGACCCCTCGCTGCCGCTGCTGGAGCGGGCCAAGTTCCTGGCCATCTTCGCCTCGAACCTCGACGAGTTCTACATGGTCCGGGTGGCCGGGCTGAAGCGCCGCGACGAGACGGGCCTGTCGGTGCGCTCGGCCGACGGGTACTCCCCGCGCGAGCAGCTGCGGATGATCGGCGAGCGCACCCAGGAGCTCGCCGAGCAGCACGCGCGGGTGTTCCTCGACGACGTCCGGCCCCGCCTCGAGGCCGAGGGCGTGGCCATCGTGGAGTGGTCGGACCTCGACGCCGGCTCGCGGGCCACGCTCTCGGACTACTTCCGCGAGCAGGTCTTCCCCGTGCTGACCCCGCTGGCGGTCGACCCCGCCCACCCGTTCCCCTACATCTCGGGGCTCGCGCTGAACCTCGCGGTGACGGTGCGCGACCCCAGCACCGGCGGGCACCGCTTCGCCCGGGTCAAGGTGCCGGACAACGTGGCCCGCTTCGTCCGCGTCACCGCCCGCACCGACGTGTTCCTGCCCCTCGAGGAGCTCATCGCCGCGCACCTCGACACCCTGTTCCCGGGCATGGAGGTGGTGGAGAACCACGCGTTCCGCATCACCCGCAACGCCGACTTCGAGGTCGAGGAGGACCGCGACGAGGACCTGCTGCAGGCCCTCGAGCGCGAGCTGGCGCGGCGCCGCTTCGGCTCCCCGGTGCGCCTGGAGGTCGCCGGGGACATGACCGAGCGGATGATGGAGCTGCTGCTGCGCGAGCTCGACGTCGACCCGCACGACGTGGTGCAGGTGCCCGGGCTGCTCGACCTGTCCAGCCTGTGGCAGGTCTACGGCGTGGACCGGCCGGGTCTCAAGGACGCACCCTTCGTCCCCGCGACCCACGGCGCCTTCGGCGAGCGGGAGACGCCGAAGAGCGTGTTCGCGACGCTGCGCGAGGGCGACGTGCTGGTGCACCACCCGTACGACTCGTTCTCCACCAGCGTGCAGCGCTTCATCGAGCAGGCCGCGGCGGACAAGCACGTCCTGGCCATCAAGCAGACCCTGTACCGCACCTCCGGTGACTCCCCCATCGTCGACGCCCTGGTCGACGCCGCGGAGGCGGGCAAGCAGGTCGTCGCCCTGGTCGAGATCAAGGCCCGCTTCGACGAGCAGGCCAACATCACCTGGGCGCGCAAGCTGGAGCAGGCCGGGGTGCACGTGGTCTACGGCCTCGTGGGGCTCAAGACCCACTGCAAGACCTGCCTCGTGGTGCGCCGGGAGGGCTCGACGATCCGCCGCTACGCCCACATCGGCACCGGCAACTACAACCCCAAGACGGCCCGGCTCTACGAGGACCTGGGGCTGCTCACCGCGTCGGAGGAGGTGGGCGCGGACCTCACCGAGCTGTTCAACTCGCTGACCGGCTACTCCCGCCAGACCAGCTACCGCCGGCTGCTGGTGGCCCCCTACGGCGTGCGCCGGGGCATCGTCGAACGCATCGAGGCGGAGATCGCCCACGCGCGGGCGGGCCGACCGGCGGGCGTGCAGCTCAAGGCGAACGCGGTGGTCGACGAGCAGGTCATCGACGCGCTGTACCGGGCGTCGCAGGCCGGGGTCGACGTGGACGTGGTGGTGCGCGGGATCTGCGCGCTCAAGCCCGGGGTGCCGGGGCTGAGCGAGAACATCCGGGTGCGCTCCATCCTGGGCCGCTTCCTCGAGCACTCCCGCGTGCTGTCGTTCCGCGGCGGCGACGAGCACTGGATCGGCAGCGCGGACATGATGCACCGCAACCTCGACCGCCGCGTGGAGGTCATGGTGCGCGTGGAGGACCCGGCGCTGCGCCGCCAGGTCGACGAGATGATGTCCTCCGCGCTCGACCCCGCGACGCGGTGCTGGGTGATGGAGCCCGACGGCAGCTGGACCGCCTCGCCCGCCTCGGGTGAGCGGGTGCGCGAGCACCAGGTGGAGCTGCTGCACCGCCACGGCGCCGCGGAGTGACGGGACCCGTCGTCACCGCCGCCGGGGCGGTGCTGTGGCGCCCCGCGTCCGGGGGTGGCGGTGCGGTCGAGGTCGCCGTGGTGCACCGGCCGCGCTACGACGACTGGAGCCTGCCCAAGGGCAAGACCGAGCCCGGGGAGGCGCTGCCGGTCACCGCGGTCCGCGAGGTCGAGGAGGAGACCGGGTCCCGCGCCGCGCTCGGCCGCCACCTGGGCACCACCCACTACCGGGTCCGCCACCGCCCCAAGACCGTCGACTACTGGGCCGCACGGGAGACCGGCGGTGGGTTCGCCCCGAACGACGAGGTCGACCGGCTGGAGTGGCTCAGCCCCGCCCGGGCGCGCGAGCGGGTCACCCACCCGCTGGACGTGGTGGTGCTCGACCGGTTCACCGCCGTCCCCGTCGGCGGGGCGACGACGACGCTGCTGCTGGTGCGGCACGCCAGCGCGGGCGCCCCGGGGCGCACGGCCGCCGCGGACCGGGCCCGCGCTCTGGACGCGGACGGCCGCGCCCAGGCCGCGGCGCTCGTCCCCGTGACCGCCGCGTTCGGGCCGGCGGCGGTGCACGCCGCGGACCGGGTCCGGTGCCAGCAGACGGTGGCGCCCCTCGCGGCGCACCTGCGCACCGACGTCGTGACCGAGCCGCGGCTGTCGGAGGAGGGCTACGCCCGGGACCTGGCCGAGGGTCGGCTGCGGGCGCAGGCGCTGCTGGCCCAGCCGGCGACGGCGGTGGTGTGCAGCCAGGGCGGCGTCATCCCGGACCTGGTGGCGTGGTGGGCGGCCCGGGACCAGGTGCCCGTCGCGGACCTGCGGACCCGCAAGGCCGCCACGTGGGTGGTGACGGCGTCAGCGGGCCGGGTGGTCGCGATCGACCGACGCGACGACCCGACCCGCTGAGGCGGCCCTAGCGGGAGCTGCGCCCGCCGCGCTTCGCCGGGGTGGCCTTGGCAGCCTTGGTGGCCTTGCCGGCCTTGGCCGGGGTGGCCTTCGTGGCCTTGGCCGCCGTGGTCTTCGCGGCGGTGGCCTTGCTGGCCTTGGTGGCGGTGGCCTTGGTCGCCTTCGCGGCAGTCGCCTTGCTCGCCTTCGCCGGGGTGGCCTTGCTGGCCTTCGCCGGGGCCGCCTTGCTGGCCTTGGTGGCGGTGGCCTTGCTCGCCTTGACCGGGGTGGCCTTGCTCGCCTTGGCCGGGGTCGCCTTGCTCGCCTTCGCCGGGGTCGCCTTGCTGGCCTTCGCGGGCGTGGCCTTGCTGGCCTTCGCCGGGGTCGCCTTGCTGGCCTTCGCGGGCGTGGCCTTGCTCGCCTTGGCCGGGGCGGCCTTGCTCGCCTTCGCCGGCGCGGCCTTGCTCGCCTTCGCGGGCGTGGCCTTGGTGGCCTTCGCCGCAGTCGCCCTGCCCGCCTTGGCCGGTGCTGCCTTCGTCCCGCGCCTGGTCGCCTTGACCGCGGGCCGCGGCGTGGAGGTGCGCTTCACGGCCGGGATGCCCTCGGTGAGCGAGAGCGAGCCGTCGATGACGGCCTTGAACTGCGTGCCGGGACGGAACGCGGGCACCGAGGTCGGGCTGACGTGGACGGTCTCGCCGGTGCGCGGGTTGCGGGCCACCCGGGCCGCGCGGCGGCGCTTCTCGAAGACGCCGAAGCCGGTGATGGTGACGTTCTCCCCGGCGTGCACGGTGCGCACGACGACCTCGACGAAGGCCTCCACCGCCGCTGCGGCGACCTTCTTGTCGCCGCCCGTCTCGGCCGCGAGTCGTTCGATCAGCTCTGCCTTGTTCACGTCTGTACCTCCGCTGGACTGTGGTCCACCGCGGACCGTCTGCGCCACACGGTAAACCCGCAGGTCGGATAGGTCCATGCGCCACGCGCGGCACCGCTGCGGGCCCGACCCCGCTGCCGCGCAGCGGTCCTCGGTCCGCGGCCGACGCCCCCGGGAGGTGGTGGGGGCGACGGGGTCAGGCGGTGGGTGCCACCGTGGTGGGCAGCCAGGCCGGCCGACGCGCCTCGAAGGCGGTGATCTCGTCGACCTCCCGCAGCGTCAGGCTGACGTCGTCGAGGCCCTCGAGCAGCCGCCACCGGGTGTAGTCGTCGATCGTGAACGGCAGCACCAGGCTTCCCGCGGTGACGGTGCGCTCCTGCAGGTCCACCGTCACCTGGGTGCCGGGCTGCTCCTCGAGCAGCTTCCACAGCAGCTCCACGTCGGACTGCTCGCACCGCGCCGCCAGCAGCCCCGCCTTGCCGGAGTTGCCGCGGAAGATGTCGCCGAACCGGGAGGCGATGACGACGCGGAACCCGTAGTCCAGCAGGGCCCAGACCGCGTGCTCGCGCGAGGAGCCGGTGCCGAAGTCGGGGCCCGCGACGAGCACCGAGCCCTGGTCGTAGGGCGGGGTGTTGAGGATGAAGCCGGGGTCGCCCCGCCAGGCGGCGAAGAGACCGTCCTCGAACCCGGTGCGCGTGACGCGCTTGAGGTAGACCGCCGGGATGATCTGGTCGGTGTCCACGTTGGAGCGGCGCAGCGGCACGCCGGTGCCGGTGTGGGTGGTGAAGGCCTGCACGGGGTTCTCCTCGGCTCGGGGGTCGGGGCTGGGAGGTCGGGGCTGGGGGGTGGTGCGTCAGCCCACGGGGGCGAGGTCGGAGGGGGCGGACAGGGTCCCGCGCACCGCGGTCGCCGCGGCCACGAGCGGCGAGACCAGGTGCGTGCGGCCGCCCTTGCCCTGCCTGCCCTCGAAGTTGCGGTTCGAGGTCGAGGCGGCGCGCTCCCCGGCGGCCAGCTGGTCGGGGTTCATGCCCAGGCACATCGAGCACCCGGCGTGCCGCCACTCCGCGCCGGCGTCGAGGAACACGGTGTGCAGGCCCTCCTCCTGGGCCTGCGCGCGCACCTGCATCGACCCCGGGACCACGAGCATCCGCACCCCGTCGGCCACCCGGCGTCCGCGCAGCACCGCCGCGGCCGCGCGGAGGTCCTCGATGCGGCCGTTGGTGCACGAGCCGAGGAAGACCGCGTCGACCCCGATCTCGCGCAGCGGGGTGCCCGGGGCGAGGTCCATGTAGGCCAGCGCCTTCTCGGTCGCGGAGCGCTCGCCGTCGTCGCCGATCTCGGCCGGGTCGGGCACCGAGCCGCCCAGCGGCAGGCCCTGGCCCGGGTTGGTGCCCCAGGTGACGAACGGCGTGAGGCTCGACGCGTCGATGACCACCTCGGCGTCGAAGCGGGCGTCGTCGTCGGTGCGCAGCTCGCGCCAGGCCGCGACGGCGTCGTCCCAGTCCTGCCCCGTCGGGGCGTGCGGCCGCCCGCGCAGGTACTCGAACGTCGTCTCGTCGGGGGCGATCATCCCGGCCCGCGCGCCCGCCTCGATGCTCATGTTGCAGACCGTCATCCGCGCCTCCATCGACAGCGCCTCGACGGCCGGCCCGCGGTACTCCAGCACGTGGCCCTGCCCGCCGCCGGTGCCGATCTGGGCGATGACGGCGAGGATGAGGTCCTTGGCCGTGACGCCGTCGGCGAGCTCGCCCTCGACCGTGACGGCCATGGTGCGGAACGGCTTGAGCGGCAGCGTCTGCGTGGCCAGCACGTGCTCGACCTCGCTCGTGCCGATGCCGAACGCCAGCGCGCCGAACGCCCCGTGGGTGGAGGTGTGGCTGTCCCCGCAGACCACGGTGGTGCCCGGCTGGGTCAGGCCGAGCTGCGGGCCGATGATGTGGACGATCCCCTGCTCCGCGTCGCCCATCGGGTGCAGCCGGATGCCGAACTCGGCGCAGTTGTCGCGCAGCGTGTCGACCTGGGTGCGGGAGACCAGGTCGGCGATCGGCTGGTCGACGTCCACCGTGGGGACGTTGTGGTCCTCGGTCGCGATGGTCAGGTCGGGGCGGCGCACGGGGCGACCGGCCAGGCGCAGCCCCTCGAAGGCCTGCGGGCTGGTGACCTCGTGGACGAGGTGCAGGTCGATGTAGAGCAGGTCCGGCTCGCGCTCCTCGCCCTCCCCGGGGCCCCGCCGGACCACGTGCTGCTCCCAGACCTTCTCGGCCAGCGTGCGTCCCACCGCTCCTCCTCGTGTCGACCTGCCGTGCGACCCGCGCGCCGACGAGTTCTCACCCTGCGGGACGCTAGTATCGCTTCGTGGGACATCGTAGCGAGTCCGGGCCCCTCAGCGGCATCGGGGTGCTCGACAAGGTGGTCGGGGTGCTGCGGGCCGTGGCGGAGGAGCCCGGCTCGCTGGCCGAGCTCGTCGAGCGCACGGGCCTGCCGCGGGCCACCGCCCACCGCCTCGCCGTCGGGCTCGAGACCCACCGCCTGCTGACCCGCGGACCCGACGGGCGCTGGCGCCCCGGCCCGGCGTGGTCCGAGCTGTCCGCGGGGGCCAGCGACCCGCTCGTCGACGCCGCGGCGCTGGTGCTGCCCCGGCTGCGCGACACCACCGGGGAGAGCGTGCAGCTCTACCGCCGCGAGGCCGCCCAGCGGGTGTGCGTGGCGGTGGCCGAGCCCGCGACGGGGCTGCGCGACACGGTGCTGGTGGGGGCGCGGCTGCCGATGACGGCCGGGTCCGGGGCCAAGGTCCTGCTGGCGTGGGCCGACCCGGTCACCCAGCGGGCGGTGCTCGGCGGCGCCGGGTTCTCCGACCGGACGCTCGCCGAGGTACGCCGGCGCGGGTGGGCGCAGAGCGTCGCCGAGCGCGAGCCCGGGGTCGCCAGCGTCTCCGTCCCGGTGCGGGACACCACCGGGTCCGTCGTCGCCGCCGTCTCCGTGTCGGGCCCCGTCGACCGGCTGGGCCGCCGACCCGGCGCCCGGTGGGCGGCCGACCTGGTCGCGGCGGCCGACGCGCTGCACGCCCGCCTCTGAGCCGCAGGACCCCCGAGCGCGGCGGAGGCCCCCGGCTGCTGCCGGGGGCCTCCGCTGGTGTAGCCCCGAAGGGATTCGAACCCTCGCTACCGCCGTGAGAGGGCGGCGTCCTAGGCCGCTAGACGACGGGGCCGAGACGGTGGTGCTGGTCGTGCGGTGGTGCTGGTGGTGCGGTCGAGCTGAGGGTGGAACCTGTCCTCACTCGGCTGGGGTACCAGGACTCGAACCTAGAATGAGGGAATCAGAATCCCTAGTGTTGCCAATTACACCATACCCCAATGCGTCTCGGCTCCCGCCCGGCCCGTGGTGGCGTCGTGCGGTCGTCGCGACCGTGGAAGAGGGTAGCGCACCACCGGGGTCGTCCACCAATCACCCCACCGGGGCGCCGCTCAGCGGTGCAGCGGGGCGAGCAGCCCGGGCAGCTCGGCCAGCCCACCCACCCGCAGCACACCCTCGGGCAGCGGCCGGTCGCGGCCCTGGCGGTCCAGCCAGATCCCGAGCAGGCCCGCGTCCCGCGCGCCGCGGGCGTCGGTGTCGAGCTTGTCGCCGACGTGCGCGGCCTCGCCCGGGGCCACCCCCAGCTCGGCGCACGCCCGGGCGAAGATCCCCGGCGCCGGCTTGGCCACCCCGACCTCGCCGGAGATGACGACGGCGTCGAAGGCGTCGGCCAGGCCCACCGAGACCAGCTTGCCGCGCTGGTGGGGCCCGTCGGAGTTGGTCACCGCCGCCAGGAGCAGCCCCTGGCCGCGCAGCGCGGCCAGGCACCCGGCGACGTCGTCGAAGAGCCGCAGCCGGCTGGTCAGCGCCTCGGACCGGCGCTGCTCCAGCGCGGCCAGGTCCACCCCCACCGCGGACCCCGTCGCCCGCACGGCGTGGGCCAGGCGGTCGCGCTGCATGACGGCGAAGTCGACCACGCCGTCGAGGTAGCGGGTGTAGTGGTGCTCGGTGATCTCGCGCCACAGCGCGGCGGACACCCCCGCACCGAGGACGTGGCTCAGCGCCGCCACCGCCGCCCCGGAGAAGTCCACGAGCGTGTCGTCGACGTCGAGGCACACCGCGCGCAGCGTCACGCCGGCGGCAGCGCGGCGCGCAGCCGCGCCAGGGTGCGCTCGCGGCCGAGCAGCTCGAGGGACTCGTAGAGCGGCGGGCTGATCGTCGAGCCCGTCACGGCCACCCGCACCGGGGCGAACGCCTTGCGCGGCTTCAGGCCCAGGCCGTCGACCAGGGCGGTGCGCAGCGCCTCCTCGATGGCGGGCGGGGTCCAGTCGGCCACCGCGTCGAGCGCGCTCACGGCGGCCTGCAGCGGCTCGCGGGCGTCGGGCCCGAGGTTCTTCGCCGCCGCGGCCTCGTCGACGGTGAACGCGTCCTCGGCGACGAACAGGAAGGCCAGCAGCGGCCCGGCGTCGGAGAGCACCACGATGCGCTCCTGCACCAGCGCCGCGGCCGCGTCGAACAGGGTGGCGTCCACGTCGGCGGGGACGGCGCCGTGGGCGACGAGGTGGGCGCGCAGCCGAGCCGCGAAGTCGTCCGGCGCCAGCATCCGCACGTGCTCGGCGTTGATGGCGTCGGCCTTCTTCTGGTCGAACCGGGCGGGGTTGCTCACCACGTCGGCGACGTCGAAGGCGGCCACCATCTCGGCCAGGGAGAACACGTCGCGGTCCGCGGCCAGGGACCAGCCCAGCAGCGCGAGGTAGTTCAGCAGGCCCTCGGGGAGGAAGCCGCGGTCGCGGTGCAGGAACAGGTCGGCCTGCGGGTCCCGCTTGCTCAGCTTGCGGTTGCCCTCCCCCATGACGAACGGCAGGTGCCCGAACTCCGGGACCGTCGTCGACACGCCCAGCCTGACCAGCGCCTCGTGGAGGGCGAGCTGGCGGGGGGTGGAGGAGAGCAGGTCCTCCCCGCGCAGCACGTGGGTGATGCCCATGAGCGCGTCGTCGACCGGGTTGACCAGGGTGTAGAGCGGCTCGCCGGTGCCCCGGGTGAGCGCGGGGTCCGGCACCGTGCCCGCTCGGAACGTCGTCTCGCCGCGGACCAGGTCGTGCCAGGTGAGGTCGTGCTCGGGCATGCGCAGCCGCAGCACCGGGGCGCGGCCGGCGTCGCGGAACGCCTGCTTCTGCGCCTCGGTCAGGTCGCGGTCGTGGTTGTCGTAGCCCAGCTTGGGGTCCCGGCCCGCGGCGCGGTGGCGGGCCTCGACCTCCTCGGGGGTGGAGAAGCTCTCGTAGGCCTCCCCCGCCTCGGCCAGGCGTGCCACCACGTCGAGGTGCAGCGGGCGGCGCAGCGACTGCCGGTAGGGCTCGTGCGGGCCGCCGACCTCGGGGCCCTCGTCCCAGTCCAGGCCCAGCCAGCGCAGCGCGTCGAGCAGCGCGGCGTAGGACTCCTCCGAGTCGCGCGCGGCGTCGGTGTCCTCGATGCGGAACACGAAGTCGCCGCCGTGGTGGCGGGCGAAGGCCCAGTTGAACAGCGCGGTGCGCACGAGCCCGACGTGCGGGGTGCCCGTGGGCGAGGGGCAGAAGCGCACCCGCACCCGGGGCGCGGGGGTGCTCACTGCTTGCTCGCGACCGGGTTGGTCAGCGTGCCGATGCCGTCGACGGTGACGCTGACGGACTGCCCGGCGGTGATCGGGCCGACCCCGGCGGGGGTGCCGGTGAGGATGACGTCGCCCGGGAGCAGCGTCATGATCGTCGAGACCCACTCGATGATCTCGCCGACGTCGTGCAGCAGCAGCGCCGTCGAGCTGTCCTGCTTGACCTCCCCGTCCACCGCGGTGCGCAGGTCGAGGTCGGACGGGTCGAGCGCGGTCTCGATCCACGGGCCCAGCGGGCAGAACGTGTCGTGGCTCTTGCCGCGGGTCCACTGCCCGTCGGCGGCCTGCTGGTCGCGGGCGGTGACGTCGTTGGCCACGGTGTAGCCGAGCACCACCTCGAGCGCCTTCGCGGCGGGCACGTCCTTGCACGGCCGGCCGATCACGACGGCCAGCTCGCCCTCGTAGTCCACGCGCGACGAGCTGGGCGGCAGCACGATCGGCACGCCGGGGCCGATGATCGAGGTGTTGGGCTTGAGGAAGATCACCGGGTCGGCCGGCGCCTCCCCGCCCATCTCGGCGGCGTGGTCGGCGTAGTTCTTGCCCACGCACACCACCTTGGAGGCGAGGATCGGGGCGAGCAGCCGCACGTCGTCCAGCGGCCAGCTGCGGCCGGTGAAGGTGGGGGTGCCGAAGGGGTGCTCGGCGATCTCGCGTGCGGTGCGGGCGCCCTCCTCCCCCTCGATGCTCACGAAGGCGACCCCGTCGGGGCTGGCAACTCGACCCAGGCGCATGGCGTCGACCCTACGCAGCGGCCGGGGCCCGGCCGCACCCCGCTCAGCCCGGCGCGACCGTGGAGACCAGCGCGGCCAGGCGGTCGCCGATCGCGACCGTCGAGCCGGGGCGGGCGTGGTCCCGGGTGGCGAGGTCGAACGACACCGCCGCCCCGACCCGCTTGGCCGCGTCGACCTCGCCGACGTGCTCGAGCAGCAGGGCCACCGAGAGCACGGCGGCGGTGGGGTCGGCGACGCCCTGCCCGGCGATGTCGGGCGCGCTGCCGTGGACCGGCTCGAACATGCTCGGGTTGGTGCGCGTCGCGTCGATGTTGCCGCTGGCGGCCAGGCCGATGCCCCCGGTGACCGCGGCCGCGAGGTCGGTGATGATGTCGCCGAACAGGTTGTCGGTGACGATGACGTCGTAGCGGCCCGGGTCGGTCAGTAGGTGGATGGTGGCCGAGTCGACGTGCTGGTAGGCGACGCGCACGTCGGGGTGCTCGAGGGAGACCTCGTCGACCACGCGCGACCACAGCGAGCCGGCGTGGGCGAGCACGTTCGTCTTGTGCAGCAGCGTCAGGTGCCCGCGCCGGCCGGCGGCCCGGACGAACGCGTCGCGGACCACCCGCTCGACCCCGAAGCGGGTGTTGAGGCTGACCTCGGTGGCCACCTCGTGCGGGGTGTCGCGGCGCAGCGCCCCGCCGTTGCCGACGTAGGGGCCCTCGGTGCCCTCCCGCACCACGACGACGTCGATCTCGCCGGGGTCGCGCAGCGGGCTGACGACGCCCGGGTAGAGCTTGGCGGGCCGCAGGTTGACGTGGTGGTCGAGCTCGAAGCGCAGCCGCAGCAGCAGGCCCCGCTCGAGGATGCCCGGCGGCACCGACGGGTCCCCCACCGCGCCGAGCAGGATCGCGTCGTGCGCGCGGACCTCGTCGAGCACCGACTCCGGCAGCAGCTCGCCGGTGGAGTGCCAGCGGGCCGCACCGAGGTCGTAGGACGTGGTCTCGACCCCGGTGGTCACCTCCCCGAGGACCTTGAGGGCCTCGGTGACGACCTCGGGTCCGATCCCGTCCCCGGGGACGACGGCGAGCTTCATGGCGTGACTTCCGTTCCGTGCTGCGGCGAGGGGGTCAGGGTCAGGACAGGTCGACGGTCTCGACGCGGCCGGCGTCGATGGTCTCGCCGACGCGGGCGCGCAGCGCGTCGTCGACCGAGCCCACCACGCGCAGCATCATGATCGCGCTGCGGCCCTCGACCGACTGGCTGATCTGGGCGGCCTCGATGTTGACCCCGGCCTCGCCGAGCACCGTGCCCACGCGCCCCATGACGCCGGGGCCGTCGGTGTAGGACGCGACCAGGTAGGTGCCCTCGGCGCGCAGGTCGAAGCTGCGGCCGTTGACGTTGACCACCTTCTGCACCAGCTGCGGCCCGGACAGGGTGCCGCCCACGGTGACCGAGGTGCCGTCGGGCAGCGCGGCGCGCAGGGTGACCAGGCTGCGGTGGTTGGGGCTCTCGGGCTCGCTGGAGGAGGTGACGGCCACGCCGCGCTCCTCGGCCAGCGCGGGGGCGTTGACGAAGGTGACCTGGTCCTCCACCACGGCGGCGAAGACCCCGCGCAGCGCGGCCAGGGACAGCACGTCGACCTGCTCGGCGGCGAGCTCGCCGCGGACCTCCACCGCGACGCTCGCGGGCAGCGCCCCGGCCAGGCTGGCCAGCAGGGTGCCCAGCTTGCGCACCAGCTCGAGCCAGGGCGCGACCTCCTCGGAGACCATGCCGCCCTGCACGTTGACCGCGTCGGGGACGAACTCCCCGGCCAGGGCGAGGCGGACGCTGCGGGCCACGTCGGTGCCCGCGCGGTCCTGCGCCTCGGCGGTGGACGCGGCGAGGTGCGGGGTGGCGACGACGTTGGGCAGGTCGAACAGCGGGCTGTCGGTGCACGGCTCGACGGCGTAGACGTCGAGACCCGCGGCGCGGACCTGGCCCGAGCCCAGCGCGTCGGCCAGCGCGGCCTCGTCGACCAGCCCGCCGCGGGCGGCGTTGACGATGATGACGCCGGGCTTGGTCCTCCCCAGCTGCTCGGCGCCGATGAGGCCCTTGGTCTCGGGGGTCTTCGGCAGGTGGATGGAGATCATGTCCGCGCGGGCGAGCAGGTCGTCGAGGCTGACGAGCTCGATGCCCAGCTGCGCCGCCCGGGCGGGCGAGACGTAGGGGTCGTAGGCGATGAGGGTGGTGCCGAAGGCGGCGATGCGCTGGGCGAACAGCTGCCCGATGCGGCCCAGCCCCACCACGCCCACGGTCTTCCCGCCGATCTCCACGCCGGAGAAGCTGCCGCGCTTCCAGGTGTGGGCCGCGAGCGTGGCGTGGGCGGCGGGGATCTGCCGGGCCGCGGCGAGCAGCAGGGCCACGGCGTGCTCGGCGGCGGAGACGATGTTCGACGTCGGGGCGTTGACGACGAGCACGCCGCGCGCGGTGGCCGCGGGCACCTCGACGTTGTCGAGCCCGACGCCGGCGCGGGCGACGACCTTGAGCCGGGTGGTCGCGGCGAGGACCTCGGCGTCGACCTGGGTGGCGGAGCGCACCAGCAGGGCGTCGGCGTCGGCGACGGCCGCGAGCAGGGCCGGACGGTCGGTGCCGTCGACCTGGCGGACCTCGACCCCCTCCCCCAGGGCCTCGATGACCGAGGGCGCGAGCTTCTCGGCGAGGAGGACGACGGGACGGCTGGGCTGGCTCACGTGAGTGCACTCCTGGGACGGCAGCGGACGACGTTGGTGGCGAACGCCTGGAACCCTACTGGCCGCGGGCGGGTCACCCACGCGTCCGGGCGAGGACGGTGGGCGGGCCCGGTGGGCGGGCACCGGTCAGCGCGCGAGGCCGCCCGCGCGCAGGCCGGCCCCGAACCCCGCCGGGTCCAGCCCGTCGCGCCGCGACGCCAGGTCGTCGCCGCTGAACCAGGTCAGCCCGGTCATCCCCAGCTCGGCCACCCGGTCCGTGCTCGTGGCCAGCGCCGCGGCACCGCCACCGCCGGTGTTCTCCCCGGCCAGGGGCAGGCCCGCGTCGGCGGTGAGGCGCGCGAGGTACCGGCCGGGCGAGGCGGCCGTGTCGGTGGTGCCCCGCTCCGGCCCGTCGAGCCAGGTCGTGCACACGACCACCGGCAGCCCCGTCGCGGCCATCGCCGCCACCTGACCCTCCCAGTCCAGGCCCTGGCTGACCAGGTCGTTGCGCTCGGGGGCGGTCGTCCCGCGCAGGCCCGCCGCCGCGGCGGCGTCGGCCATGCCGGGCCGGAGCCCGAACGAGGGCAGCAGCACCTGCAGCTCCGTCCCCGGCCAGCCCGCGGCCGTCCGCCCGAGGAGCCAGTCCTGGTACCCGGTGAGGCTGTCGAAGTAGTACTGCAGCCAGCGCCGGGCGTCCTCGGTGGTGCCGCGGCCCGGCTTCCACCCGGGCAGGGGTGCGCCCGCCTGGGCGGCGTCGTCGAACCCCCACAGCGAGCCCGTCGAGCCGTCGAACGAGGAGACGGGGTAGCGCAGCTCGCCGGAGAGCAGGCCGCCGACCCGGACGGCGACCACGTCCCCGGGGCCGACCACGCCGGCCAGCCGCGCCAGGTAGTCGGCCTCGGCGTCGCGCACCGCGGGGTTGAACACGGCGTTGGGGACGTCCTCGGAGAGCCGGCCGTGCCACTCGTGGCCGTCCTGGTCGACGAAGCGGGTCTGCCCCGGCAGCGTGAACACCCAGGCGGGCGGGTACTGCAGGCCCGGGTCGAGCACCACCTGCAGGCCGGCCAGGCGCAGCGCGGCCAGCCGGGTGCGCACCCGCTCGGCCGCCGCGGGGTCGACCGTGCCGCGCACGGGCTCCAGCACGTCCCACCCGACCCCCAGGACCACCCGGTCGACGCCCTGCTCGCGCAGCGCCGCCGGGTCGACCGAGCCGGTGCCGAGCACGGACACCCACGGCCGGCCCGCGGCACCGGGCTCGGCGTGGTCGGCGCTCGGCGAGACCAGGCCCAGGGTCAGCAGCGCGAGCACCAGCAGCGCCGGCACCGGGTGGTGCAGCCCACGCCGGCCCGGGACGGGGGTGCTCAGCGGGCGGCGGGGGACGGGGCGGCGGGGGACGGGGCGGCGGGGGACGGGGCGGCGGGGGACGGGGCGGTGCCGTGGCGCACGGGTGCCTCCCCCGCTCGGTGTGCGCCGGGCGGTCGCACGAGTGCCCCCCACGCTACCGACGGGTGCGCCGCGGGCCGGCCGCCGCCGGACCCGCCGCCGGCCTCAGCCCCCGGGCCCCGCGACGGCGGCCGAGGGGGCCCGCGCCGCCAGCCCGGTCGCGAGCACGGCGAGGTCGAGGCCGGCCCGACCGGCGGCCAGGTCGGCCCCGCCGAGCCACAGCACCCCGGCGAGGTGCAGGTCAGCGGCCTGGTCGAGGCACCGGGCCAACGCGGCGGCGCCCCCGCCCCCGGTGTTCTCCCCGGACAGCCCGAGCCCCCGCGCGGACGCGAGCCCGGCCAGGTAGCGGACCGGCGCCTCCCCCGACACCCCGGTCCCGAAGTCCGGGGAGTCGAGCCACGTGGTGTGCAGCGTCACGGGCAGCCGCGTGCGCGCCGCGGCGTCGGCCTGCCCGACCCAGTCCAGGCCCTGGCTGAGCAGGTCGTTCACCTCCGGGGCCGTCGTGCCGACGAGGCCGCCCGCGACGGCGGTGTCGACCATCCCGGGGCGCAGGCCGAACGACGGCATCATCAATGCCAGCCCCGCACCGGGGAACGCGGCCCCGGCGGTGGTGAGCAGGGCGGTCCCGTAGCCGGTCAGGCTGTCCAGGTAGTACTGCACCCAGCGGCGGGCGTCGTCGGCCGAGCCGGTGCCCGGCCGCCAGCCCGGCACGGGTGACCCCGCGGCGGCCGCGGGGTCGAAGCCCCACAGCGAGCCGACGTGACCGCCGTAGCGGTTCAGCGGGTAGCGCAGCTCGCCGGAGAGCAGACCTCCCACCCGCACCCCGACGAACGACGACGACCCGAGCTGGGTGGCGATCTCGGCGAGGTAGCGCTGCTGCGCGGCCCGCACCGCGGGGTTGAACACCCCGTTGGCCACGTCCTGCGAGGACGCGCCGTGGAACACGTCGCCGAACTGGTTGACGAAGCGCGTCTGGCCGGGCAGGTCGAAGACCCAGGACGGGGGGTACTGCAGGCCCGGCTCGAGGACCACGTCGAGGCCCGCCTCCCGGTAGCGGGCCAGGCGCGTGCGCAGGCCGGCCACGTACCCGGGCGACACCGAGCCGGGCGAGGGCTCGAAGGCGTCCCACCCGACGGTCAGGCTCACCCGGGTGATGCCGTCGCGGCGCAGCGTGACGGGGTCGAGCGGGTCCGGGCCGAGCACGCCGAACCAGGCGGCCGCGGCGGCGGTGGGCGGGGGCGTGGTCGTCGTGGGCGGCGGGACCGGGGTGGGACCCACGGGCGCCGTGGGGCTCAGGTGGGCGAAGAACGCCACGAGGAGGGCGAGCAGGGCGGCGAAGAGGGCCTGGAGCGGCGCGAGGAGCACCGCGTCCATGCTCGTCGCGCGTCACCCGGGAGGGATCCCCCCGACGGAGTGACCTGTAGTGATCAACACTGACTCTCGGTCACCGCGCCGGGGGGACCCGCTCAGGCGGTCTCGGTGATCGGCCGGTCGACCCAGGACATGAGGTCGCGCAGCTTCTTGCCGGTGACCTCGACGGGGTGCTCGGCGTTCTGCCGGCGCAGCCCCTCGAGCTCGGTGTTCCCGTTCTCCACGTTGGCCACGAGCCGGCGGGTGAACTCCCCGGACTGGATGTCGGCCAGCACGTCCTTCATGCGCTGCTTGGTGCCGGCGTCGATGATCCGCGGGCCCGAGAGGTAGCCCCCGAACTCGGCGGTGTCGGAGACGGAGTAGTTCATCCGCGCGATGCCGCCCTCGTACATGAGGTCGACGATGAGCTTGAGCTCGTGCAGCACCTCGAAGTAGGCCATCTCCGGGGCGTAGCCGGCCTCGACCATGACGTCGAACCCGGTCTTGACGAGCTCCTCGGTGCCGCCGCAGAGCACGGCCTGCTCGCCGAACAGGTCGGTCTCGGTCTCCTCCTTGAAGGTGGTGCCGATGGTGCCCGCGCGGGTGCCGCCGATGGCCTTGGCGTAGCTCAGCGCCAGCGCCTGGCCCTGGCCGGTGGGGTCCTGGTCCACGGCGATGAGGCAGGGCACGCCCTTGCCGTCGACGAACTGCCGGCGCACCAGGTGGCCCGGGCCCTTGGGGGCGACCATGGCGACGGTGATGTCCGCGGCCGGGTTGACCAGGTCGAAGTGGATGTTGAGGCCGTGGCCGAAGAACAGCGCGTCGCCCTCGCCCAGGTGCGGCTCGAGGTCCTCGGTGAAGATCCGCGCCTGCGCGGTGTCGGGGGCCAGCAGCATGACGACGTCGGCCCACTCGGCGGCCTCGGCCGGGGTGAGGACCGTCAGGCCCTGCTCCTCGGCCTTCGCGCGCGACCTCGAGCCCTCCTTGAGGCCGATGCGCACGTCGACGCCGGAGTCGCGCAGGCTCAGCGAGTGGGCGTGGCCCTGGCTGCCGTAGCCGATGACCGCGACCTTGCGACCCTGGATGATCGACAGGTCGGCATCGTCGTCGTAGAAGATCTCGACGCTCACGGTGGTGCTTCCTTTCCTCGGGGACTCAACGGGAGAACTGCTGCGCGACGGCGCGTCTGGGCGCGTGGCGGTGCTGGTGGGCCCCGCTAGCGCGTGGCGGTGATGGACTTCGGGCCGCGCCCCAGGGCGACGACGCCGGACTGCACGATCTCGCGGACGCCGAACGGCTCGAGCACCCGCAGCATGGCCTCGAGCTTGGGCCGGGTGCCGGTGGCCTCGATGGTGACCGCGTCGACGGAGACGTCGATGACGTGGGCCCGGAACAGCGAGACGGCCTCGAGGACCTGGCCGCGGGTGGTCGCGTCGGCCCGGATCTTGACCAGCATCAGCTCGCGGGCCACCGCGTGCTCCGGGTCCTGCTCGACGATCTTGATGACGTTGACCAGCTTGTTCAGCTGCTTGGTCACCTGCTCGAGGGGGAAGTCCTCCACCGAGACGACGATCGTCATGCGGGACACGTCGGGCACCTCGGTGGCGCCGACGGCCAGCGAGGTGATGTTGAACCCGCGCCGGGAGAACAGGCTCGAGACGCGCGCGAGCACACCGGGCTTGTCCTCGACGAGCACGCTGAGGGTGTGGCTGCTCATGCCGGACCCCCCTGCTGCGCCGTGCCCTGGGCCTTCTCGGTGACCGCGGCGACGTCGGTCAGGCTGGTGTCGTCGGTCTGGGTCATCTCGTCGCCGTCGAACAGGGGGCGGATGTTGCGGGCGGCCATGATCTCGTCGTTGCCGGTGCCCGCGGCCACCATCGGCCACACCTGCGCGTCCGCGCCCACCACGAAGTCGATGACGACGGGGCGGTCGGTGATCGCCCGGGCCTGCGCGATGACGTCGTCGACGTCCTCCTCGCGCTCGCACCGCAGCCCGACGCAGCCCAGGGCCTCGGCCAGCAGCAGGAAGTCCGGGATGCGGCGGTTGGTCGCCGTCTCGTGCGTGGACAGGCCGGTGTTGGAGTAGCGCTGCTCGTAGAACAGCGTCTGCCACTGCCGGACCATGCCCAGGTTGCCGTTGTTGATGACGGCGACCTTGATGGGCACGCCCTCGATGGCGCAGGTGGCCAGCTCCTGGTTGGTCATCTGGAAGCAGCCGTCGCCGTCGATGGCCCACACCTCGGTGTCCGGCTTGCCCATCTTGGCGCCCATGGCCGCGGGCACGGCGTAGCCCATCGTCCCGAGGCCGCCCGAGTTCAGCCAGGTGCGCGGCTTCTCGTAGGAGACGAACTGCGCGGCCCACATCTGGTGCTGGCCGACGCCGGCGCAGTAGATCGCGTCCGGTCCGGCGACCTGCCCGATGCGCTGGATGACGTACTCCGGGGAGAGCGCGCCGTCCTCGGGGCGGTCGTAGCCCAGCGGGTAGGTCGCGCGGATGCCGTCGAGCTGCTCGCGCCACGGCGCCAGCTCGGTGACCCCACCGGTGGCCAGCTCGTTGCGCACGGCCTCCAGCAGCTCGGTGATGACCTCGCGGCAGTCCCCCACGATGGGGACGTCGGCGGCCCGGTTCTTGCCGATCTCCGCGGGGTCGATGTCGGCGTGGACGACCTTGGCGCCCGGTGCGAAGCTCGACAGGGCCCCGGTGACGCGGTCGTCGAAGCGGGCCCCGAGCGCGATGAGCAGGTCCGAGCGCTGCATGGCGGCGACGGCGGCCACCGTGCCGTGCATGCCGGGCATCCCGAGGTTGAGCGGGTGGCTGTCGGGGAAGGCGCCGCGGGCCATGAGGGTGGTGACGACGGGGATCCCGGTCAGCTCGGCCAGCTCGAGCAGCTCGGCGCTGGCCTCGGCCTTGATGACCCCGCCGCCGACGTAGAGCACGGGCCGGCGCGCCGCGGCGATGAGCCGGGCCGCCTCGCGGACCTGCTTGCCGTGGGGCTTGGTGATGGGCCGGTAGCCGGGCAGCCGCATCTCCGGCGGCCAGGTGAAGACGGTGTCGGCCTGCAGCACGTCCTTGGGGATGTCGACCAGGACGGCGCCGGGGCGACCGGTCGAGGCCAGGTGGAACGCCTCGGCGATGGTGCGGGGGATGTCCGCGCCGTCGGTGACGAGGAAGTTGTGCTTGGTGATCGGCATCGTGATGCCGGAGATGTCGGCCTCCTGGAAGCCGTCGGTGCCGATGAGCGGCCGCCCGACCTGGCCGGTGATGGCGACCAGCGGGACCGAGTCCATCTGCGCGTCGGCGATCGGGGTCACCAGGTTGGTGGCGCCGGGGCCCGAGGTGGCCATGCAGACGCCGACCTTGCCGGTGGCCTGGGCGTAGCCGGTGGCGGCGTGCCCCGCGCCCTGCTCGTGGCGGACCAGCACGTGACGCACCCGGGTGGAGTCCAGCAGCGGGTCGTAGGCGGGCAGGATCGCCCCGCCCGGGATGCCGAACACCAGCTCGGCCCCCACCTCCTCCAGCGAGCGGACGAGCGACTGCGCACCCGTGACGTGCTCGGGGGCGGCGGCCCGCGCCGGGGCGGTGGGGCGGGCGGCGGCCCGGGGGGCCGGGCCGGGCTGGGATCGTGCGGTCGGTGCGCTCACGTCAGTTCCTCTGGATCGACGACGCCGGTGTCGGGTGGTGCGGGTGGGTCGGCTGCCGGGCGGGACGGTGGTGCGGGGCGGTGCGGTGGTCGGTGCCGGGCCCCGGACGCAGAAAACCCCCGCCGCTGATCCTGGGGGATCCGCTGACGAGGGTGCGCGTCGGGGTCTGAGGAGGGGTGGGGCTCGGCTCAGGCGACGACGCGCCGGCCGATTACGAGAACCCTGGTCTTCCTCACGGCGCCGACGGTAGGCCGCGGCCACCCGGGGCGTCAAACCAGCGGGACCGGCGTCCCACCCGCTGGGACGGGCGGTCGTGCCGGGTGGCGCGGGCGCACCGGTGCGACCATGACCGGGTGACCGAACCGGACGCCCCGCAGGCCGTCGTGCTGCGCATCTCCCCGCTCGCGCTGCTGGCCGTGCTGTTCACCCTGCTCGCCGCGTTCCCGCTGCTGCTGGCACCCCCCGGCCCGTGGAGCGTGCTGCTCGTCGTGCCCCTGCTGGCGGGGGTCTGGGTGCTGCGGGTCCGCACCACCGTCAGCGAGGCTGGGCTGGCCGTCCGCTCGGCCGTGGGGCACCGGCACCTGGGGTGGGACGAGGTGCGCGGCATCCGGTTCCGCGACCGCGGCTGGGGCCGCGCGGTGCTGGCCGGGGACGAGGAGGTCACCCTGCCCGCGGTGCGCCTGCCGGACCTGCCGGTGCTGGCCGCCGCGAGCGGCGGGCGGCTGCCCGACCCCGCCGCGGCGCGGGAGGGCTGAACCAGGAGGCCCGAGCCGGGCCGGGACCGCTCAGGCGAAGGGGTTGGCGCCGTTGAGCAGGAACCACACGGCCACCCCGGCGCCGGCCCCGACGAGCACGGCCAGCAGCCCGTCCCAGGTGGGTCGGGTGGCCCACCGGCGCCGGGCGTCGAGCGCGCCGCGGCCCGGTCCGGCGAGCGCGACCGCGACGGCCGCCGCCAGCAGCACGAGCTCCAGCTCGGCCCCGCCCTGGGCGGAGAAGATCTGGAGCTGCCCCGGGGTGGCCGCCTCGCGGAAGAACCAGGTGTTGACGAGCACCCCGATGGCCGCGGCCGCCGCCAGCGGGGTGAGCAGCCCCAGGATCAGCAGCGCGCCGGCGCCGATCTCGCTGATCGCCCCGACGTAGGCCAGCACGCCCGCCTGGCGGTACCCGCCGTCGGTGAGCAGCTGGGTGTAGCCGTCGATGCCGGAGCCGCCGAACAGGCCCGGGAGCTTCTGCAGGCCGTGGCCGAGCAGGTCGGCGCCCAGGGCCACGCGCAGGACCAGCAGCCCCAGGTCGCCGGTGCCGCGCCGGACCTTCGGCTCGGCGCGGTCGTCCACCGCGGCCGCGGCGGCCGGGTCGTGCGGGCCCCGGGCGTCGGGGTCGTCGTGGTCGGCTCCCGCCCCGGCCCGGACCTGCTCGTCGTGGTCCGCGGTGTCGAGCCGGCTGGTCGTCGGGTCGTCCCCCGACCCCAGCGCGGTGGTGGGCGTGGCGTCCGAGCTGCCGGCGGTGTCGCCGCGACGCTGCTGCGACCACGCGGTGGCCCCCACCCCCGCGGCCGCCCCGGCGGCCGCGGCCCCGGTGCCCGACCGGTGGCCCCCGTCCTGCGCGGGCAGCGTCGTGGTCGCCTCGTCGTCCGCGGTGCCGGCGTCGCGGGTGGTCGAGCCGGTGGTCGGGTCGGTGGCGTCGGTGGTCGACCCGGTGGCCGCGCCGCTGCGGGCGGTCGGCTCCTCGCCGGGCATGCTCTCGTGCGCGCCGAGCACCCGCCGGGGCGCCGCGCGGCCGGGGATCCCGACCCCGCCGGGGACCGACCGCGCCGGATGGCGGGTCCCGTCGCCGCCGCGCTCCGCACCGGCTGCGCCGCCGGTCGCGCCGTCCGACGTGCCGGCCTCGCCGGCCGTGCCCACGGCGGGGAGCTGCTCGGTGGCCGGGTCGTCCGTGGCCTCCCGGGTGGTCACCCGGTCCCCGCCGGAGCCGGCCGGCGACGAGCCCGCCCGCGACGCCCCGGCCCGGGCCCCCGCCGAGGTCCCGCCGGTGCCGTCGCTCCCGTCGGTGCTGGTCGCGGTGGTGTCGTCGGTGCTGCGCCCGCTGGTCTCGGCCATTGCCCGACCCTAACCGAGCACCCCCGTGCGCCCGGTCCGCCGCGCGGCAGGCTTCACGCCGGGGCCACCCGTCCGCGGCTAGCCTGCACAGCCGTGGACGACCAGCGCGGACGGGGCCGCCGGTCGTGGACCCTCGGGGTGACCGGCCTGCTGCTCAGCGCCGCGCTCACGGTCTCCGGCTGCGCCCGCTTCGCCGACGTCCCCGCCGACGGGTTCCGCGACGCGCCCCCGCTCGGCGCCGGCCCCGAGCCGACCCCGCAGCTGCCCGACCAGCCGCAGCCCGGCACGTCCACCCCCGGCAGCAGCGGCCCGCCCGCGCCACCCGCGCCCTGCCAGGACCCCGACCCGGCCGTGGTCGCGACGTGCCTGGGGACGACCTCCGGCGTGGCGGTGCTCCCCGGCGGGCAGGCGGCCCTGGTCGGCGAGCGGCGCACCGGGCGCGTCCTGCAGGTCGCGCCGCAGCAGACATCCCAGGAGGTGCTCAGCACCCCGGTCGACGGGTCCGGGGACGGGGGGCTGCTTGACCTCGCACTCTCCCCCACCTACGCCGAGGACCGGCTGGTCTACGCCCTCGTGACCACCCCGGCCGACACCCGCGTGGTGCGGCTGGCGCCGGGCGACACCGCGAAGCCGATCCTCACCGGGATCCCCCGCGGCGGGTCCGGCAACACCGGGTCCCTCGCGTTCGACCAGGCCGGCGAGCTGCTCGTGGTCACCGGGGACGCCGGCAACCCCGCCGCGGCGGCGGACCCGGCCGCGCTGGGCGGCAAGCTGCTGCGGGTCACCGCGGCCGGCGCCCCGGCCGCGGGCAACCCCACCCCGGGCTCGGCGGTGCTGGACACCCTGGGTGGGACGGCGGCCGGGGTCTGCACCGACGCGGCGACCGGCACCGCGTGGGTCACCGACCGGGCGCCCGGCGAGGACCGGTTGCGGGCCGTCGTCGACGGCCGCCTCGGCCCGCCGGTGTGGACGTGGCCCGACCGGCCCGGGGCGGCCGGTTGCGCCGCGGTCGGCGGCCGGGTGGCCGTCGCGCTGACCGGGGGTCAGTCGGTGTTCGTGCTGACCACCGGCGAGGGGCTCGCCGTGCAGGGCCAGCCCGCCACCCTCGCCCAGGGCGCCTACGGCCGGCTCTCCGGCGCCGACGCCGCCCCGGACGGCACCGTGTGGGTGGGCACCGTCAACACCGCGGGCGACCCGGGGGCCACCCCGGGACCGACCGACGACCGCGTCGTCCGGATCCAGCCGCCGGCGGGTGGTGGGGGCGGGTCACCGGACTAGCGTCACCGGACCTGCGTGGCCCCGCCGACGGGACGTCTCGACCCATCGGATCGACGCTGGGGGGTCGTCCTCCGGTCCAGGCGCGGAGGAGTGGGCCGGGACGTCCCCCAGGGGTCACCGGACTAGCGTCACCGGTCCTGCGCGGCCCCGCCGACGGGACGTCCGCAGCCATCCGATCAGCGCTGGGGTGTCGTCCTCCGGTCCAGGCGCGGAGGAGTGGGCCGGGACGTCCCCCAGGGGTCACCGGCCCGGGGGTCCGGGTACGGCTCAGGCGCAGGCGGCGAGGACGAGCTCCTTGACGCGGCCGGCGTCGGCCTGGCCGCGGGTCGCCTTCATGACCGCCCCGACGATGGCCCCGGCCGCCGCGACCTTGCCGCCCCGGATCTTGTCCGCCACCGCCGGGTTCGCGGCCAGCGCCTCGTCGACCGCGGCCTGCAGCGCGGAGTCGTCGCTGACCACGGCCAGCCCCCGGGCGGTGACGACCTCGTCGGGCTCGCCCTCCCCGGCCAGCACGCCGTCGACGACCTGCCGGGCGAGCTTGTTGTTCAGCGACCCGTCCGCCACCAGCGCCACCACCCGCGCAACCTGCACGGGGGTGATCGGCAGCTCGGCCAGGGCCACGCCGCGGGTGTTGGCCTGCTGCGAGAGGTAGGACACCCACCACGACCGGGCCGCGTCGGCGGGGGCGCCGGCCGCCACCGTCGCGGCCACGAGGTCCAGCGCACCGGCGTTGCGCAGGTCGCGCATCTCCTCGTCGCTGACGCCCCAGTCGGCCTGGACCCGGGCACGGCGCTCCCAGGGCAGCTCGGGCAGGCCCGCGCGGAGCTCCTCCACCCACGCCGGGTCGGGGGCGACGGGGCTCAGGTCGGGCTCCGGGAAGTACCGGTAGTCCTCCGCGGTCTCCTTCTTCCGGCCCGCCGCGGTGGTGCCGTCGGCCTCCTGGAAGTGCCGCGTCTCCTGCACCACCTCGCCGCCGGCCAGCAGCACCGCGGCCTGGCGGCGCATCTCGTGGCGCACGGCCACCTCGACGCTGCGCAGGCTGTTGACGTTCTTGGTCTCGGTGCGGGTGCCCAGCACCGGCGACCCCGTCGGGGTCAGCGAGACGTTCGCGTCGCAGCGCAGCGAGCCCTGGTCCATCCGCACGTCGGAGACCCCGAGGGACTCCAGCAGGTCGCGCAGCGCGGTGACGTAGGCGCGGGCCAACTCGGGCGCGCGCGCCCCGGCCCCGTGGATGGTGCGGGTGACGATCTCCACCAGCGGCACCCCGGCGCGGTTGTAGTCCAGCAGCGAGTGGCTCGCCCCGTGGATGCGTCCGGTGGCCCCGCCGACGTGCAGCGACTTTCCGGTGTCCTCCTCCATGTGGGCGCGCTCGATCTCCACCCGCCACGTGGTGCCGTCGTCGAGGAGGACGTCGAGGTGGCCGTCGGTGGCGATGGGCTCGTCGTACTGCGAGGTCTGGAAGTTCTTTGGCTGGTCCGGGTAAAAGTAGTTCTTCCGCGCGAACCGGCCGTGCGGGGTGATGGAGCAGTTCAGCGCCAGCCCGATGCGGATCGCGGACTCGACCGCGGTCGCGTTGACCACCGGCAGCGCGCCGGGCAGGCCGAGGCACACCGGGCACACCTGGGTGTTGGGCTCCGCGCCGAACCCGGTGGGGCAGCCGCAGAACATCTTCGTCGCGGTGCCCAGCTCGACGTGGACCTCCATGCCCAGCACGGGGTCGAACTGCGCGACGACGTCGTCGTAGTCGACGAGGTCGGCCGGGCCGCGGTGCAGGCTGGGTGCGCTCATGGGTCCCATCCTAGGAGCGCGGCGCACCGCCGACCGCGGGCAGGCGCGTGCGACGATCCGGGCAGCGGCCGGTCCGGTCGTGCACCCCTCGAGGAGGACACCCGTGCGCACCTTCAGCAGCGCCCAGCAGTGGCTCGACGCCCAGGGCGAGACCCTCGGCTCCAGCGACTGGACCGAGATCACCCAGGAGATGGTCAACACGTTCGCGGACGCGACCGGCGACCACCAGTGGATCCACGTCGACGTCGAGCGCGCCAAGG
Source organism: Rhodococcus aerolatus (assembly GCF_054783215.1). Lineage (NCBI taxonomy): Bacteria > Bacillati > Actinomycetota > Actinomycetes > Mycobacteriales > Nocardiaceae > Rhodococcus > Rhodococcus aerolatus. The sequence continues at coordinate 56,935 of NZ_BAAGQZ010000025.1, read as the reverse complement.
CCGAGAGCCCGTTCGGCGGACCCATCGCCCACGGCTACCTGACTCTGTCGCTGGTGCCGATGCTCTCGTGGCAGGTGTTCTCCAGCGAGGGCGCGAAGATGGGCGTCAACTACGGCACCAACAAGGTCCGCTTCCCCAGCCCCGTGCCCGTCGGCTCCCGGGTGCGCTCCACCCTGGTGCTGACGGAGGCCACGATGGTGGGTGAGGCCGTGCAGACCGTCGTCACCTCGACCATCGAGATCGAGGGCGGGTCGAAGCCCGCGTGCGTCGCGGAGACCGTGAGCCGGGTCTACTACTAGCAGGCGCGGCGGCTCAGGCCTGGGGCATGACCAGCCACAGCACGAGGTAGAGGACGAACTGCGGCCCGGGCAGCAGGCACGACACGACGAACACCGCCCGCACCGTGGTCGCGCTGAGCCCGTAGCGCTGGGCGATGCCCGCGCACACCCCGGCCAGCATCTTGCCGTTCCTCGCCCGCACCAGCTGCGCCACGTGTGCTCCCTGCTCGTCGTCCCCCGGGGTCAGCCCCGGGGGACCCGACCGTACCGGCGTCAGCCGAAGAACGCCTCGGCCTCGGCGAGGCGGGCCTCGGGCACGCGCTTGAGCTGGCGGACGGCGTCGGCCAGCGGCACCAGGTCGATGTCGGTGCCGTGCAGCGCGACCATGTTCCCGGTCCTGCCCTCGTGCGCGGCCAGGGTCGCGTGGTACCCGAACCGGGTGGCCAGCACGCGGTCGTGGGGGGTGGGGGTGCCGCCGCGCTGGACGTGGCCGAGCACCGTGGTGCGCACCTCCTTGCCGATGCGCCGCTCGATCTCGTGGCCGAGCTGCTGGGCGACGCCGGTGAAGCGGCGGTGGCCGAACTCGTCGATGCCGCCGTCCCGGATCTCCATCGAGCCGGCCTGCGGCGTCGCCCCCTCGGCGACCACGGCGATGAAGTGGGAGTAGCCCTCGTGGAACCGGGCCTTGACCCGCTCGCAGACCGCGGCGACGTCGAAGGGCTCCTCCGGCACCAGGGTCATGTGCGCGCCCGTGGCCATGCCCGCCTGCACGGCGATCCAGCCGGCGTGCCGGCCCATGACCTCGACGAGCAGCACCCGCTGGTGGGACTCCGCGGTGGTGTGCAGCCGGTCGATGGCGTCACTGGCGATGGACAGGGCGGTGTCGAAGCCGAACGTGACGTCGGTGCAGTCGATGTCGTTGTCGATGGTCTTGGGCACCCCCACCACCGGCACCCCGGACTCGCTGAGCCAGTGCGCCGCGGTGAGCGTGCCCTCGCCGCCGATGGGGATGAGGACGTCGATCCCGTTCTTGTCCAACGTCTCCCGCACGTCGTCGAGGCCCGCGCGCAGCTTGTCCGGGTTGACCCGGGCCGAGCCGAGGATGGTGCCGCCGCGGGTCAGGATGCGGTCGATCGCGTCGTCGTCGCGCAGCTGGATCTTGCGGTCCTCCAGCAGGCCCCGCCAGCCGTCCTGGAACCCGACGACCCGGCTGCCGTGGCGCACCGCCGCGGTCCGGACGACCGAGCGGATGACGGCGTTGAGGCCGGGGCAGTCGCCCCCACCGGTGAGCACTCCGATGCGCATGGCAGGCCTTCCTGGGACGGGCAGGGGGTCAGAGCGGGGGCGGGGTGGGCGCCGGGCCGCGGGCGGTCTCGTAGGCCGCCCCGACCCGGTAGAGCCGGTCGTCCGCGAGCGGCGGGGCCATGAGCTGCAGGCCGACCGGCAGCCCGTCGTCCGCGGAGAGCCCGCTGGGCAGCGACATCGCGCACGCCCCGGCCAGGTTGGTCGGGATGGTGGCGAGGTCCTGCAGGTACATGGCCAGCGGGTCGTCGACCTTGTCCCCCAGCGCGAACGCGGTCGTCGGGGTGGTCGGCGAGACGAGCACGTCGGCGCTCTCGTAGGCCGCCGCGAAGTCCCGGGTGATCAGGGTGCGCACCTTCTGGGCCTGGCCGTAGAAGGCGTCGTAGTAGCCGGCGGAGAGCGCGTAGGTGCCGAGCATGATGCGGCGCTTGACCTCCGGGCCGAAGCCGGCCTCCCGGGTCAGGGCCATGACCTCCTCGGCCGAGTGCTCACCGTCGTCGGACACGCGCAGGCCGTAGCGCATCGCGTCGAACCGGGCCAGGTTGGACGACACCTCGCTGGGCAGGATGAGGTAGTAGGCGGCGATCGCGTGGGTGAAGTGCGGGCAGCTCACCTCGACGACGTCCGCGCCCAGGCCGCGCAGCTGCTCGACCGCCGCCTCGAAGGAGGCGAGCACGCCTGGGGCGTAGGCGTCGCCGGCGAGCTCGCGGACCACCCCGACCCGCACCCCGCTGAGGTCCCCGCGGGCGCCCTCGCGGGCCGCGGCGACGACGTCGGGCACGGGCTGGTCCACCGAGGTGGAGTCGCGGGGGTCGTGCCCGGCGACGACCTGGTGCAGCAGGGCGGTGTCGAGCACGGTCCGCCCGCAGGGTCCGCCCTGGTCCAGCGAGGACGCGCAGGCGATGAGGCCGTAGCGCGAGACCGTGCCGTAGGTCGGCTTGACCCCGACCGTGCCGGTGAGCGCGGCGGGCTGGCGGATGGAGCCGCCGGTGTCGGTGCCGATGGCCAGCGGCGCCTGGAAGGCGGCGAGCGCCGCGGCCGAGCCGCCGCCGGAGCCGCCGGGGATCCGGTCGAGGTCCCAGGGGTTGTGGGTGGGGCCGTAGGCGGAGTTCTCCGTCGAGCTGCCCATGGCGAACTCGTCCATGTTGGTCTTGCCCAGGACGGGGATGCCGGCGGCGTGCAGCGCGAGGGTGACGGTGGCGTCGTAGGGCGAGACCCAGCCCTCGAGGATCCGCGAGCCGCAGGTGGTGGGCATGTCGGTGGTGACGAAGACGTCCTTGAGAGCCAGCGGCACCCCGGCCAGCGCGGACGCGGGCTCCGCGCCGCCGTCGAGGGCGGCGTCGGTGGCGGCGGCCGCGGCCAGCGCCCCGTCGGCGTCGACGTGCAGGAACGCGTGCACCCGGCCGTCGACGGCGTCGATGCGGTCGAGGTGGGCACGGGTGACCTCGACGGAGCTCACCTCGCGGCGGTGCACCAGCCCGGCCAGCTCGGCGGCGCTGGCCGTGGTCAGGTCGGTCGCGGCGGTCACTGCTCCTCGCCCAGGATCTGCGGGACGCGGAAGCGGCCCTGCTCGGCGGCCGGGGCGCCGGAGAGCGCCTGGTCCTGGTCGAGGCCGGGGATGACGACGTCGGGGCGCACCACGTTGGTCAGCGGCACGGCGTGCGAGGTGGGCGGCACGTCGTCCGCCGCGACCTCGGAGACGGTGGCGACGTGCTCCAGGATCTTTTCGAGCTGCCCGGCGAAGGCGTCGAGCTCGTCGTCGGTGACGGCGAGCCGGGCGAGGCGGGCGAGGTGGGCCACCTCGTCGCGGGTGATGGCGGGCACGGTGCTGGGGTCTCCCCTGGCTCGGTGGGTGGGCGGTGCCGCCCGGAGGGGCGCACGCAGGCGTCGGCCGAGCCTATCGGGCGCCGCGCCCCGGCGACCCCGCTCGCCCGCCGGCCAGCCAGCCCCCGACCAGCCGGGTCACCAGCGGGAGCACGACGTAGACCATGACCGGGGTGGTGACGACCGTCGTCACCAGCGTGCGCAGCACGACGTCGAGGCCGGACAGGTGCGGCGCGACGACGACCGCGAGCACGAGGCTGATGGGGAAGAAGCCGAGCCAGATCGTCACGGCTTGCTTCCACCGCGGCGGCGGGGTGACCGCCGCGACGGGCGACTCGGGCGCACCGGCCCCGTGGGGCGCGAACCAGCCCTCCACCCCGGAGAGCCGGTGCCAGGCCGCGTCGAGGGCGGTGCCGGTGCCCCGCTCGACCCAGGCGGTGCGCTCGGGGGAGTCGAGCCAGCGCTGCAGGCTGGCGTCGTCGGCGAAGCGGTGGACGACGTGCCACTCCTCGTCGTCGGTGCCCGAGCGCAGCCAGCCGGCGCCGAGGAACCCGGGGTGGCGCCGGACCACGGCCATGCCCTCGTCGGCCCAGGCCCGGAACTCCGACTCACGACCGTCGACGACGCGCCGGACGACGGCGGTGGTCACGGGGTCGCCCGTCGCGGTGCTCACCCGTCCCATGGTGTGGGAGCACCGGCCCCGCACGCGAGGGGGTGTGCACGGTGTCACTGCGCGGCGTCACCAACCGGTGTGCAGGGTGTCACTTGCGCGGTGCCGCGGTCGTGCCACCGCGGGGTGCGAGGATCCTCGGCGACGGCGGGCACCGGTCCGGCGCACGACGGTGGGGGTGGGCACGTGTCGTTCCTGCTCCGCGTGCAGGTGCCCGACCAGCCGGGGAGCCTCGGCGCGCTGGCCACCGCGCTCGGTGCCGCCGGTGCGGACATCCTCTCCGTCGACGTGGTCGAGCGCGGCGGCGACCACGCCACCGACGACCTGGTGGTCGACCTGCCGCGCGGTGCCCCCGCCGACACCCTCATCACCGCGGCGGAGGTGCTGCCCGGGGTGCGGGTGGTCTCGGTGCGGCCCTACACCGGGGTGCTCGACACCCACGGCGAGCTGGCCCTGGTCGACCACGTCGCCGCGACGATCGGCGACCGGCTGCAGGTCCTCGTCGACGGGATCCCCCGGGTGCTGCGGGTGGGGTGGGCGACCGTGGTCGACGCCGGCCCGCGGGGCGCGTACCGCGTGGTGGGCAGCCCGGCCGCCCCGGAGACCCGTGCCGTGGGGGTGCCGTGGCTGCCGCTGACCGGGCCGCTCGCGCTGGACCCGCAGGCGGAGTGGGTGCCGGCGGCGTGGCGCGAGCGCGACACCGCCCTGGCCGCCGCACCGCTGGGCGAGCGCGGGTCGGCGCTGCTGCTCGGCCGCCCCGGCGGCCCGGAGTTCCGGCCCTCGGAGGTCGCACGCCTCGGCCACCTGGCGGGCATCGTCGCTACCGTCCTGCGCTGACCGGCCCCGGGGCCTAGAGCGACCGGGCCATCACCTGCAGCGGCACGCCGTCGGCCGTGGTGCGGTCCCGGGCGGAGACCCGGACGAAGCCCAGCCGGGCCAGCAGCGCCCGGCCCTCGACCATGGGCGGGGTGGTGGCGACCACCGCGCCGGTCAGGCCGAGCTCGATGCCGTGGGCCAGCACCGTGCGCACCAGCGCCTCCCCCACCCCGTGCCCGCGCGCGCTCGTCAGCACCGCGACCGCGCCGAGCTCGACCTCGGTGGGCCCGGCCACCCCGGCCAGCGGGGTCCCGGGCAGGCACACCGTGACCGTCCCCACCACCTCGCCGTCGACGACGGCGACCAGCACCGTGCCCGTCGCCGCCCGGTCCCGGGCGGGCCCGAGCTCGCCGGCGACGACGTCGGCGGCGTCGACGTCCCCGCCGAGACCCGCCGCGGACTCGCGCAGCACCCCGTCGGCGCGGTCGAGCTCGTCGCCCTCCGCGGGCCGCACGTCCACCCAGCTCACGACGGGACCTCCTCGACCGGGTCGGCGGACGCCCCGTCCTGCGCAGGCCCCGGCTCCGCCTCCGGCTCGGGGGTGGGGGGCACCTGGGCGAGCGGCGCCGCCGCCTCCGGACCCTGCTCGAGCAGGACGGTGAAGCCCGCCCCGTCGAGCACCGGCACCCCGAGCGCCAGCGCCTTGTCGTGCTTCGAGCCGGGGTTCTCCCCCACCACCACGAACGACGTCTTCTTCGACACCGACCCGGCCGCCTTCCCGCCGCGGGCGAGGATGGCCTCCTTCGCCTCGTCGCGGGAGTACTCGGTGAGCGAGCCGGTCACCACCACGGAGTGCCCCTCGAGGAAGCGGGGCACGGAGGCGTCGCGCTCGTCGACCGTGCGCACCCCCGCGGCCCGCCACTTCGCCACCAGCTCCCGGTGCCAGTCGACCGAGAACCACTCGACCACCGCGGCGGCGATCGTCGGGCCGACCCCGTCGACGTCGGCCAGCTCCTGCTCCGACGCGGCCTCGATGCGGTCGAGGGAGGCGAACTCCCGCGCCAGCAGCCGGGCGGCGGTGGGCCCGACGTGGCGGATCGACAGCCCCACCAGCACCCGCCACAGCGGCCGGTCCTTGGCGGCGTCGAGGTTGGCCAGCAGCCGCCGCCCGTTCGCGCTCAGCGCCCCCGCCTTGGTCCGGAACAGCTCGGTGCGCAGCAGGTCGTCCTCGGTCAGGGAGAACACGTCGCCCTCGTCGGTGATCACCCCGGACCGCAGCAGCTCGGTCGCGGCCTCGTAGCCGAGCACCTCGATGTCGAAGGCGCCGCGGCCGGCGACGTGGAAGACGCGCTCCCGGAGCTGGGCGGGGCAGCTGCGGGAGTTGGGGCAGCGCAGGTCGGCGTCGCCCTCCTTGGCCGGGGCCAGGGTGGTGCCGCACTCCGGGCACTCGGTGGGCATGACGAACGCCCGCTCGGTGCCGTCCCGGGCGTCGACCACCGGGCCGAGGATCTCGGGGATGACGTCACCCGCCTTGCGGATGGTGACGGTGTCGCCGATGAGCACGCCCTTGCGGACGACCTCGCTGGCGTTGTGCAGCGTGGCCAGCGACACGGTCGACCCGGCGACGAGGACGGGGTCCATGAACCCGAACGGGGTGACCCGCCCGGTGCGGCCGACGTTGACCCGGATGTCGCGCAGCCGGGTGGTGGCCTCCTCCGGCGGGTACTTGTAGGCGATGGCCCAGCGCGGCGCGCGGGAGGTGGACCCGAGCCGGCGCTGGTCGGAGACGGCGTCGACCTTGACGACGAGCCCGTCGATCTCGTGCTCGGGGTCGTGGCGGTGCTCGCCCCAGTGCGTGATCCGCTCCAGCACGGCGTCGATGCCGCGGACCCGCTCGGTGTACCGCGACACGGGCAGCCCCCACGCCGCCAGCGCCGCGTAGGCCTGCGACTGCTCCGTCGGGTCGAACCCGGTGCGCCGGCCGAGCCCGTGGCAGATCATCCCGAGGCGCCGCGACGCGGTGACGGCCGGGTTCTTCTGCCGCAGCGAGCCCGCCGCGGAGTTGCGGGGGTTGGCGAAGGGTGGCTTGCCCGCCTCGACGAGCGACGCGTTGAGCGCGGCGAAGTCGACGAGGCGGAAGAACACCTCGCCCCGCACCTCGAGCAGCTCGGGGACCGGGTGCTCGTCGGTGCCGGTGAGGACCTCGGGGACGTCGGCGATGGTGCGGGCGTTGAGCGTCACGTCCTCCCCCGTGCGCCCGTCGCCCCGGGTGGCGGCCCGCACCAGCCGGCCCCGCTCGTAGACCAGGTTCAGCGCCACGCCGTCGATCTTCAGCTCGCACACGTAGTCGACCTGGTGGCCCACCTCGGCGACGACGCGGTCGTCCCAGGCGCGCATCTCCTCGGGGTCGAAGGCGTTGTCCAGGCTCAGCATCCGCTCGAGGTGGTCGACGGCGGTGAACTCGGTGGCGAAGCCGCCGCCCACCAGCTGGGTCGGCGAGTCGGGGGTGCGCAGCTCGGGGTGGGCCTCCTCCAGGGCGGTCAGCTCGCCGAGCAGGGCGTCGAACTCGCCGTCGGAGACGACCGGGGCGTCGCGCACGTAGTACCGGAACTGGTGGCCGCGGACCTCCTCGGCCAGCGCCGCCCACCGCTCCCGGGTCGCGGCGTCGGCGGGCGTCGCCCCCGGGGCGGGGTCCTCCTGCGGGACGTCCCCCGGCGTGGTCTCGGTCGAGTCGGTCACCCGGTGGAGGCTACCGAGCACCCCCGACCCCCGCGGGGTCGCCGATCAGTCCCGCGCCCACGCCTCCGGCGGCTCCGCCAGTGCCCGGCCCAGCTCCACGGTCAGCCCGAGCGCGCGCCGCGCCCACTCCTGGCTCGCCCCGGCCAGGCCGCACCCCGGGCTGACCCACTGCCGGGCCAGCACGGCGCGGTCGATGCCGAGGCCGTCGAGCAGCCGCAGCGCCGGGGCGGCCAGCTCGGCGAGGCCCGGCGGGGCGGTCGGGGCCAGCGGGGGGACGAGGCCGAGCACCAGCGCGGTGCCGGCCTCCAGCGCCTCGCCCACCCCGTCGAGCTCCGCGGCCGCGAGGGTGCGCCCGGTGGTGAGGTCCAGGCCCACCGCGGCGGCGCCCGCGGCCCGCAGCAGCCCCAGCGGCACCGGCCCGGCGCAGCTGTGCACGGCCACGCTCGCCCCCGCGGCGGTGGCGGCGTCGACGACGGTGCGCAGCACCTCGACCACGCGCCCGTCGGGGACCGCCCCCACGTTCCCCATCCCCGTGACGGTGGGCACGGTGCCGTCGAGCACCGCCCGCAGCCCGGGCTCGTCGAGCTGCAGCACCACCGGCGCCCCCACCCGGCGGGCGACCTCGGCGACGTGGCCGGCGACCCCCTCGGCGAGCGACGCCGCGAGCTCGCGGACGGCACCGGGGTCGGTGAGCACCCGGTGCCCGGTGCGCAGCTCCACGGCCGCCGCCAGCGTCCACGGCCCGGCCGCCTGCACCTTGACGGCGGGCGGGGTGTGGCCGCCGCGCTCCAGCGCCTCCTCGAGCGCGTCGAGGTCCTCCCGCAGCAGGGCGTGCGCCCGGCGGCCGTCGCGCCCGGGCCGCTCCGCGGTGCGCCACCCCGAGGCCACCACCTCCAGCGGCAGGTCGACCAGCAGCGCGCCGGCCCGGCCCACCAGGTCCGCCCCCACCCCGCGGGCGGGCAGCTCCACCAGGTGCGGCAGCGCCCCCAGCTCACCGGTGACGACCGTGGCGGCGGCGAGCGCGTCCACCCCCGGCCAGGAGCCCACCGCGGTGGGCAGCGCGGTCCCCGCCTCGGGCACGGGCGGGGCGGTGCTCTCGGCGGCCATGGCGCGTGTCTACCCCGCCCCTGGCCCCGCGGGGGGCGGCGGGGCAGGCTCAGCGGTGCGGGCCGTCACCGACGACGGCCCCCTGACCCCCGGGAGCACCCGTGATCGTCGTCATCGCCGAGGCCACCACCAAGCCCGAGAAGGCGGACGAGGTGGCGGGCCTGCTCGCCACCACGGCCGCCTCGTCCCGCGGCGACGAGGGCTGCCTGTCCTACTCGTTCCTCCGCGACGTCGAGGACCCGACCCGCTTCTGCTCGATCGAGACGTGGGAGTCCAAGGCCCACCTCGACGCGCACATGGGCCAGGCGCACACCCAGCAGCTGCTGGGCGCGCTGCCCGACATGGTGACCGCGCCCCCGGTCATCACGGTGCACGAGGTGTCGGCCAGCACGCCCTACGGCTGAGCCGGGCTCAGCCGCGGGTGGCGGCGATCGTGGCGCTGCCGAGCACGACGTCGCCGCCCGGGTCCTCGGCGTAGAACGCCACCGTCTGCCCGGGGGCGACGCCGCGCAGCGGCTCGGCCAGCACCACCTCGACCGACCCGTCCGCCACGGCGACGGTGGCCGGGGCGAGCCCGCCGTGGGCGCGCACCTGCACCACGCACGGCCCCGCGGGGGCACCGCCGGTCCACACCGGGTCGCGTGCGGTCAGCCCGCGCACGTCGAGGTCCTCGGCGGCACCGACGGTCACCGTCGCGGTGGCCACGTCGATGCCGGTGACGTAGCGCGGGCGCCCGTCCGCGGCGGGCGCGTCGACCCCGAGGCCCTTGCGCTGCCCGACGGTGAAGCCGTGCACCCCGGCGTGCTCGGCGAGGGCGACCCCGGTGCGGCCGTCCACGACCGGTCCGGGGCGCACCCCGATGCGCCCGCCGAGGAACGCCCGGGTGTCGCCGGAGGGGATGAAGCAGATGTCGTGGCTGTCGGGCTTGTCCGCCACCGCGAGCCCCCGGGCGGCCGCCTCCGCCCGCACCGCGGACTTCGGGGTGTCACCGAGGGGGAACAGGGCCCGGGCCAGCTGGTCGGGCCGCAGCACGGCCAGCACGTAGGACTGGTCCTTGCCCGCGTCGACCGCGCGCCGCAGCACCCCGTCGGCCAGCCGGGCGTAGTGCCCGGTGGCGACGGCGTCGAAGCCGAGGGCGGCCGCGCGGTCGGCCAGGGCGGCGAACTTGATCTGCTGGTTGCACCGCACGCACGGGTTCGGGGTCTCCCCCGCGGCGTAGGCGGCGACGAAGTCGTCCACCACGTCGGCGGCGAAGCGCTCGGCGAAGTCCCACACGTAGAACGGGATGCCGAGGGTGTCGGCGGCCCGCCGGGCGTCCCCGGCGTCCTCCTTCGAGCAGCAGCCCCGCGAGCCGGTGCGCAGCGTGCCCGGTGCGGTGGACAGGGCCAGGTGCACGCCGGTGACGTCGTGGCCGGCGTCGACGGCGCGGGCGGCCGCCACGGCCGAGTCCACCCCACCGCTCATCGCCGCCAGCACCCGCACAGCGGGCCAGGGTAGTCCGGCGCAGGATCGTCGCCGTGGGTGTCGGGGCACGGGTGGGCGGCTGGGGCCGGACCGCGGGCAGCACGGCCGCCGAGCGGGGCCTGCACTACGCGTGCGACGACGTCGCCCCCGACCTGGGCCAGCAGCTGTGGCGGGCCCGGACGGTCCGCGCCTCCCCCGCGGCCGTGTGGCGGTGGCTGCCGCAGCTCCGCGTCGCGCCCTACAGCTGGGACCTCGTCGACAACCTGGGCCGGCGCAGCCCGCGGACCGTGGACCCCGACGCACCGCCGCTCGCGGTCGGGCAGCGGGCGCTGCTGGTGTTCGCGGTGGCGTCGTTCGCCGTCGACGACCACCTCACCGTGCTGCACCGCGGTGCGGTGAGCATGGCCATGACCTACCGGGTGCTGCCCCACCCGCGGGGCAGCCGGCTGGTGGTCAAGGTGCGCTGCGGCTACCCCGGCGGGCCGCTGGGCCGCGCCCTGGCCGCGCTGCTGCCCGTCGGGGACGCGGTGATGGTCGACAAGCAGCTGCGCACCCTGGGCGGCCTCGCCGAGCGGGACGGCGCCGCCCCGGCGGCCTGACGGATACCGGCGGGCGGAGCGGTCCGGCGGGTCTCTAGCGCGCGGCGGCCATGCCGGCGGCGCGGGCGCGCTCGACGACGGGCACGACGGCCTCGAGCAGCGCGTCGACGTCCTCGTCCGTCGAGGTGTGGCCGAGGGAGAACCGCAGCGAGCCGCGGGCCTCGGACGGCGCGACGCCCATCTCGAGCAGCACGTGGCTGGGCCGGGCCACCCCGGAGGTGCAGGCGGAGCCGGTGGAGCACTCGATGCCGCGGGCGTCGAGCAGCATGAGCAGCGAGTCGCCCTCGCAGCCGCGGAAGCTGAGGTGGGCGTTGCCGGGCAGCCGGTCGCGACGGGCCGGGTCGGGGCCGTTGAGCACCACGTCGGGGACGAGGGCGACGACCCCCGCGACGAGCCGGTCGCGCAGCCGGGCCAGCTCGGTGGCGCGGCGGTCGCGGTCGGCGACCGAGAGCCGCAGCGCGGTGGCGAACCCGACGAGCGCCGGGGTGTCCAGGGTGCCGGAGCGCACGTCGCGCTCCTGGCCGCCACCGTGCAGCAGCGGGGTGCAGGCGACGTCGCGGCCGAGCAGCAGCGCGCCGGCCCCGAACGGCCCGCCCAGCTTGTGCCCGGTGACGGTGAGCGCGTCGACGCCGGAGTCGGCGAAGTGCACGGGCAGCTGCGCCGCGGCCTGCACCGCGTCGGTGTGCAGCGGGACCCCGTGGGCGTGGGCCACCTCGGCCAGCGCGGCCACGGGGTTCACCGCACCGACCTCGTTGTTGGCCCACATGACGCTGACCAGCGCCACCTCGTCGCCCACGGCGTCCAGCACGGCCGCGAGGTCGGCCGGGTCGACGACCCCGTCCGCGTCGACCGGCAGCCAGCTGACCCGGGCGCCCTCGTGCTCGACCAGCCACGCCACCGCGTCGAGCACGGCGTGGTGCTCGACGGTGCTGGTGACGACCCGGGTGCGGCGCGGGTCGGCGGCCCGGCGGGCCCAGAAGATGCCCTTGACGGCGAGGTTGTCGCTCTCCGTGCCGCCCGCGGTGAAGACGACCTCGGAGGGACGCGCCCCCAGCGCCGCGGCCACGGCCTCGCGGGACTCCTCCACCGCGCGGCGCGCGGCCCGGCCCGAGCCGTGCTGCGACGCGGCGTTGCCGGGGGTGCGCATGGCCGCGGCGACGGCGTCGACCACCTCCGCCAGGACCGGCGTGGTCGCGGCGTGGTCGAGGTAGTGGGTGGGGTGTGCGCTCATGGCCTTCCCAGGGTAGCCGTCGCACGACGGCGGGCACGGACCCGTGGTCCGTGCCCGCCGTCGTGGGGTCGAGCGGGTGTCAGCCCTTGCGCTTGGCGACCTCGTCGCTGAGCTGCGGGGCGACCTTGAACAGGTCGCCGACGACGCCGAAGTCGGCGATCTCGAAGATCGGCGCCTCCTCGTCCTTGTTCACGGCGACGATCGTCTTCGAGGTCTGCATGCCGGCCCGGTGCTGGATGGCGCCGGAGATGCCCAGCGCCAGGTACAGCTGCGGGGAGACGGTCTTGCCGGTCTGGCCCACCTGGAACTGGCCCGGGTAGTACCCGGAGTCCACCGCGGCGCGGGAGGCGCCCACGGCCGCACCGAGGGAGTCGGCCAGGGTCTCGACCACGGAGAAGTTGTCCGCGGAGCCGACGCCGCGGCCACCGGAGACCACGACGGTGGCCTCGGTGAGCTCGGGCCGGTCGCCGCCGACGATCGGGTTGCGCGCGGTGATGCGCGTGGCCTTGGCGGCGTCCTGCGCGGGCACCTCCACGGTCTCCTGCTCACCGGCGCCGGCCTGCGGCTCGGCGTCGACCGAGCCCGGGCGCACGGTCACGACCGGCACGGAGCCGTTCGCCTTCGCCTCGACGGTGTAGGCGCCACCGAAGATCGAGTGGGTCGCGGTGACGGTGTCGCCGTCGAGGGCGACGCCGACCACGTCGGTCAGCAGCCCGGAGCCCAGCCGGACGGCGAGGCGGCCGGCGACCTCCTTGCCCTCCACGCTGGCGGCCGTCAGGACCGCGACCGGGGAGGCCTTCTCGACCAGGGCGGCGAGGACGTCGACCTTGGGGGTGACGAGGAAGCCGTCGACGTCGTCGGACTCGGCGACGTAGATCTTGGCGGCGCCGGCGGCGGCGAGCGCCTCGGCGACGCCGGCGGCGGTGCCGGACGGGCCGGTCACCACGACGGAGGGCTCACCGAGCGCGCGCGCCGCGGTGACGAGCTCTCCGGTGACCTTCTTGAGGGTTCCCTCGACGTGCTCGGCGAGGACCAGGACTTCAGCCATGTCGTTTCTCCTGTTCGCTTCGGGCCGGCTCAGACGATCTTCTGGGAGACGAGGTACTGCAGGATCTTCTCGCCGCCGTCGCCCTCGTCGGAGACGCGCTCACCCGCGGTGCGGGGGGGCTTGGGGGCCGCGCTGAGCACGGCGGAGGTCGCGCTGCCGAGGCCGACCTCGGAGGCGTCGATCCCGGCGTCGGCCAGGGTCAGGGTCTCCACGGGCTTCTTCTTCGCCGCCATGATCCCCTTGAACGAGGGGTAGCGCGGCTCGTTGATCTTCTCGGTCACGCTCACCACGGCGGGCATCGTGGCCTCGACGGAGAACAGGCCCTCGTCGGTCTCGCGCTCGCCCTTGATGGTGGTGCCGTCGACCTCGAGGTTGCGCAGGTGGGTCAGCTGCGGCAGGCCCAGCACCTCGGCGAGCATCGCCGGGATGGCGCCGGAGCGGCCGTCGGTGGCCTCGTTGCCCGCGATGACCAGGTCGACGTCACCGAGGGTGCCGATGACCTTGGCCAGCGCCTTGGCGGTCTGGACGGTGCAGGAGCCGTGCAGCGCCTCGTCGGAGAGGTGCACGGCCTTGTCCGCGCCCATCGAGAGGGCCTTGCGGATGGCGTCGGTGGCCCGGTCGGGACCCATGGTCACGACGGTCACCTCGCCGTCGCCGGACTCCTTGAGCTGCAGGGCCTCCTCGACCGCGCGCTCGTTGATCTCGTCGAGCACGGCGTCGGCCGCGTCCCGGTCGAGGGTGTGGTCGGAGTCGGAGAGCTTGCGCTCGGACCACGTGTCGGGGACCTGCTTGATCAGCACAGCGATGTTCATGGGTCTTCTTCGACCTCCTACGAGTGGGGCGGGCGCCACGACCGGACGGTCCAGCGTCGCACGCACAGCGGTCTACCCTGCGTCGAGGCCCAGGTTACCGGCCGGTAACCCGACCGGCGAGTCCGTGGCCGCGCGATCCGCGCCACACCGGGGCGTCGGCCGGGGGCACGGACCGGGGGCACGGACCGGGACCACCGACCCGGGCCGCCCGGGCCGCGCCGGGGGCCTGCCCCACGGCGATACGGTGGCCCACCGTGCCCGGCGGCGGGCGGGCCCGACGGGAGGAGAGCGGCGGAGATGACCACGAGCGACGCCGGACGCGTGCTGCCGCCCGCGGCCGAGGTGCTGCCGCTGACCGGGGAGCGCACCGTGCCCGGCATCCCGGAGGAGAACTACTGGTTCCGCCGCCACGAGGTCGTCTACACCGCGCTCGCGCCGCGCTGCGCGGGGGCGGTGGTGCTCGAGGCGGGCTGCGGCGAGGGCTACGGCGCCGACCTGCTGGCCCGCACCGCCGACCGCGTGCTGGCCCTGGACTACGACGCGCACACCACCGCGCACGTCGCCCGGCGCTACCCGGCGCTGGTCACGCTGCGCGGCAACCTCGCCGCCCTGCCCGTCGCGTCGGGGTCGGTCGACGTCGTGGTCAACCTCCAGGTCATCGAGCACCTGTGGGACCAGCCCGGGTTCCTCGCCGAGTGCGCCCGCGTGCTGCGCCCCGGCGGTGCGCTGCTCGTCTCCACGCCGAACCGCATCACCTTCTCCCCCGGCCGCGACACCCCGCTGAACCCGTTCCACACCCGTGAGCTGGCCGGGCACGAGCTGGTCGAGCTGCTCGTCGGCGCCGGCCTGGAGGTGGAGCTGCTGGCCGGGGTGCACCACGGTGCCCGGCTGCACGAGCTCGACGCGGCGCACGGGGGGTCGATCGTCGACGCCCAGCTGACGCGGTCGCTGGCCGGGCAGCCGTGGCCGGCCCGGCTCGCCGCCGACGTCGCCGGTGTCGCGACCGCGGACTTCGACCTGCTCGACGCCCGGGAGGCCGACGTGGACGCGAGCCTGGACCTCGTGGCCGTGGCCACCCGCCCACCGGGGCCCACCGGTGGCTGAGCGCGTCCCCGGCACGTTCGCCCTGGTGCTGCACAGCCACCTGCCGTGGCTGGCCCACCACGGTCGCTGGCCGGTGGGCGAGGAGTGGCTGCACCAGTCGTGGGCGGCCTCCTACCTGCCGGTCACCGCCGTGCTGCGCCGCCTGGCCGACGAGGGCCGCAGGGATCTGCTCACCCTCGGGGTCACCCCGGTGCTGGCCGAGCAGCTCGACGACCCCCACTGCCTGGCCTCGGCGCACGCCTGGCTGGGGGGCTGGGCGCTGCGCGCGCAGACCGCGGGGGTGCGCCGCGGCGAGCTCGGCGACACCGGGGCGCGCGAGCACCGGCTCGCCACCGCGGCGATCGCGGACTTCGAGGCCCACTGGCGCCACGGCGGGTCCCCGGTGCTGCGGGGCCTGGCCGACGCGGGCGCGGTCGAGCTGCTCGGCGGGCCGCTGACGCACCCCTTCCAGCCGCTGCTCGACCCCCGGCTGCGCCGCTTCGCGCTGGAGCAGGGGCTCGAGGACGGCCGCCGCCGCTTCGGCCGCGGGCCCGCGGGCATCTGGGCCCCCGAGTGCGGCTACTCCCCCGGCATGGAGCGCGGGTACGCCGCGGCCGGGGTCACCCACCTCATGGTCGACGGCCCCGCCCTGCACGGGGACACCGCGAGCGCCCGCACCCTCGGCGACACCGACGTGGTGGCCTTCGGCCGCGACCTCGAGGTGTCCTACCGCGTGTGGTCGCCCCGCTCGGGCTACCCCGGCCACGCCGCCTACCGCGACTTCCACACCTTCGACCACCCCAGCGGCCTCAAGCCCGCGCGGGTGACGGGGCGCAGCGTGGCCCCGCAGGACAAGGCCCCCTACGACCCCGACCGCGCCGCGGCCGCCGTGGCCCGGCACGCCGCGGACTTCGTCGACGTCGTCCGGCGCCGGCTGCTCGAACAGGGCGCCCGCACCGGGGCGCCCGCCCTCGTCGTGGCCGCCTACGACACCGAGCTGTTCGGGCACTGGTGGCACGAGGGCCCGGCGTGGCTGGAGGCGGTGCTGCGGCTGCTGCCCGAGGCCGGGGTCACCGTCTCGACCCTGGCCGGTGCGGTGGCGCGGGGCCACGTCGGCGCGCCCGTGGACCTGCCCGCGTCGTCCTGGGGCTCGGGCAAGGACTGGCGGGTGTGGGACGGCCCCGCCGTGGCCGACCTGGTCGAGCTGGGGGCCGACGTGGTGGCCACCGCGCTGGCGGCGGTGGACGCGCGCAAGCCCGGCACCACCCGCGACCCGGTCTCCGACCAGCTGCTCCGCGAGGCCCTGCTGACCACGTCCAGCGACTGGGCCTTCATGGTCAGCAAGGACTCGGCCGCCGAGTACGCGCGCACCCGCGCCTGGACCCACGCGCACGCCACCCGCGAGATCGCCGGCGCCGTCGAGCGCGGTGCCGAGCACGCCGCGGCCGAGCTGGCCGCGCGGTGGCGCCGCGCCGACGGGCCCTTCGCCGGCCTCGACGCCCGCACCCTGCCCGGCGACGGGGGCTGAGCCCGGTGCGCGTGCTGCTGCTGTCCTGGGAGTACCCGCCGGTGGTGGTGGGCGGGCTCGGCCGCCACGTCCACCAGCTCGCCACCGCGCTGGCCGCGGCCGGCCACGACGTGGTGGTGCTGTGCCGCCGGCCCACGGGCACCGACGCGCTGACCCACCCGGGCACCGACGCGGTGGTCGAGGGGGTGCGGGTGGTCGCGGTCGCCGAGGACCCCGCGCACCTGGTGTTCACCGAGGACCTGCTGGCCTGGACCCTCGGGGTGGGCCACGCGATGGTCCGCGCCGGGCTCGCGCTGGGGTGGCGGCCCGACGTGGTGCACGCCCACGACTGGCTGGTCGCGCACGCGGCGGTCGCCCTGGCCGAGCACCACGACGTGCCGCTGGTGGCCACCCTGCACGCCACCGAGGCCGGCAGGCACAGCGGCTGGCTGCCCGGGGTGCTCAACCGGCAGGTCCACTCGGTGGAGTGGTGGCTGGCGCGCAGCGCGGACGAGCTCATCACCTGCTCGGCGGCGATGCGCGAGGAGGTGACGGCGCTCTTCGGCCCCGGCCTGGCCCCGGTGACCGTGCTGCACAACGGCATCCGCCCCGAGCCGTGGGCGCCCGCCGGCAATCCCCCCGCCGCACCCCGGCACGCCGCGGCCCCGCCCACGCTGCTGTTCCTGGGCCGGCTGGAGTGGGAGAAGGGCGTGCAGGACGCCATCGCCGCGCTGCCGCGGCTGCGCCGCTCGCACCCCGGCACCCGCCTGCTGGTGGCGGGCGAGGGCTCGCAGCGCGGCTGGCTGCGGGAGCGGGCCCGCGCGCACCGCGTCAGCCGGGCCGTGGAGCTGCTCGGCCACCTCGAGCACGACGCGCTGGCCCCGGTGCTGGCGGGCGCCGACGCAGTGGTGCTGCCCAGCCGGTACGAGCCCTTCGGCATCGTGGCGCTCGAGGCGGCGGCAGCGGGCGCGCCGCTGGTGGCCTCCACGGCGGGCGGGCTGGGCGAGGCCGTCGTCGACGGGGTGACCGGGCTGTCCTTCGCCCCCGGGGACGTCGCCGGGCTGGCGGCCGCGGTCCGGGCGGTGCTCGACGACCCCGCCGCGGCGCGGACGCGGGCCGCCGCGGCCCGGGAGCGGCTGGCGGTGGACTTCAGCTGGCCCACGATCGCCGCGGCCACCGCTGAGGTCTACGCCGGGGCGAAGCGGGCCGAGCGGGTCCCGCTGGGCCGGCCCGTCGTGGTCGACAACCCGCTGCCGGGCCGGTGAGCCCCGGGCCGCGGGTGCTCGGCGGGCGCTACGCCCTGCGGGGCGCGCTCGGCAGCGGCGGCATGGGCGTGGTGCACGACGGGTGGGACACCCGGCTCGACCGCGCGGTGGCGGTCAAGGAGCTGCGCGCCGAGCTGGCCGGGCAGCCGGACGTGCGCCGCCGCTTCGAGGCCGAGGCCCGGGCGGCGGCCACGCTGACCCACCCGCACGTGGTGTCGGTGCACGACACGGGCGAGGACGACGGGGTGCCGTGGATCGTCATGGAGCGGCTGCCCGGGCCGTCCCTGGCCGAGCTGCTCGCCGACGGCCCGCTGCCCGCGGCCCGGCTGCGGGCGACGCTGACCGGGGCGCTCGCGGCGCTGGCCGCCGCGCACGACCGCGGGATCCTGCACCGCGACGTCAAGCCGGGCAACGTGCTGCTCGGCGCGGACGGCGCGGTCAAGGTCACCGACTTCGGCATCGCGAAGAGCGCGGCGACCACCGACCACACCGCGACGGGCATGGTGCTGGGCACCGTGGCCTACCTGAGCCCGTCGCGGCTGCGCGGGGCCCCGGCGACGGTGTCGGACGACCTGTGGGCCGCGGGGGTGCTGGGCTGGGAGGCCGCGGTGGGGCACCGTCCGTTCGCCGGGGACAACCTGCTCGCCCTGGCCAGGGCCATCTCCGACCACCCCGCGCCGCCGGTGGGCTCGGCCCGGCCGGACCTCGACCCGGACCTCGCCGCCGTCGTCGACCGCCTGCTCGAGCGCGAGCCCGCCCGCCGGTACCCCGAGGCCCGGGCCGCGCTGGCCGTCCTGGCGGGCGGGACCGGCGCTGCGGCGGGCGCCGCGACGCGCCCGGTGACCCGGGTGCTGCCCGCGGGGCCCGCCACCGCCGTGGCACCGGCCGCCCGGTCGGCCGGGGGGCCGGGCGGGGCGCGGCTCGCGGGCGGCCTGGGCCGGGGCTGGCTGTGGGGGCTGGCCGCGCTCGCCGCGCTGGTTCTGGGGGCGGTGGTGCTGCTGGCCGGGGCCGGCTCCGGGGCCGACCCAGCCGTCCCCGCGCCCACGACCGGACCGGTCCCGGCCACGACGGGGCCGGTCGCGCCCGCGACCACCCCGGTGACGACGCCCGCCGACCCGACCACCACCGACCCGACCACCACCGTCGCCCCCGTCCCCGCACCGGGTGGGGGCGGGAACGGGGGCGGCGGGAACGGGAACGGTGGCGGGGGCCCCGGCGGGGGCAAGCCGACGAAGGAGCCGAAGCCCGGCAAGGACGACGGGTAGGCGACAGCCGAACGGGCGCGGCCGCCCACCCCGAGGGGTGAGCGGCCGCGGGGCGGGGGTGTCGGCTCAGTCGACGACGGGCTCGAACGCCGCCCGGTCGACCTTGCGGTGGAAGCGCATCCCGGCCAGACCACCGAGGACGGCCCCGACGAGGGCGGCCACGGCAACGGCGACGAGCGCGATGATCCCGGCGGTGGTCAGGTCCCCGCCCACGGGGATGCGCGGGAAGCTGTTGAGCCGGCCGAGGACGTCGTACTGCTGCCCGGCGGTGGCCGCGACGATCGCCACGACCGCGGCCACGACGACCGCCCACAGCCACACCGCGATGCCCTGGCGCAGCCCGTTGAACCGCGCCATGCGCCCGGCGACGTAGCCGCCCGCGTAGTAGGCGAGGAACAGGATCACCAGCAGCACGATGCCGCCCACCAGGCCGACGGTCTGGTCCACGGTGCCGCCCTGGGTGGCCTGGTTGGTGGCCTCGTCCAGCGAGGTGCCGGTGCTGACCCCGACGGCCGCGCCCGCGGCCGCGAGCAGCGCGGTGAGCAGCACGGCCATGCCGGTGGCGGTGAGGAAGCCGAAGAAGGCGGAGCCGACCTTGACCCCGCCGTACTGCTCCTTCTGCCTGCGGGTGGCCTCGTGCCGGTCGACGGGCACGGCGGCGGTGGCCGGGTCGAGGCGTGACCGGTCGTCGTCGAGCGGGCGGTGCCGGTCGGTGCGGTCGTCGCCGTGGCGGCCCGTCACGGCGTCGTGCCGGTCGGTGTCGTGCCGGGTGGTGACGTCGTCGCGGCGGTCGGTGTCGTGCCGGGTGGTGACGTCGTCGCGGCGGTCCGTGCCGCCGTGGCGTCCGCCGTCGTCGCGGATCTCGCGGGTGGCGGTGTCGTCCCGGGCACCGCTGTCCCGGGTGACGCCGTCGCCGCGTCCGGCGGGCGTCGCGCCGGAGCGGGCGGCGCCGCTGCGCCCGGACTCGTCGCGGGTGCTCACGGCGTCGGTCCCGAGGTGGTGGGGGTGGTCATGGTGGGGCTCCTCCGTCGATCGTCGGTGATCTTGGTGGTCAAGGTAGGCAGCGGGAACCGGTCGTGCCCAACGGACGCGCCGGGCCCGCGGCCCGCCGTCCCGCGGCCACTCGCTACCGTCGCCCCCGCGCCGCCCACAGGGGACGGCCACGCGCGGGAGGCGGTGCGCCGGTGGTGACCACGGACGGGACGGACGCGGCGGCGGGCGGCACGGCGGGGGGCACCGCGGGCCCGCTCGACGGGGTCAGGGTGGTCGACCTCTCGTCGGTCGTGATGGGGCCGTTCGCCGCGCAGATCCTCGGCGACCTCGGCGCCGACGTCGTCAAGGTGGAGCCGCCCGCCGGCGACCTCACCCGGCTCACCCTGCCGCAGCGCAACCCCGGGATGGGCTCGCTGTCGCTCAACGTCAACCGCAACAAGCGGGCCGTCGCGCTCGACCTCAAGGCCGCCGAGGGCCGGGAGGCCTTCCTCGCCCTGCTCCGCACGGCGGACGTGCTGGTGACCAACATGCGTCCCGGTGCGCTGGCCCGGCTGCACCTGTCCTACCCCGAGCTGGCCGCGGTGAACCCGGCGCTCGTCTACTGCAACGCGCAGGGCTTCCGCGGGGACTCCGAGAAGGCCGGGCTGGCCGCCTACGACGAGATCGTGCAGGCCGCCTCCGGCATGGTCGACCTGATGCGCCGCGGCGCGGGCACCCCCACCTACGTGCCGACGATCCTGGGCGACAAGGTGTGCGCGCTGACCATCGTGTACTCGGTGCTCGCCGCCCTGGTGCACCAGCGGGCCACCGGGCAGGGCCAGCAGGTCGAGGTGCCCATGGTGGACACCCTCGTGTCGTTCCTCATGGTCGAGCACCTGGCGGGGCACACCTACGTCCCCGCCGAGGGCCCCACCGGGTTCAACCGCTCCATCACCCCGGGGCACCGGGCGGCCCGCACCGCCGACGGCTGGGCGTGCATCCTGCCCTACACCACCGCCAACATCGTCGACTTCTTCACCGCGGCCGGCCGTCCCGACCTCGCGGGCGAGCCGATGTTCGTCGACTACGCCCAGCGCGCCGCGCACTGGGGCGACCTCTACGACACCCTCGACGAGGTGGCGCGCACCCGCACCACCGCGGAGTGGCAAGAGCTGTGCGCGGAGCACTCCATCCCGTTCGCCCCCGTGCTGGAGATCGAGACCGCCGAGGACGACCCCTACCTCGCGGCCGGCGGCATCCTGCAGACCGACGAGCACCCCACCGAGGGCCGCTACCGCCGGATCGGCTCGCCGCTGCGGTTCTCGGCGACCCCGACGTCGATCCGCCGGCACGCCCCCGGCCTGGGCGAGCACACCGCCGAGGTGCTCGCCGAGCTCGGCTACGACGAGCCCACCATCGCCGCGATGCTCGCCGCCGGGCAGGCCGTCGCGGGCGGGGGCGCCTGAGGCCGACCTAGTGGTCGGTGCCGCGGGCGATCTTGCGGGCCATGTCCGCGACGGCCGCCTCCTGGCGCGCCCGCTCGGCCGCGGCGGCCTCCCAGTCGGCGCGGCGGTCCCGCACCACCCGGGCGGGTGACCCGACGGCGATCGACCCGTCGGGGACGTCGCCCTTGACCACGGCGTGCGCGCCGAGCACGCAGCCCCGGCCCACCCGGGTGCCGCGCAGCACCGTCACCTTGGTGGCGATCCAGCAGTCCGGGCCGATCCGCACCGGCGTCTTGACGATGCCCTGGTCCTTGATCGGCATGCCGACGTCGGCGTAGCGGTGGTCGAAGTCGCAGATGTAGACCCAGTCCGCGACGAGGGTGGACGCGCCGATCTCGATGTCGAGGTAGGTGTTGACCACGTTGTCCTTGCCCAGCACGACCTTGTCGCCGATGCGCAGCGAGCCCTCGTGGCAGCGCAGCGCGTTGCCGTCGCCGACGTGCACCCAGCGGCCGATCTCCATCCGGGCCAGCCCGGGGGTGGCGTGGATCTCGACGCCCTTGCCCAGGAACACCATCCCGCGCAGCACCACGTGCGGGTTCGCGGCCCGGAACCGCCACAGCCGCCAGTAGCGCACCAGGTACCACGGGGTCCACGCCTTGTTGCGGCGCACCCACCGCAGCGAGTCCCGGGTGAGGAAGCGGACCTGGTCCGGGTCGCGGCCGGCGCGGTCACGCCAGCGGGAGGCGAGCGGCGCTCCCCACATGCTCGTCATGGGCCGCCACCCTACGGACGGCCCCGGCACGGCCCGGGAGGGCGTCAGGCCAGCCGGAAGTCGGCCATGTCGAAGCCGGGCACCACCACGCAGCTGAGAAGCGCGGGCTCGTCGCCGAGCGGCCGCGCCGTCTGCCACGTCCGCGCAGGCACCAGCAGCTGCGGGTGCTGCCCGACCGCGACGTCGCCGCCCAGCAGCAGCTCGCAGGCCTGCGCCGGCCCGGCCGGATCGGCCCCGCCGAGGCCCAGCGCCAGCGGGCTGCCCCGGTGGTGGCACCACAGCTCGGCCGAGGCCACCACGTGCCAGGCCGAGACCTCGCCCGGCAGCAGCAGGTACAGGATGGCCGTGCCCGCCGGCCGCGGGCCGCCCGCGGTGCTGACCTCCACGTCGCTGGCCCAGGTGCGGACGTACCAGCCGCCCTCGGGGTGGGGGGCCAGCCCCAGGCCCTGCGCCCAGCCCGGCAGCGGGCTCACGGCGCGGTCCGGCCCGGCTCGCACACGAACGCCTGCGGGGAGGTGCCGATGCGGGTGATGACGACGGCCAGGGCGGCCCCGCCGCGGCGCAGCCCCAGCCGGGGGCGCAGCACCGCGGGGTCGACGTCGACCCCCCGCACGAGGACCTCCACCGAGCCGGCCCCCCGGGCGGTGAGCGCGCGGCGCAGCGCCTTCTCGCTGAACCGGCCCTGCTCCAGCACGGCGAACGAGCGCAGCCCGGTGGGCGCGACGTCGCCGGTGAGGTGGGCGATCCGCGGGTCGAGCAGGCCCAGGCCGTGGCGGGCGGCGAGGTGGCGGACGAGGCCGGCCCGCACGACGGCGCCGTCGGGCTCGACGAGGTAGCGGCCCGGCTCGCGCACGGGGGCGTCGTCGGGGTCGGCGTCGGTCACCGCCCAGCCCGGCCCGGTCGAGCTGAGCACGGTGGCGCGTCGCCGCGCGGTGGCCAGGGCCGGGGACCACAGGCACGCCTCGCGCACGGCCCCGTCGAGGGAGACCAGCTCGACCTCGCCGTCCCAGCCGAGCCGGGTGGGGTCGAGCCCGGGGGCGCACTTCACGACGAGGTCGCGGCCGGCGTGGGCGGCGAGCAGCGCGGGCAGCGGCGGTGCGGTGGCGGCCGGGTCGTGGGTGCGCCGGCCCCCGCTGCGCCGCGCCGGGTCCGCGACCAGCACCGTGCCCCGGCTGGTGGTGCTCAGCGCGTCCGCGCGCGCCAGGGCCACCCCGGGCGCGTTGTGGGCCGCCATGGCCAGCCGCACCGGGTCGAGGTCGGAGCCGAGGACGTGCTCCGCGGTCGCGGCCAGGGCGCCCAGCTCGGCCCCCACCGAGCAGGTGACGTCGTGCACCCGCCTGCCCGTGAGCCGCGCCGCCCGGTGGCGTGCGACCGGCGCCGGGGTGGCCTGGGCCAGCGCGTCCTCGGTCAGCAGCCAGCGCCCGGGGTCGGCGAGCTTGCCCACGGCGCGCCGCCGCAGCCGGGCGGTCTCCAGCAGCGCCGCACCGCGCCCGCCCGCCAGCGACCGCGCCGCACCCACGTCGGCCAGCAGGCTGGCCGGCGTCAGCTCCCAGCCGTCGGCGACGGCGAGCGCGTCCTGCCCGGCGCCGGACCGGAGCCACCGCACGTCGTCCCCGGTCAGCTCCAGGGCCACGGGCGCCTAGAGCTCGTCGGGCGCGGCCGGCTTCACGCCGGTGATCATGACGTTGTAGAAGAGGTTGCGGGGCAGCACCTTGGTGAGCACGTTCTCGTCCAGCCAGGACAGCCGCTTCCAGCCGGTGAAGGCGAACATGCCCCACCGGAACCCGAGCTTGCCCGCGGGCACGGCGGCCTCGAAGGTGCGCACCGGCCAGCCGAGCAGGGCGGCGGCGAGCTCCTCGGTGGCGGCGTGGACGTCCACGGCCCCCGCGGCCAGCGCCGTCCGCTCGAGGTCCGTGGGGTCGAAGGTGTGCAGGTCGACGACGGCCTCGAGGGCGGCGGCGCGGGAGGACTCGTCGAGCTCGCCCTGCGGCTTGCGCCAGCTCGACAGCACCGGCAGCCGCGTCACCCGCGTGGTGGTCTCCCAGGTGATGCGGCCGAGCCAGCGGGCGTAGAAGTCGCCGATCGTCGTCGGCTCGCCCGCGAAGACGAAGCGGCCGCCCGGCTTGAGAACGCGCAGCACCTCGCGCAGCGCCTGGCCGACGTCGGGGATGTGGTGCAGCACCGCGTGGCCGACGACGAGGTCGAAGGTGTCGTCGTCGTAGGGGATGGTCTCGGCGTCGGCGACCCGGCCGTCCACGTCGAGGCCGAGCGACTCCGCGTTGCGCAGCGCCACCTCGACCATGCCCGGGGACAGGTCGGTCACCGACCCGCGGCGGGCGACGCCGCCCTGCATCAGGTTGAGCAGGAAGAACCCGGTGCCGCTGCCCAGCTCGAGCGCGTGCTCGTAGGGCAGGTCCGCGACGTCCCCGGCCACGGCGTCGAACCGGCCGCGCGCGTAGTCGATGCACCGCTGGTCGTAGGAGATCGACCACTTCTCGTCGTAGGTGCCCGCCTCCCAGTCGTGGTAGAGCACCTGGGCGAGGTGGTTGTCGGAGAAGGCGGCCTCGACCTGCTCGGCCGAGGCGTGGCGCGTCGGGGCCGGGGCAGCGGTGGGCAGGGTGCCGGGGTCGGGGCTCGCGGTCATGGCCGCCACCCTAGGTGGGGCCCTACCGGCCGGTGAACTCCGCCTTGCCCGGGCCGTTGGCGATGAAGGACTCCATGCCGATCGTCTGGTCGTCGGTGGCGAACAGCCCGGCGAACAGGTGGCTCTCCAGCTTCAGGCCGTTGTCGAGGTCCACGTCCAGACCGCCGTCGATGGCGGCCTTCGCCGCGGCCAGCGCGGCCGCGGCGGCGCCGGTGAACTGCCCGGCCCAGCGCCGGGCGGCCTCGTAGACGTCGTCGGCCGGGACGACCTCGTCGACCATGCCGATCGCGAGCGCCTCCTGGGCGTCGACGAAGCGGCCGGTGAACACGATGTCCTTGGCCCGGCTCGGCCCGACCAGCCGCGAGAGCCGCTGGGTGCCACCGGCCCCGGGGATGATGCCGAGCAGCACCTCGGGCTGGCCGACCTTGGCGTTGTCCCCGGCGATGCGCCGGTCGCAGCACAGCGCGAGCTCCATGCCGCCGCCGAGGGCGTAGCCGGTGATGGCCGCGACGGTGGGCTTGGGGATCTGGGCGACGGCGATGAAGCAGCGCTGCAGGGCCACCGCGAGGGTGGTCATGTCGGCGTAGCTCTTGCTCGCCATCTCCTTGATGTCCGCACCCGCGGCGAACACCCTCTCCCCGCCGTGGACGATGACCGCGCGGACGTCGTCGCGGGCGCTCGCCTCCTCGGCGGCGGCCTTGATCTCCTCCTGCAGCTGCCGGTTGAGGGCGTTCATCGGCGGCCTGTCCAGCCGGATGGTGCCGATACCGCCGTCGACCTCGAACCTCACGTGCTCAGCCATGACCGCAACCTACTAGGGCCGCAGCGGCTCCGGTGACTAGACGTCGCCGCGCGGGGCCGGCTTGGCGTGCAGCAGCACCCGCACCGAGACCGGCTCGCCGTCGAGCGCGGTGGCGAGCTCGCGGCACGTGTGACGCACGTCGGTGGTGATGCGGCCCAGGTCCGCCCCGTGCTCGGTGGTGACCACCAGCTCGGCCACGGGGGCGCCGCGCTCCCGGGTCACGGAGGTGCGCACCGAGGTGACACCGAGCCGCTGCTGCAGCTGGTGCCCGGCGGCCTCGACGACCGGTCCCACGTGCAGCCGCATCACGCCGGTGCCGTCCGAGCCGGCCAGCCGGATCGCGCGGACCCGGCGTCGCCGCAGGTGGGCCAGCAGCCACCACAGGGCCAGCAGCACGAGCACCACCCCGCCGAGGCCGACGGCCCAGGGCCACCACGGCTGCTCGGCCGCGGAGCGCACCGGGCCGAGCCGGGTGCGGTCCGAGGCGCCGGGCACGAGGTCGCGCTGCCAGGCCGCGGCGCCGAGGCCCGCGGCGACGAGGAGCAGCCCCAGCAGCAGGGCCAGCACGCGGTCGACCGCGGCCACCCCGCGCGTCACTGGGCACCCCCGGCGCGCCGGACCTTGACGACGACCTTCACGGTGCCGATGAGCGGGTCGACGGCCGCACCGACGGCGGCGGTCACCGCGTCGTGCACCACGTCGGTCTCGGCGTTGGGGTGCGACACCACCTTCGTCCTCACCTTCTGCCGGCGCACGGTGCTGGTGGCGGTGGCCACGTCGGCCGTGCCGAGCGCGGCCGCGGAGGCGGTGCGGGCGAGGTCGACGGGCCGCAGCCACAGCGTGGGGTCGTCCACCGCCTGCCGGTGGGTGCGCCGGCGCGGCCGCAGCGCGGTGAGCACCACGAGCAGGCCGACGACGGCCACGGCGATCCCGGCGGGGACGAACCACGGCTGCCGCTGCTTCCCGTCGAGCGCGGACAGCACGGCGGCCGTCCAGGACGAGCCGGGCACGGCGCCGAGGTGGACCAGAAGGTCGTGGATCCCGACGACGCCGGCGGCCACGAGCAGCACCACCAGCAGCGCGGCCGGGGTGGTCGCGGACGGCGCGGGCCGCGGTCGGCGCGCGGCACCGAGTGGCCGGGACCGGGACGCGGGGTCGACCTCGGCGGTGGCGGCGGGGGCGGTGTCCTCGACGAGGTCGAGGTCGTCCGGGCCGTCCGTGCGCGGCGAGACCTGGGACTCGCTCACCGCAGGTGCCGCTCGGGGGCGGGCAGCTGGTCCGGGGTGAGGACCGTGCTGACGGTGACGTCCACCGTGTCGACGCCGAGACCGGCCAGCTCGCGCAGCGCCCAGCGCACGTGCTCGCGGACCCCGGCGGCGACGGTCCGGCAGGGCCGGGGCCAGGCGACGGCGAGCTCGACCCGGGCCCGGACCTGGCCGTCGCTGACCTCGACGTCGACGGCGGGCAGCGAGCGGCCCCCGAGCATGCCGAGCCGGCTGCCGTGCTCGTGCACCCCGCCGACCTCACCGGCCGCGGCGCGGGCGATGCGCTGGACGGCGCGGTCGCGCACCACCACCGTCCCGCGGCCCTCGTAGGGGTCGAGGTCGCCGCGCGGGGGGCGGGCGGCCAGCGCGCGCCGGGAGCGGGGTGCGTCGGCGGGCAGCAGGTCCGTGCCCTCAGCCACGGTTGCGCCCCCGCAGCAGGGCGCCGAGGTCGATCGCGCCGTCACGCTGCAGGCCGAGCAGCGCGCCGACCGCGCCGAGGACGAGGGCGAGCAGGAAGCCGCCGAACCCGCCGGTGGTCGCGGCGAGCGCGAGCAGCAGCCCGGCCAGGGTGAACGTCGTGGCGTTGGTCATGGGTGCTCCCAGGGTGGGTCGTCGGGCGGGTCGGGTCAGTAGCGGGCCGAGCGGCGGGCACCGGGCAGCCGTCGGGGGGCGTGGTCGCGGGCGGCGTCCACCACCCGCCGGACCGCGCGGCGGACCGGGGAGCGGCCCCGGCGGGTGGAGACGAACACGATGTCCCCGACCTCGGCCCGGGCGGGTGGCGCCGGGGCCGGCCCGGGGTGGGCGGCCGGGCGGTCGCGGTCGTGCGTGGCCAGGGCCCGCTCGAGGGCCTCGGCCGAGCCGCCCGCGTCGGGGTGGTGGGTCCGCACCAGCCGCCGGCGCTCGGCCCGCCAGCGGGCGAGCTCGTCGGCGACGGCCGCGTCACCCGACGGCGTCGTCACCGGGCTCCGCCCCGTCCGTACCGTAGGACTCGTCGGCGGCCACGAGGTCACCCACGGCCACGGTGACGGCGGGGCCGACGATCGGGGTCAGCACCGCCCGGACCTGCCGGGAGAGGTCGGGGATCGACGTGCCGAAGCGCACCACGACGCCGACCTCGGCCCCGCCGGGCAGCAGCCGCACACCGCTGACCCGGCGGCCCGGCAGGTACGTGGCGAGCCCACCGAGCGCGCCGCCGTGCAGGGCCACCACCCCGTCCACGCCGAGCACCGCCGCCGCCACCGCGTCGGCCGTGGCGGCGGTGGAGGTGGACGGCCCGCTCGGCGGCGTCGACCCGGGGGACGCGGTCACTGCACGCGGGAGGTGGGCGCCTCGTTCTCGGACTCGGGGCCCTCGATGAAGATGTCGTGGATGGTGATGTTGACCTCGGTGACCTCGAGGCCGGTCATCAGCTCGACGGCCTCGATGACGCTGCGGCGGATGCCGCCGGCGAGCTCGGCGATCGCGACGCCGTAGTCGATGATGATGTCGACGTCGATGGCGGCCTGCCGCTCGCCCACCTCGACCGTCACGCCCTGGGAGTGGTTGGTGCGCGCGCCGGGGATGCGCTCGCGCAGCGCACCGACCGCGCGGGTGGTGCTGCCGCCGAGGGCGTGCACGCCGGCGACGTCGCGGGTCGCGATGCCGGCGATCTTGGACACGACGGTGTCGGCGATCGTGGTCTTGCTCGAGGAGCCCACGGCCTGCCCGCCGTCCCGCTTGACCAGGCTCGACTCCGTCGGCTTGGCCGGGGCGCTCGCGGTGGTCGACGACGCGTCGGTCGTGGGGGTGGACGACTGCGGGGAGCTCATGGGGGGTCCTCTCGGTGGGGGGTGTCCGGGGCGGCCGGACGGCGGGTGGGTGACGGGGACGACGGTGTCAGGTCTACCGCGCGGGCGCTCGACGGGCGAACCACCGGTCCCCGAGCCGGTCGAGCGCGATCGGCACCCGGAAGGTCTCCCCCAGCGCCTCCGCGGTGAGCACCTGGTCGACGAGCCCGGCGTCGACGACCTCGCCGTCGCGCAGCAGCAGCACGTGGCTGAAGCCGGGCGGGATCTCCTCGACGTGGTGGGTGACGAGCACGGTGGCCGGCGCGTCGGGGTCCAGGGCGAGCGTGCTCAGCCGGGAGAGCAGGTCCTCGCGGGCGCCGAGGTCGAGGCCGGCGGCGGGCTCGTCGAGCAGCAGCAGCTCGGGGTCGGTCATGAGCGCGCGGGAGACGAGCACCCGCTTGCGCTCCCCCTCCGACAGGGTGCCGAAGGCGCGGTCGGCCAGCGGCGCCACGCCCATCTCCTCGAGCAGCTCGACCGCGCGGTCGGTGTCCACCGCGTCGTAGCGCTCGCGCCAGCGCCCGACGACGCCGTACCCGGCGGAGACGACCACGTCGGAGACCCGCTCGTCGGCGGGGACCCGCGCGGCGAACGACGCGGAGCTCACGCCGATGCGCGGCCGCAGCTCGGCCACGTCGACGCGGCCGAGGGTCTCCCCCAGCACGTGCGCCGTCCCGGTGGTGGGGAACAGCTGGCCCGAGGCGATGGCGAGCAGCGTCGACTTGCCCGCACCGTTGGGCCCCAGCACCACCCAGCGCTCGTCGAGCTCCACCTGCCAGTCCAGCGGGCCGACCAGGGTGGTCCCGCCCCGCCGGACGCTGACGGAGTCGAGCTCGACCAACAGGTCCGGGTCCGGGGCAGCCACGGCCGCCATCCTCCCGCACGGCGGGGGTGCGGTGGGGGGCAGGATGCTCGCGTGTCGCCCGCGCCCCCCGCCCTGGTCCCCGGCGAGGTGTTCCCCCTGGGCTCCCACCCCGGGCCGGGCGGCACCCGGTTCGCCGTCGCCTCCGCGAGCGCCACCCGGGTGCAGGTCTGCCTGGTGTCCGACGGCCTCGACGGCCGCCCGGTGGAGCGCCGCGTGGACCTCCTCGAGCGCGACCACGGCGTGTGGCACGGGGTGGTGCCCGGCGTCGGCGCCGGGCAGCGCTACGGCTACCGGGTCGACGGCCCCTGGGACCCCTCCCGCGGGCTGCACGCCAACCCGGCCAAGCTGCTGCTGGACCCGTGGTGCCGCCGGGTGACCGGCCGGCTCGGGGACCCGGCGGCGCTGCTGCCCGGCACACCCGACGGGTCGCGCAGCACGGTCGACTCCCTCGGGCACGTGCCGCTCTCGGTCGTCACCGCGCCCGGCGGCCCGCCCACCGGGACCGCGCCGCGCCACCGCTGGCAGGACACGGTGGTCTACGAGGCGCACGTCGGGTCGCTGACCGCCACCCACCCCGACGTGCCCCCCGAGCACCGCGGCCGCTACCTGGGCCTGGCCGCGCCCGCGGTGCTGGCGCACCTGCAGCGCCTCGGCGTGACGGCGGTCGAGCTGCTGCCCGTGCAGGCGTTCCTCGACGAGCCCGCGCTGCGCGAGCGGGGGATGCGCAACCACTGGGGCTACTCCCCGGCTGCGTACCTGGCCCCGCACCCCGGCTACGCCACCACGCCGGGCCAGGAGGTGGCCGAGTTCCGCACCATGGTCGCCGCGCTGCACGGGGCGGGCCTGGAGGTGCTGCTCGACGTCGTCTACAACCACACCTGCGAGGGCGGCGCGGACGGGCCGTCGGTGAGCTTCCGCGGGCTCGACGGACCTGCCTACTACGCCCGGGACGCGCACGGCCCGCGGGACGTGACCGGGTGCGGCAACACCCTCGACGCCGGCTCGCCGACCGTCGCGCGGCTGGTGCTGGACTCGTTGCGGTACTGGGTCACCGAGATGGGCGTCGACGGTTTCCGGTTCGACCTGGCGCCCACGCTGGGCCGACCGGGTGCGGGTGCGTTCGACCCGCACGCCGGCCTGCTCACCGCGATCGCCGTCGACCCGGTGCTGTCCCGCGCGAAGCTCGTGGCCGAGCCGTGGGACGCCACCGCCGAGGGCTACCAGGTGGGCCGGTTCGGCCCGATGTGGACGGAGTGGAACGACCGGTTCCGCGACGGGGTGCGCGCCTTCTGGGCCGCCCCGGCCGGGGTGCGGGAGCTGGCCTCCCGGCTCTCCGGCTCCTCGGACCTGTTCGCGCCGGGCGGGCGGCGGCCGTGGGCGTCGGTCAACTTCGTCACCGCGCACGACGGGTTCACCGCCCGGGACCTGGTGTCGTACGCCCGCAAGCACAACGAGGCCAACGGTGAGGACGGCCGCGACGGGACCGACAACAACCTGTCGGTCGACCACGGCGTCGAGGGCCCCACCGACGACCCGGTGGTGCTGGCCGCCCGGGCGCGCCACGTGCGGGCGCTGCTGGCCACCACGCTGCTGGCCACCGGCACCCCGATGCTGCTGGCCGGCGACGAGCTCGGGCACACCCAGGGCGGCAACAACAACGCCTACTGCGCGCCGGTCGGCGCCGACGCGCCCTGGTCGCTGGACTGGGCGTGCGTGGACGACGCGCTGACGGCGTTCGTCGCCCGGGCCGCCGCCCTGCGCCGCGCGGCGCCCGCGCTGCGGCAGCCGGAGTTCTTCGAGGGCCGCGACACCCCCAGCGGGCGGCCGGACCTCGTGTGGTTCGGCGCGGACGGCCGCGAGCTCACCGACGCCGGCTGGCACGACGACACCCGCACCACCCTGCAGATGTGGGTCGACGGCAGCGACGTGCGCACCCCGGACGCGCACGGGGAGCACATGACCGACGCCAGCTGGCTGCTGGTGCTCCACTCCGGACCGACCGCCGAGGTCGTGCTGGCCGACGTGGGGTCGCTGGTGCCGGTGCTCACCACGACCACCCCCGACGGCGTCCCCGAGGACCCGGCGGCCGTGCCCGGCGGCAGCACCGTCACCCTCGGGCCCGCGACGCTGCTCGTGCTGCGGGTGGCGTGGGGCGGCGCTACGCCAGCGTGACCAGGCCCAGCTCGGCGGGCCCGGCGAGCAGCTCGTCGCGGGGCAGCACCCGCACCGTGTAGCCCGCCGAGCCGGAGTGCGGCAGCACGGTGTCCACGTCGAACACCGCCAGGCCGTCCTCCTCGCCGCTGCGGGTCATGGGCACCGACACCACGTCGGTGAGCTCCTCGTCGGCGTCGACCCGGCCGAGCACGGCCTCGACGGCCACGTCGGACCCGGTCAGCCCGGCGAGGTCCACCGTGGCGCGCAACGACATCCGGGCGCCGATGACCGGGGCGTCAGGCACCCCGGTGGCGTCGACCGAGGCCACCCGCACCGCCGGCCAGGCGGCGCTGACCCGGGAGCGGTACGCGGCCAGCTCGCGCGCCCCGGCGAAGCCGTCGGCCGCCACCCGGCGCGAGGACGCCGTGGCCGGGGCGTAGTGGTCGAGCACGTAGTCGCGCACCATCCGCGAGGCCAGCACCTTGGGGCCCAGCGTGCTCAGCGTGTGGCGCACCATCTCCACCCAGCGCGCGGGCAGGCCGGTCTCGTCGCGGTCGTAGAAGCGGGGCAGCACCGAGCCCTCGAGCAGCTCGTAGAGGGCGGTGGCCTCCAGGTCGTCGCGGCGGGTCTCGTCGGTGACGCCGTCGGCGGTCGGGATGGGCCAGCCGTTCTCGTCGTCGACCATCTCGTCCCACCACCCGTCGCGGATCGACAGGTTCAGCCCGCCGTTGAGCGCCGACTTCATGCCCGAGGTGCCGCACGCCTCGAGCGGGCGCAGCGGGTTGTTCAGCCACACGTCGCAGCCCCAGTAGAGGTAGCGGGCCATGGACATGTCGTAGTCGGGCAGGAACACGATCCGGTGGCGCACGTCGTGGGCGTCGGCGAACCGGACGACCTGCTGGATCAGGGCCTTGCCGCCGTCGTCGGCGGGGTGGGACTTGCCCGCGACCACCAGCTGCACCGGACGGTCGGGGTCGAGCAGCATGCGCCGCAGCCGGTCCGGGTCGCGCAGCATCAGCGTCAGCCGCTTGTAGGTGGGCACGCGCCGGGCGAAGCCGACGGTGAGCACGTCGGGGTCGAACACCCCGCCGGTCCAGCCCAGCTCCGCGTCGGTCGCGCCCCGCTCGATCCACGACGCCCGCACCCGGCGGCGCACCTCGTCGACCAGCTGGCCGCGCAGCCGGGTGCGCAGCGCCCACACGTCCTGCGGCGACACCCGCTCCAGGGCCTCCCAGGCCGCGGCCTCGGACGACTCGGCAGGCACCCCGGTGGTGGCCTCCGCGAGCTCGGCCCACTCCCGCGCGGCCCAGGTGGGCGCGTGCACACCGTTGGTCACCGAGGAGATCGGCACCTCCGCGGCGTCGAAGCCCGGCCACAGCCCGGCGAACATCCCGCGGCTGACCTCGCCGTGCAGCCGGGAGACCCCGTTGGCCCGCTGCGCGAGCCGCAGGCCCATGTGGGCCATGTTGAACATCTGCGGGTCCACCTCGGCCCCGAGGGAGAGCACCCGGTCCAGGGTCAGCCCGGGCAGCAGGGCGGACTCCCCGGACCCGGCCCGGCCCTCGCTGCCGTGGTCGGGCACGTCGACGGCGGGCGAGCCGAAGTAGTGCCGCACCAGCGCCAGCGGGAACCGGTCGATGCCGGCGGGGACGGGCGTGTGCGTGGTGAACACGGTCCCCGCCCGCACCGCGGCGAGCGCCGCGTCGACGTCGAGCCCCTGCTCGGTGACGAGCTCGCGAATGCGCTCGAGGCCGAGGAACCCGGCGTGGCCCTCGTTGGTGTGGAACACCTCGGGCTGGGGGCGGCCGGTGGCGGCCACGAACGCCCGCACCGCCCGCACGCCGCCGATGCCGGCGAGGATCTCCTGCTTGATGCGGTGGTCCTGGTCGCCGCCGTAGAGCCGGTCGGTCACCGCGCGCAGCTCGGGGTCGTTCTCGGCGATGTCGGAGTCGAGCAGCAGCAGCGGGACCCGGCCGACGTGGGCGATCCACACCCGCGCCCGCAGCACGCGGTCCCCGGGCACCGCCACGTGGACCAGCACCGGGGAGCCGTCGTCGCTGGTGAGCAGCTGCAGCGGCAGGCCCTGCGGGTCCAGCGACGGGTAGTGCTCGAGCTGCCAGCCGTCGGAGGACAGCGACTGCCGGAAGTAGCCGGCGCGGTAGAGCAGGCCCACCGCGACGAGCGGCACGCCCAGGTCGGAGGCGGCCTTGAGGTGGTCGCCGGCCAGCACGCCGAGCCCGCCCGAGTAGTTGGGGAGCACCTCGCTGACGCCGAACTCCATCGAGAAGTACGCGATGCCGACGGGCAGGTCGTCGTCGCCGCGCTGCTGGTACCAGCGGGGCTCGTCGAGGTAGCGCCGCAGGTCGGCCGCCAGCTCGTCCAGCGCGGCGGTGAACCCGTCGTCGGCCGCGAGCTCGTCGAGCCGGGCGGCGGGCACGTCGCCGAGCAGCCGCACCGGGTCGTGCCGCGCGGCCTCCCACCGCTGCGGGTCGATCCGGGCGAAGAGGTCCTGCGTGGGCGGGTGCCAGGACCAGCGCAGGTTCGCCGACAGGGGCCCCAGCGCGGCCAGGCGCTCGGGCAGGTGGGCGCGGACGGTGAATCGGCGGACGGCTCTCACGGGGCGGGAGCCTACCGACTTCGGGAACGATCCAGACAGTGCTCGTCGAGACCCGCGCGCCCGTCTGGCATCGGCCGGACGATCACGGCAGGGTGGGTCGGGCAGGTGCACCGGGAGCCGCCCGGGTGCCGTGGGGACAGGGAGCGTGCGCACGCATGGGTGGACGGCTCGGCATCGACGACGTGGCTCCCGCGGTCTCGTGCGGCCGCGACCCGGGCAAGCTCGTCGTCGGCGAGGTGCTGCCCGT
The DNA here is from genome assembly GCF_054783215.1 of Rhodococcus aerolatus. Lineage (NCBI taxonomy): Bacteria > Bacillati > Actinomycetota > Actinomycetes > Mycobacteriales > Nocardiaceae > Rhodococcus > Rhodococcus aerolatus. The sequence goes on along the minus strand of NZ_BAAGQZ010000025.1, from coordinate 22,316 downwards.
CGCGGCCACCGTGTGGCGCGAGGGCCACGACGCCGTCGCCGCCACCCTGGTCTGGCGCGGGCCGAGCCCGGGGGCGCGCACCACCACGGTGACGATGACCGAGGGCGAGGAGCCGGACCGGTTCCACGCGCTGGTCTCCGCCGACCGTCCCGGCATGTGGTCCTTCCGCGTCGACGCGTGGTCGGACCCGGTCGCCACCTGGCGCCACGCCGTGGAGGCGAAGCTGGGTGTCGGGCAGGGGCCGGCCGAGCTGGCCAACGACCTCGAGGTGGGCGCCCGGCTGCTCGACCGCGCCGCCGCCGAGGGCCCCGCCGCGGCGCGGGCCGTGCTCACGGGTGCGGCCGCGGCCCTGCGCTCCGACGCCGTCCTGCCCGAGCGCGTGGCGGCCGCGCTGTCCGCCGAGGTCGCCGAGCTGCTCGCCGCGAACCCGGTGCGCGACCTGGTGACCCGCGGGCAGACCTACCGGGTGTGGGTCGACCGGACCCGGGCGCTCGACGGCGCCTGGTACGAGCTCTTCCCCCGCTCCACCGGGGGCCGCGACGCCCAGGGCCGGCCCGTGCACGGCACGTTCGCCACCGCGGCGGCCGCGCTGCCCCGGGTGGCGCGGATGGGCTTCGACGTGGTCTACCTGCCGCCGATCCACCCGATCGGCGAGGTCAACCGCAAGGGTCCCAACAACACCCTGACCCCGGGCCCCGACGACGTCGGCTCCCCGTGGGCCATCGGCTCGGCCGCGGGCGGGCACGACGCCATCCACCCGCTGCTCGGCGACGAGGACGACTTCGCCGCGTTCGTGGCGGCCGCCGCCGACCTCGGCCTCGAGGTGGCGCTGGACTTCGCGCTGCAGTGCGCCCCGGACCACCCCTGGGCGGTCGCGCACCCGGAGTGGTTCACGGTGCTGCCCGACGGCACCATCGCCTACGCGGAGAACCCGCCGAAGAAGTACCAGGACATCTACCCGGTGAACTTCGACGGCGACCCGGCGGCGACGCCCGGCGCACCCACCCGCCTCTACGACGAGGTGCTGCGCGTCCTGCTGCTGTGGGCCGGCCGCGGCGTGCGCATCTTCCGCGTCGACAACCCGCACACCAAGCCGCCGAACTTCTGGGCCTGGGCCATCGCCGAGGTCAAGCGCGTCCACCCCGACGTGCTGTTCCTGGCCGAGGCCTTCACCCGCCCGGCCCGGCTCTACGGCCTGGCCCGCCTGGGGTTCACGCAGTCCTACACCTACTTCACGTGGCGGACCTCGAAGCAGGAGATCACCGAGTTCGGCGAGGAGATCGCGTCCCGCGCCGACGAGGCCCGGCCCAACCTGTTCGTCAACACCCCGGACATCCTGCACGCGAGCCTGCAGCACGGCGGGCCGGGCATGTTCGCGATCCGCGCCGCCCTGGCCGCGACGCTCTCGCCCACCTGGGGCGTCTACTCCGGCTTCGAGCTCTACGAGGGCGAGGCGGTGCGGGAGGGCAGCGAGGAGTACCTGGACTCGGAGAAGTACCAGCTGCGGCCCCGCGACTTCGAGGGCGCCCTGGCCCGCGGGGAGTCCCTGGAGCCCTTCATCACCCGGCTCAACGAGATCCGCCGCGCGCACCCGTCCCTGCAGCAGCTGCGCACCCTGCGCTTCCACCCCACCAGCAGCGACGCCCTCGTGGCCTACTCCAAGACCGACCCCGTCACCGGCGACGCGGTGCTGGTCGTGCTGTCGCTGGACCCGTTCGGCGCCCAGGACGGGATGGTGTGGCTGGACATGCCCGCCCTCGGCCTGGACTGGCACGACCGGGTCACCGTCACCGACGAGGTCACCGGCGAGATCTACCAGTGGGGCGAGGCGAACTACGTGCGGCTCGAGCCGTGGAAGGCCGTGGCGCACGTGCTCGCGCTGCCCTACCTCGACGAGGCCGCCCGCACCCGCGTCGCCCGGCGGCCCTGACCCGGCCCCGGCCGTCCCGCCACCACCCCGCAGCCGCACCGCCCCGCACCCCCCGAGACACCGAGGTGAGATGAGCTCCCCCGAGCAGACCGAGACCGACGCCGAGCACACGCCCGACGGGCACCTCGTCGAGTCCAGCGCCGACGACTACGCCCACGCGCGCCAGCTGCGGGTGGACGACTCGTGGTTCAAGCGCGCCGTGTTCTACGAGGTCCTGGTGCGTGCGTTCCACGACTCGGACGGTGACGGCACGGGCGACCTGCGCGGCCTGGCCGAGAAGCTGGACTACCTGGCCTGGCTGGGGGTGGACTGCCTGTGGCTGCCGCCGTTCTACGACTCGCCGCTGCGGGACGGCGGGTACGACATCCGCGACTTCCGCGCCGTGCTCCCCGAGTTCGGCACCGTCGACGACTTCGTCCACGTCCTCGACCAGGCCCACCGGCGCGGCATCCGGGTCATCACCGACCTGGTCATGAACCACACCTCCGACACCCACCAGTGGTTCCAGGAGTCGCGCTCGGACCCCGACGGGCCCTACGGCGACTTCTACATGTGGGCCGACGACGACGAGGGCTACCCCGACGCGCGGATCATCTTCGTCGACACGGAGAACTCGAACTGGACGTGGGACCCCGTCCGCAAGCAGTACTACTTCCACCGCTTCTTCTCCCACCAGCCGGACCTCAACTACGACTGCCCGGCCGTGCAGGACGCGATGATCGACGTGCTGCGGTTCTGGCTCGACCTCGGCATCGACGGCTTCCGCCTCGACGCGGTGCCCTACCTGTTCGCCCGGGAGGGCACGAACTGCGAGAACCTCCCCGAGACCCACGCCTTCCTCAAGCGCTGCCGGTCCGTCGTCGACACCGAGTACCCCGGCCGGGTGCTGCTGGCCGAAGCCAACCAGTGGCCCGCCGACGTCGTGGAGTACTTCGGCGAGCCGGGCGTGGGCGACGAGTGCCACATGGCGTTCCACTTCCCGCTGATGCCGCGGATCTTCATGGCGGTGCGCCGGCAGAGCCGGTTCCCGATCTCGGAGATCCTGGCCCAGACCCCGGACATCCCCTCCAGCGCCCAGTGGGGCATCTTCCTGCGCAACCACGACGAGCTGACCCTGGAGATGGTCACCGACGAGGAGCGGGACTACATGTACTCCGAGTACGCCAAGGACCCGCGGATGAAGGCCAACATCGGCATCCGCCGCCGCCTGGCCCCGCTGCTGGAGAACGACCGCAACCAGCTCGAGCTGTTCACCGCGCTGCTGCTCTCGCTCCCCGGCTCGCCGGTCCTCTACTACGGCGACGAGATCGGCATGGGCGACAACATCTGGCTCGGTGACCGCGACGCGGTGCGCACCCCGATGCAGTGGACCCCCGACCGCAACGCGGGGTTCTCCCGGGCGGACCCGGCCCGGATGTTCCTGCCGGTGACGATGGACGCCACCTACGGCTACCAGGCGGTCAACGTCGAGCAGCAGTCCGGCTCGACGAACACGTTGCTGCACTGGACCCGTCGCATGATCGAGGTCCGCCGCCAGCACCCCGCCTTCGGCCTCGGCTCCTTCACCGAGCTGGGCACCTCGAACTCGTCGGTGCTGACCTTCCTGCGCGAGCTGGCGCCGTCGACGGCGGAGCGCCGGGTCAGCGACGTCATCCTCTGCGTCAACAACCTGTCCCGGTTCCCGCAGGCCGCACAGGTCGACCTCTCCGTCTTCGCGGGCCGCACCCCGGTCGAGCTGACCGGCTCGGTCCCCTTCCCCCGCATCGACGACGCGAACGGGAGCAGCTACATGATCACCCTGCCCGGGCACGGCTTCTACTGGTTCGCCCTGCAGGCGGACCGGGGCCAGCCCCACGACCCCGCCCCGGTCACCGGCTCGGAGGTGGTCGGCGACGACGAGGTCTCGCCCACCGCCGCGCAGGCGGGGGTCCGGCTGTGACGCCCGCGCTCCCCGACACCCCCGCGCTCGAGGCCGCGCTGCGCGCCTGGGTCCCCACCCAGCGCTGGTACGCGGCCAAGGGCCACGCGGTGACCTCCCTGCACGTGGCCGAGCGCCAGGTCCTCGCCGAGGGCGGCGGCGACGAGCCCCGCGTCGAGCACCTCCTCGTCGCCGTCGAGGCCGACGGCGTGCCCGCCGCGACCTACCAGGTGCCCCTGGGCTTCCGTGCCGACGTGGCCGGTGAGCTCGCCCGGTGGGCGCTGCCCGCGGCCGGAGAGCAGTCCCCCGACGCGGCCGTGGCCTACGACGGGCTGCGCGACCCCGCCGTCATCGCCGTGTACGCCCGGGCGCTGGCCGGCCGCGAGACCCACGGCGGCCTGGACTTCCGGGTCGTCGACGAGTCCACCCCGCTGCCGGTGGGCACGTCGGGCCGCGTGCTGGGCGCCGAGCAGTCCAACACCTCCGTGGTCCTCGGCGAGGAGCTCCTGCTCAAGGTGTTCCGCCGGGTCAGCCCCGGGGTCAGCCCGGACCTCGAGCTGCACCTCGCCCTCGGCGGCGCCGGCTGCGAGGCCGTCGCGCCCGTGCGCGCGTGGGTCGAGACCCGGCTGGCGGGCGAGGTGAGCACGCTGGCCATGGCCCAGGACTTCGCGAGCAACTCCGCCGACGGCTGGGAGATGGCGCTGACCAGCGTCCGGGACCTGTTCGCCGAGGCCGACCTGCACGCCGAGGAGGTGGGCACCGACTTCGCGGGCGAGGCGACCCGCATCGGCGCCGCGGTCGCCGAGGTCCACGCCTGCCTGGCGGCCGAGCTCGGCACGGGTGAGCGCACCTCCGGCGCGGAGCTCGCCGCCGGGATGGGCGCCCGCCTGGACGAGGCGCTGACCGTGGTCCCCGCGCTGGCCGAGGTGGAGCCTGCGCTGCGCGCGCTGCACGCCGAGGCCGCCGCCGCGGTGTCCGACGGCCCCGGCGGGCTCGTGCAGCGGGTCCACGGCGACCTGCACCTCGGCCAGGTGCTGCGCACGCCTTACCGCTGGCTGGTCATCGACTTCGAGGGCGAGCCCGCGACCCCGCTGGACGCCCGCCGCGAGCCCGACTCCCCGCTGCGCGACGTGGCCGGGATGCTGCGGTCGTTCGACTACGCCGCCCACCAGCAGCTGCTCGAGGGCGGCGGCGACCCCAGCCCGCAGCTGGCCTTCCGGGCCCGGGAGTGGGCCGCGCGCAACGTCGAGGCGTTCTGCGACGGCTACGCCGAGGTCTCGGGCACCGACCCGCGGGCCCAGGCGGCGCTGCTCAAGGCCTACGTCGTCGACAAGGCGGTGTACGAGTGCGTCTACGAGGCGCGCAACCGGCCGCACTGGGTCGACATCCCGCTCCGCGCGATCCGCCGCGTCACCTCCGGCCTCACCGGGGACCCCGTCCGCGTGCCCACCCCCGAGGAGGACTGATGACCAAGCCCAGCCCCGAGCCCCGTCCGCGCCCCACCCCCGCCGGGACCACCCCGGCCGCCACCACCCCGGCAGCCACGACCCCCGCCGCCACCCCCGCAGCCACCACCCCCACGGGCACCACCGCCGCCGCGGCGCCGGCACCCGCCCCGGCCGCACCGCCGGAGCTGCGCCCGGACGCCGCCGAGCTCGGGCGGCTGCTGTCGGGCACCCACCACGACCCGCACTCGGTCCTCGGCGCCCACGAGGTCGCCGGTGCCACCGTGGTGCGGGCGCTGCGGCCGGACGCGGCGTCGGTGGTGGCTGTCGTCGGGTCCCAGGAGCACCCGATGACCCACCTCGAGGGTGGGCTGTGGGGCGTCGCCCTGCCCTTCACCGGGCTGGCCGACTACCGCCTGGCCGTCACCTACGGCGAGGACACGCACCTCGTCGCCGACGGCTACCGGTTCCTGCCCACCCTGGGCGAGGTCGACCAGCACCTGTTCTCCCAGGGCCGCCACGAGCGGCTGTGGGAGGTCCTCGGCGCCCACCCCCGCAGCTACGACACCCCGGACGGCACCGTCGCCGGGGTCTCGTTCGCGGTGTGGGCCCCCAACGCGCGCGGCGTCACCGTCGTCGGCGACTTCGACGGCTGGAGCGGCCGCGCCACCCCGATGCGCAGCCTCGGCGCCACCGGCGTGTGGGAGGTCTTCGTCCCCGGCCTCGGCCTGGGCACCCGCTACAAGTTCCGCGTCACCGGCGCCGACGGCTCGGTGGTCGACAAGGCCGACCCGATGGCGTTCGCCACCGAGGTCCCACCCGCCACCGCCTCGGTCGTCGCCGAGGCGGCAGGCGCGTACACCTGGACCGACGAGGCGTGGCTGGCCGAGCGCGCGCAGCAGCAGCCCCACGCGCGGCCGATGAGCACCTACGAGGTGCACCTCGCGTCCTGGCGGCCGGGCCTGGGCTACCGCGAGCTGGCCACCGCGCTGGTCGAGTACGTCACCGAGATGGGCTTCACCCACGTCGAGCTGCTGCCGGTGGCCGAGCACCCGTTCGGCGGGTCCTGGGGCTACCAGGTCACCTCCTACTACGCGCCGTCGAGCCGGTTCGGCACGCCCGACGAGCTGCGCCACCTCGTCGACGCGCTGCACGCCGCCGGCATCGGGGTGCTCGTCGACTGGGTGCCCGCCCACTTCCCCAAGGACGCCTGGGCGCTGGCCCGGTTCGACGGCACCGCGCTCTACGAGCACGCCGACCCGCGCCGCGGCGAGCAGCGCGACTGGGGCACCTACGTCTTCGACTTCGGCCGCAGCGAGGTCCGCAACTTCCTCGTCGCCAACGCGCTGTACTGGCTCGAGGAGTTCCACGTCGACGGCCTGCGCGTCGACGCCGTCGCCTCGATGCTCTACCTGGACTACTCCCGCGAGGAGGGCCAGTGGGAGCCGAACGTCCACGGCGGCCGGGAGAACCTCGAGGCGGTGGCGTTCCTGCAGGAGATGAACGCGACCGTCTACAAGCACCACCCCGGCGTGGTCACCATCGCCGAGGAGTCCACCTCCTGGCCCGGGGTCACCCGGCCCACCCACCTCGGGGGCCTCGGCTTCGGGATGAAGTGGAACATGGGCTGGATGCACGACACGCTCGCCTACACCGCGCACGACCCGGTGCACCGCAGCTTCCACCACCACGAGCTGACGTTCTCGCTGGTCTACGCGTGGAGCGAGAACTTCGTGCTCCCGCTGAGCCACGACGAGGTGGTGCACGGCAAGGGCTCGCTGTGGACCCGGATGCCCGGGGACGCCTGGAACAAGGCCGCGGGCGTGCGGAGCCTGCTCGGCTTCATGTGGGCGCACCCCGGCAAGCAGCTGGTCTTCATGGGCGGGGAGTTCGGCCAGCCCACCGAGTGGTCGGAGGAGGCGGGCCTGGACTGGGGCCTGCTCACCGACCCGGAGCACGGCGGGCTGCACCGCGGCATCGCCGCGGCGGTGACCGACATGAACCGGGCCTACCGCGACCACCCCGCGCTGTGGACGCTGGACACCTCGCCGGAGGGCTTCTCCTGGATCGACGCCAACGACGCGGCCAACAACGTGGTCAGCTTCGTCCGGGTGGGCTCCGACGGCTCGGAGCTGGTCTGCGTGGCCAACTTCTCCGGCGCGCCGCACGAGTCCTACCGCCTCGGCCTGCCCCGGTCGGGCGCGTGGCGCGAGGTGCTCAACACCGACTCCTCCGCCTACGGCGGGTCGGGGGTGGGTAACCTCGGCCGCGTCGAGGCGAGCGACCGCAGCTGGCACGGGCGGCCCGCCTCGGTGGACCTGCGCCTGCCGCCGGCGGGCGTGCTGTGGCTCGCCCCCGAGGCCGGCTAGGCACACGGTCGGGGCGGACGGTCGGGGGGCTGGTGGCGGTGGACGGACGACACGGGGGCCTGCGGAACCGGGGGGCTCGCGGCCCGGGCGGCCGGTGGGTCGCCGCCGTCGCGGTGGTGCTCGCCCTCGCGGGGTGCACCTCCTCGGTGGCGGGCACCGCGGGCCCGGAGCGCTACGACCCGGACGTCATCGCCGGGCTGCCCATCTACGACGGCGCCAACGGTGAGCGGCCCGGGGTGCGTCCCGCGGACCTCACCGTGGAGGGCACCACCGGCCAGGGCGTCGACACCCTGGCCACCGACGCGGTGGCCGACGTCCAGGACTACTGGGCCCAGGAGTTCCCGCAGGTCTTCCCGGGCAAGACGTTCACCCCCGTCAGCCGGCTGGTGTCCTACGACTCCACCCTGCCGCGTTCCCGGTCGGAGGAGGTGTGCGGGGAGAACACCGCCGGGTTCGTCAACGCGTTCTTCTGCAACGACGACGACCTCATCGCCTGGGACCGGGGTGAGCTGCTGCCGGTGGTGGAACAGACGTTCTCGCCCATGTCGGTGGTGCTGGTGCTGGCCCACGAGTACGGCCACTCGGTGCAGCGCCAGGCCGGCCTCGTCTCCGAGGACGACCCGACCATCGTCTTCGAGCAGCAGGCGGACTGCCTGGCCGGGGCCTACCTGCGCCACGTCGCGGAGGGCGCGTCGACCTTCTTCACCCTCGACACCTCGCAGGGCCTGAACACCGTGCTCGCCGCGGCCGTCGCCATCCGCGACCCCGTCGGCACCGACCCCCGCGAGCGCGATGCCCACGGCTCCTCGTTCGACCGCGTGACCGCGCTGTCCTTCGGGTTCACCGACGGTCCGACGCACTGCGCGGAGATCACCCCCGACGAGGTGTCGCAGCGGGTGTTCACCGTGCCCACGCAGCTGAGCTCGACGTCGGACACCGGGGACCTCGTCGTCGACGACCGCAGCATCGGCCTCATCGTCGACTCCATGGAGCAGGTCTTCCCGCCCGCCGCCTCGGCGCCCGTGCAGGTCGACCTCAGCGGCGCGGTCGGCGCCTGCCAGGACGGGTCGGACACCCCGCCGGTCTCCTACTGCCCCGCCACCCGCACCATCGCGGTCGAGGTGCCGGCGCTCAGCGCGCTGGGCACCCCCGTCTCGCAGCCCCGCGACCAGCTGTTCTCACCCGTGGTCCGCGGGGACTTCAGCGCCTTCGTGCTGCTCGCGTCGCGGTACATGCTCTCGGTGCAGCAGGACGCCGGGGTGGCGCTGGACGACCCGCTCACCGGGCTGCGCAGCGCCTGCCTCGCCGGGGCGTGGGCCGTGGCCACCAGCGACGCCGGGTCGATCCGGCTCTCCCCCGGCGACCTCGACGAGGCGGTCTCGGGTCTGCTGTCGGACTCCACCGGGGCCAGCGACGTCCGGGGCAACGCGGTGCGCAGCGGCTTCGCCCGCGTCGAGGCGCTGCGCACCGGGGTGCTGCAGGGCCGCGACGCGTGCTTCTCGACCTACCTCTGACCGCCCGCTGACCTCCCGGCCCGGGCCGGGTCAGTAGAGCGCGGAGGCCAGCTTGCGTCGCGCGGTGCTGACGGCCGGGTCGGCCGGGTCGAACAGCTCGAACAGGCCCAGCAGCCGGGCGCGGGCCTTCTCCCGGTCGTCCCCGGCCGTGCGGGCGACGGTCGCGACGAGGCGGGCGAACGCCGCCTCGACCTCCTGGCCGGCCAGCTCGGCGTCCGCGGCCGCGAGCTGCGCGTCCACGTCGGACGGGTCGGCGTCGGCCCGGGCCACGGCGTCGGCGGGCACCTGCTCGAGCCGGGCGAGGAAGCGCACCTGGGCCAGGGCCGCCGTGGCGTCGGCGTTGGCGGGCTCAGCGGCGAGGATGCCCTGGTAGGCCGCCTCCGCGCCGGCGTAGTCCCCCGCCTCGAGCGCCTCCTCGGCGGCGACGACGCGCGGGTCCTCCGGCGGCGGGGCCGGCTCCGCGCCGTCGTCGGGCGCCCCCAGGCCGGGCAGCTGGTCCCCGACCTGGGCCAGGATGCTGTCGATCCAGGCCCGCACCTGGGCCTCGGGCTGCGCACCGGAGAACGCCTGCACCGGCTGACCGCCCGCGACGGCGACGACCGTCGGCAGCGACTGCACGCCGAACACCTCGCCGATGCGGGGGTTGGCGTCGACGTCGACCTTGGCCACCAGGATGCGGCCGCGGTACTCGTCGGCCAGCCGCTCGAGCACCGGGGAGAGCTGGGTGCACGGCTGGCACCACGTCGCCCACAGGTCGACGACGACCAGCGCGGTCATCGAGGTGTCGACGACCACGGACTGGAAGGTGGCCTCGGTGACGTCGACGACGTACGGGCTGGGCGCCCCGGCCGGGCCGGCGGCGCCGGCGGGCGGCTGCGGGGGCGCCTCGGCGCGCGCCTTGAGCCCGGACAGGTCGACGGCGCCCGCCATCGCCGCGGCGGCGGCGGGGGGCACGGGGGGACGGGAGCGGGGGCCGGGACGGGTCACGGCCCCAATCCTGGCACGGCGCCCCGACGGCCGGCGCCGCCGGTCAGTCGTCGCGCAGGTGCGCCTCGACGCGCTCGACCTTGGCCGTGAGCTGGCCGGTGAAGCCGGGCCGGATGTCGGCCTTGAGCACCAGGCTGGTCCGCGGGCTCGACTCCGACACCACGGCGACGGCGCGCTTGACCACGTCCATCACCTCGTCCCACTCCCCCTCGACGGAGGTGAACATCGACGTCGTCTCGTTGGGCAGGCCGGACTCCCGGACCACCCGCACCGCGGCCGCCACGGCCTCGCTGACGCTGCCGGAGGCGTCGCCGCCCGACGGGCTGATGCTGAACGCGACGATCACGACAGCTCCCCCAGCCGGCCGTGGGTGCGGGCCCAGCGCTCGAAGACGACCGAGCCGAACGGCGGCACGCTGGCCACCAGCGCCCACACCGTCACCCCCGGGCTCCACCGCAGCGAGCGGGCGGTCAGCACGGCGACGACGACGTAGAGCACGAAGACCGCGCCGTGGATCGGGCCGAAGATCTTGACCCCCACCTCGTCCATCACCACCAGGTACTTGAACACCATCCCGACGAGCAGGCCGAGCCAGGTGAGGGCCTCGGCGACCGCGACCGCGCGGAACCGGGTGGCGGGGGTGGTGCGCTGCAGGACCGTGGTCATGGCTCCAGTGTGCGACGTGAGCGCGCTCACCGGCCCGTCGGGTGCGGCCCCGGCCCGGGTTCAGCGGTCGTGCTCGGCCAGCAGCCGGTCGGCGGCCGCGTAGGGGTCCGTGCGTCCTGCGACGACGTCGTCGGCGAGGTCGTCCAGCGCGGCCGCTCCGGCGCGGCCGGTCCACCGCTCCCGCACCGCCCGCAGCGCGATGGCCTCGACCTCGGCCTCCGCGCGGTGGCGGCGCCGGGCGGCCAGCGCCCCGTGCTCGGTGAGCCAGGCCAGGTGGGCGTCGAGGGTGGTGACCACCTCGGCCACCCCGGAGGTGGCGTCGCCCGCGGAGTCCCCGGTCGCCACCGTCCGCAGCACGGGGACGTCCCAGCGCTCCGAGGCGTCGCGCGGCCGGGCGTGGGCCATGACCTGGCGGATCTCCCGCGCCGTGCGGTCGGCGCCCGGCCGGTCGGCCTTGTTCACCACGAACAGGTCCGCGATCTCCAGGATGCCGGCCTTGGCCGCCTGGATGCCGTCCCCCATGCCCGGGGCGAGCAGCACCACGGTGGTGTCGGCCAGGCCCACCACCTCGACCTCGGACTGGCCCACGCCGACGGTCTCGACGAGCACCACGTCGAAGCCGGCCGCGTCGAGCACGCGCAGCGCCTGCGGGGTGGCCCAGGACAGCCCGCCGAGGTGCCCGCGGGTGGCCATGGACCGGATGAAGACGCCCGCGTCGGTGGCGTGCTCGCCCATCCGGATGCGGTCGCCCAGCAGGGCACCGCCGGAGAACGGCGACGACGGGTCGATCGCCAGCACCCCGACCCGGTCGCCGCGGGCGCGCAGGTGGCGCACCAGCGCGGCGGTGGACGTGGACTTGCCCACCCCGGGCGAGCCGGTGAGGCCGACGACGTGGGCGCGGCCGGTGTGGGGGGCCAGCGCCGCGGCCACCTCGCGCAGCTGCGGGCTCGAGCCCTCCACCAGCGAGATCAGCCGGGACACCGCCCGCGGCACCCCGTCGCGCGCCTGCGCGACGAGGTCCGCGACATCCACCCGCCGGGGTGCCACGACGGTGGTCCCCCGGCCGGCGGTGGGGCTCAGCTGCGGGCGGGGACGCGCACGATGAGCGCGTCGCCCTGGCCGCCACCGCCGCACAGCGCCGCCGCGCCCGTGCCGCCACCGCGGCGGGCGAGCTCGAGGGCGAGGTGCAGGGTGATGCGGGCGCCGGACATGCCGATGGGGTGGCCCACGGCCAGCGCGCCGCCGTTGACGTTGACCTTCTCCTCGTCGATGCCGAGCTCGCGGGCGGAGACGATGCCGACGGCGGCGAACGCCTCGTTGAGCTCCACGAGGTCGAGGTCGGCCGGGTCGATGCCCTCCTTGCCGCACGCCTTCTGGATCGCACGGGCGGGCTGCGACTGCAGCGTGGAGTCCGGCCCGGCGACGACGCCGTGGGCGCCGATCTCGGCCAGCCAGGTGATGCCGAGCTCCTCGGCCTTGGCCTTGCTCATCACGACCACGGCGCAGGCGCCGTCGGAGATCTGCGAGGACGTGCCCGCGGTGATGGTGCCCTCCTTGCGGAACGCCGGCCGCAGCTTGCCCAGGCCCTCGGTGGTGGTGTCGCCGCGGATGCCCTCGTCGAAGTTGAACTCGATCGGGTCGCCCTTGCGCTGCGGGATCGAGACGGGCACGACCTCGTCGGCGAACAGGCCGTCCTTCCACGCCTTGGCAGCGCGCTCGTGGGAGCGGGCGGCGAAGGCGTCCTGCTCCTCGCGGGTGAGGCCGTCGGAGTCGTTGCGCTCGTCGGTCAGCTTGCCCATCGCCTGGTCGGTGAAGGCGTCGTGCAGGCCGTCGAGGGCCATGTGGTCGGTCATGGTCACGTCGCCGTACTTGAAGCCGCCGCGGCTCTTCTCCAGCAGGTGGGGGGCCTGGGTCATGGACTCCTGGCCGCCGGCCACGACGACGTCGAACTCGCCGGCGCGGATGAGCTGGTCGGCCAGCGCGATCGCGTCGATGCCGGACAGGCAGACCTTGTTGATGGTCAGCGCCGGCACGGTCATGGGGATGCCGGCCTCGACCGCGGCCTGGCGGGCGGGCATCTGCCCCGCACCCGCGGTGAGCACCTGCCCCATGATCACGTACTCGACCTGCTCGGGCTCGACGCCCGCCTTCTCGAGCGCCCCGCGGATGGCGATGGCACCGAGGTCGGCCCCGGAGAAGTCCTTGAGCGAGCCCATGAGGCGCCCCATGGGGGTGCGGGCTCCAGAGACGATGACGGATCCGGTCACGGTTGGTCCTCCAGCGACGGTGCAGGGGCGGTGATGTGGACGGAGATTACCTGCGCCGGGCCGGGGGCCGGGACCCCACCCGAGCGCGGGGGCCGTGCACCCGTCCGGTGCACGGCCCCCGCCCGTGGTCGTGCTGTCCGGCTACCCCACCGGGGTGGCGGTCACGTCCTGGCCGCTGGGCAGCGTCAGGCTGATCGTGTTGCCCGGCCGCGAGAGCACGGCGGTCAGCCCGGCGTCGGTCCCGGCGCACCCGGTGAACGGCGGGATCGTGTACGTCCCCGTGAGCGGCGAGCCCTGGCTGGCGTCCCCGGTCGAGGAGAGCGAGAAGCTGATCGGCCCGCTCTCACACGTCGGGCCCAGCAGACCGGACAGGGAGAACCCACCGACGGTGAAGTCCGCCGCGCGCAGCTTCGTGGTGAAGCTGAACGTGCTCCCGGTGGCCGACGTGCTCGACGTCACCGGGATCGCGGTGGCCGGGTCGAAGGCGAACGTCGCCCGCGACGGGGCGAACCCGAAGAGCAGGAAGTCCGCGTTGACCGGCGGCAGCGAGAGGGTCGACCCGTCGAACGACCCGGGCCCGACCGGAGCGGTGACCGCGAGACCCTGGATGAACGTCGAGCCGGTCACGGCGTTGGTCACCGCGAACAACGGGTTGCCCGCCGCGTCGTACGGCTGCACCTTGACCACCGCCGCACCCGCCGCCCCGGCGAGGGACAGCTGGGTCTCGAACCCGGTGCGGGGCTGGCGGCCGCCCACCGGGACCACGGTCGCGTCGGTCGCACCCGCGAGGACCTGCCAGGACGCGACCTCGGTCGCCCCGTTCCAGCTGGCGTAGACCGACCCGTTCTGCACGACGGAGACGGGGGCGACGGCGGGAGTGGCCGTCCACGGGTAGGTGAACGCCCGGTAGGAGTTCACGCTCAGGCCCATGTCGATCAGCGTCGTGCCGTTGCCGGCGAGACGGGTCGCGGTGGGCGACTGGCCGTAACCGAGGAAGCGGTCCCCGTTGGGCAACGGCTGGTAGCTGCCCGCGAAGCCGGCGTCGATGTCCGGGCTGTGGTGGTAGGCGCGGGTGATGAACGCGGTGCCCTTGGCGGTCCCGTTGCCCGGGAACAGTGCGATGTCCAGGCCCCGGCTCGGGCCGCAGCGCTGGCCGTTGAGCCCGATGGCGTTGCCGTTGTCGAACAGGCTGTAGGTCCCGTTGGGCTGCTCGCGGAAGTCGTGCTGCCAGCAGAAGCCGTAGGCCTCGCTCTGGGGGACGCCGGGCGCGACCTGGATCGGGTTGAAGCTCGAGCTCTTGCCCCCGAGGGTCCAGATGGTGGCCCCCGTGGCCTTGTTGATCTTGTAGGTGGCGAAGGTGTGCCGGCCCGAGATCAGGATGTTGCCGTCGTCGGACTCGTCGATCGAGTTGCCGTGGAAGAAGTCCCAGGGCAGGAAGCCGGCGCGCGGGAAGTTCGAGTCGGTGAGCGCCACGTGGTCGGAGGCCCGCCACTCGAAGAGGACGGCGCCCGTCTCGATGTTCACCTCCTGCGCGACGTAGTCGACGATCACCTGGTTCGCGGGGCCGCCGACGGAGGAGGCATCCACCGTCTTCGTCGGGTAGGAGCCCATCAGCGCGTTGCCGTCCGCCGTCATCTGGAACTCGTGGATGTCGGCGCGCTGCCCGTTGCCCATCGAGATCGTCTTGATCACGTTGTAGTTGCTGTCGAGCATGATGTAGTCGCCCACGCCGCTGCCGGGCACCGCCGAGCCCTCGCCGGCGAAGTACACGAGCACCGGCTGGCCCTTGTAGGTGAACTTCTGCAGGTTCTCCGACAGCCCGGTCGTGGCGGGCTTGAACCACACCAGCCTGCCGCTGCTGTCGAAGATGGTCTCGCCCTCGGAGGAGTCGACGAAGACCTTGTCGGTGGACCCGGTGCCCGGCCCGGTGGCGCACGCACCCGGCACCGCCCCCCACTCGGGGTGCGTGACGTAGGTCTGGGGCGAGGCCGAGCAGGTCGCCGCGGCCGACACCTCGGGCACCGCGTCCGCGCTCACCCCCGGGGGCAGCGGTGCCTCCTGCGCGAGGGCGGCGGGCGCGAGCCCCACCATCAGCGCGGCGGCCGCCGCCACGGTTGTTCCAGCTCGAGACCAACGCATCCAGGGTTCCCCTCAACGACCCGGAGCCGGTGCTCGGCACCCCGGGGGCACGATCGTGACGCGAGCAAACTACGCGCTGCCCAGGGCCGGGAGGTGTCGTTCACGAAACATCCGCCGCTCGAGCGCTCTCCCGTCACGCTGCGTCAACGCCCCGGACGCGCCGCCTGCCCGGCCCCGCCGTCCGGGCAGGTGCCCCCGCCGGGGACCGTCGCCTAGGTTGACGCCCATGAGCAGCCCCCTCGCCGAGAGCGCCCTCGTCCTGGCCGTCGACCACGTCGGGGTCGCCGTGCCCGACCTCGACGCCGCCATCGCCTGGTACCGCGACGTGCTGGGCCTGGAGGTCACCCACCGGGAGACCAACACCGAGCAGGGCGTCGAGGAGGCCATGGTCGGCGTGGGCAACGCGCAGGTCCAGCTGCTCGCCCCGCTCGACGAGACCTCCACGATCGCCAAGTTCCTCGACCGCAGCGGCCCGGGGCTGCAGCAGCTGGCCTACCGCGTCTCCGACGTCGAGGCCGTCTCCCAGCAGCTGCGCGACAAGGGCCTGCGGCTGCTCTACGACGCCCCGCGCCGCGGCACCGCCGGCTCGCGGGTGAACTTCGTCCACCCCAAGGACGCCGGGGGCGTGCTGGTGGAGCTCGTCGAGCCCGCCTCGACCCCGCACGAGTGACCACCGCCACGCCGAGACCGGGGTTACCGCCCAGTAACATCCACTGACCGCAACGACGCGCGCCAGCGCACTCTCGACGAACCCGCGCCCCCGGGCGCACGGAGGTGTCCCCAGTGCAGAAGATCCTCGACGCGATCCAGGCCGACGAGCTCGGCTCGATCGGCGAGATCCCGCTCCCCGAGTCCTACCGGGCGGTCACCGTCCACGCCGCGGACGCGGAGATGTTCGCCGGCCGCGCCACCCGGGACAAGGACCCGCGGGAGTCGCTGCACGTGGAGGACGTCCCCGTGCCCGAGCTCGGCCCGGGCGAGGCGATCGTCGCCGTCATGGCCAGCTCGATCAACTACAACACCGTGTGGACCTCGATCTTCGAGCCCGTCTCCACCTTCAGCTTCCTCAAGCGCTACGGCCGGCTCAACGACCTCTCCAAGCGCCACGACCTGCCCTACCACGTCATCGGGTCCGACCTGGCGGGCGTGGTGCTGCGCACCGGCCCGGGTGTGAGCCGCTGGAAGGCCGGCGACGAGGTCGTCGCGCACTGCCTCTCCGTGGAGCTCGAGAGCCCCGACGGGCACAACGACACGATGCTCGACGACCAGCAGCGCATCTGGGGCTTCGAGACCAACTTCGGCGGCCTGGCCCACCTGTCGCTGGTCAAGTCCAACCAGCTCATGCCGAAGCCGGCCCACCTCACCTGGGAGGAGGCCGCCTCCCCCGGGCTGGTCAACTCCACCGCCTACCGCCAGCTGGTCAGCCGCAACGGCGCCGACATGAAGCAGGGCGACACGGTCCTGATCTGGGGCGCGTCGGGCGGGCTGGGCTCCTACGCCACCCAGATGGCGCTCAACGGCGGGGCCATCCCCGTCTGCGTCGTCTCCTCCCCCGAGAAGGCCGAGATCTGCCGCCGCATGGGCGCGGAGCTCATCATCGACCGCAGCGCGGAGGGCTACAAGTTCTGGTCCGACGAGCGCACCCAGGACCCCAAGGAGTGGCAGCGCTTCGGCAAGAAGATCCGCGAGCTCACCGGCGGCGAGGACCCGGACATCGTGTTCGAGCACCCGGGCCGGGAGACCTTCGGCGCCTCGGTCTACGTCACCCGCAAGGGCGGCACGATCGTGACCTGCGCGTCCACCAGCGGGTACATGCACGAGTACGACAACCGCTACCTGTGGATGAACCTCAAGCGCATCGTCAGCTCGCACTTCGCCAACTACCGCGAGTCCTTCGAGGCCAACCGGCTCATCGAGAAGGGCCTGGTGCACCCGACGCTGTCGCGGGTCTACCCCCTCGACGAGGTCGGCCAGGCCGCCTACGACGTCCACCGCAACCTGCACCAGGGCAAGGTCGGGGTGCTCTGCCTGGCCCCGCAGGAGGGCCTCGGCGTGCGGGACACCGCGATGCGCGAGCGGCTGCTCCCCGAGATCAACCGGTTCCGCGGCGTCTAGCCCCGGCCGGGTCGCCTCGGCGGCCGTGGGTCCGCACGTAACCTGGGCCCATGGCCGCTGAGCGACGAGACCCAGCACCCGGGGCGCACTTCGCCATCGTCCGCAAGGGCTACGACCGCGATGCGGTGGGCACCCACCTGGCCCGGGTCGACGCCGAGCTGCGCGTCACCGCCGCCGACCGGGACGCCGCGGCCGCCCAGGCCGCGGACCTCAGCCGGCGGCTGGACCAGGCGTGGGCAGAGCTGGAGGACCTGCGCAGCCAGGCCGACCGCGCCGCGCTCAGCTCGACCAGCGTCGACGGCCTCAGCGACCGCATGGCCCGCATGCTGCGGCTGGCGCAGGACGAGGCGTCGGAGATCCGGGCCCGGGCCGAGCAGGAGGCCGCCGACGTCCGGGCCGTGGCCGAGCAGGACGCAGCCGACGCCGACGCGGAGCACCAGCGCCGGCTGGACGCGCTGCAGGCCCGCCGCGACGAGCTCGAGGTGGCGCACGCGGACCGCATGGCCGAGGCCGAGCGGGTGGCCGAGGCCGTCCGGGCGCGGGCGGAGGCCGAGGGCGCCGCGGTGGTGGCCGCAGCGCAGGACGAGGCGCAGCAGCTCCGCGACAGCCACGACGGCATCCTGGCGCGCGCCGAGGCCGCGGCCGAGGAGGTCCGCGCCGCCGTGCGGGCCGAGGCGGAGGCGGCACGCGAGGCGGAGGCCGCGCGCGCCGCGGAGGCCGAGCGCGACGCCGCCGCGCGGCTCACGGCGGCGGAGGCGGAGCGCGAGCGGGTCCGGCAGGAGGCCGAGGAGCTGCTGCGGGCGGCCCGGGCCGAGCAGCAGCGCCTGGACGAGGAGGGCGAGCGCCGCCGGGCCGCGGTCGAGGAGGACTTCGAGCTGGCGATGGGCGCCCGGCGCGCGGAGGCCATCGAGGCGGTGCAGGCGCAGGAGGCCACCAGCAAGGTCGAGGCCGAGCGCCGGGTGCGCGACGCGACCACCGAGGCGCAGCGCCGGCTCACCCGGGCCGCGGAGCAGGCCGCCTCGCGCATCGCCGCCGCCAACCGCAGCCTCGACGAGCTGCGCGAGGCACGGGCCCGCATCGGCACCCAGCTGGCCACCGTCCGGGCCCAGCTCGACGACCTCACCGTGGCGCTCGCGCCCGGGGACGCCGAGCTGGCCCCGATCGACGCCGACCACGTCCTCACCGCCGCGGAGCCGTCCGCGGACGCGACGGTCGCGGTGCCGTCCGCCGACCCGGACCCAGGAGCGAGCGGCACCGAGCAGCCGTTCGTGGTCTCCCCCGAGGGCGACGTCGAGCAGTCCCGGCCCGAGCCGCGGGCCACGCCGGCGGCCGGCGCGGCCACGGCGGAGCCCCGCGACGTCGAGGACCGGGTCAGCTCCAGCGCCGGGTGAGCCCGCGGGTCGCACGACCGCGCCAGCACCCGGTGTGCCAGTGCCTGCGGTCCTCGTCCCCGTGCGGGTCGTCGACCGACCACGTCACCAGGTGCGCCGTGCCGGGCACGATCTCGTGGTCGCACCCCGGGCACCGGTAGGTCTTCACGGCCCGGCTGCCCGGGATCGTGCGCACCGCCCAGGTGCCGTCGGGGTGGTCCTCGGTGCGGCCCAACGCCCCCGAGAGCGCCGCGGGCGGCGGCGTGACCGCCGTGCGCCGGCGGGGGCGGTTGCGTCGTCCCACGACGAGCGAGGCTAGTCGTGGCACGTCGCGCGGGCCGTCCCGGTGCCGGGCCGGCGCTCAGCTGTAGTCGCGGAACCCCTTGCCCGTCTTGCGGCCCAGCCGCCCCGCGGTGACCAGGTGCTCGAGCAGAGGCGCGGGGGCGAACCCGGCCTCGCGGAACTCCCGGTACAGCGTCTGCTGGATCGCCAGCGAGACGTCGAGCCCGACGACGTCCAGCAGCTGGAACGGCCCCATGGGCAGCCCGCAGCCCATCTTCATGGCCGTGTCGATGTCGTCGGCGCTGGCGTAGTGCCCCTCGAGCATGGACACCGCGTCGTTGAGGTAGGGGAACAGCAGCGCGTTGACGATGAAGCCGGCCCGGTCCCCGCACGTCACCGGGTGCTTGCCGAGGTCCAGGCACAGCTGCTGGGAGGTGGCGACGACGTCGGCGTCGGTGGCGATGGTGTGGACGACCTCGACGAGCTTCATCACCGGGGCGGGGTTGAAGAAGTGCAGGCCGATGACGTCGCCGGGCCGGGAGGTGGCCGCCGCGCACTCCACGACGGGCAGCGACGAGGTGGTGGTGGCCAGGATTGCGCCGGGCTTGCAGACCGCGTCGAGCGTGGCGAACACCTCGCGCTTGACGGCCAGGTCCTCCGCGATGGCCTCGACGACCAGGTCGACCGAGCCGAAGTCCTCCAGCGCGGTGGTCGCGGTGATGCGGCCCAGCACCTCGTCACGCTCGGCCTCGGTCAGCTTGCCCTTGGTCACCGCGCGCTCCAGGGACTTCCGCACCAGGCCGACGGAGGCCTGGTTGCGCTCGTCGCTGCGGCCGCGGACGAGGACGTCGTAGCCCTTCTTGGCGAACACCTCGACGATGCCCGAGGCCATCGTGCCGGTGCCGACCACGCCCACCGACCAGATCGGGCGCAGCGTGGCGCCGGCGTCGACGGGCGACCCCGGGGTGGCGGCGTCGGCCACGACCTCGCTGGAGTCGGGCCCGGCGTAGGTGTAGAAGCCGCGCCCCGACTTCCGGCCCAGGAGCCCGGCCGTGATCATCTGCTTGAGCAGCGGCGCCGGGGCGTGCAGCCGGTTGCGCGACTGGTGGTACATCGTGTCGAGGATCTCGTAAGCCGTGTCCAGGCCGATGAGGTCGACGAGCGCGAGCGGGCCCATCGGGTAGCCGCAGCCGAACCGCATGGCGGCGTCGATGTCCTCGCGGCTGGCGTAGCTCTGCTCGACCATCCGCACCGCGTGGTTGAGGTAGCCGAAGAGCAGCGCGTTGGCGATGAAGCCGGCGCGGTCGCCGATGACCACGGGCATCTTGCCCAGCTGCTCGACGAAGCCGGTGATGTCGTCGATGACCTCGGGCTCGGTCACCACGGTCCGGATGACCTCGACGAGCTTCTGCACCGGGGCGGGGTTGAAGAAGTGGACCCCCACCACCCGGCCCGGCCGGGAGGTCTTGACGCTGAGCTCGGTGACCGACAGCGAGGACGTGTTCGACGCCAGGATCACCTCCGGGCGCACCACGGAGTCGAGCGTGCCGAGCACCTGCGCCTTGAGCTCGATGCGCTCCGGCACGGCCTCGACCACGAGGTCGACGTCGGCCAGGTCCTGCAGCGAGGTGGTGATGGTGATGCGCGCCAGCAGGGCCTCGGCCTCGGCGGCGTCGAGCTTGCCGCGCGCCACGGCCCGGTCGGTGGAGTGGCGCAGGTGGTCGCGGCCGCGCTGCGCGCCGGCCTCGTCACCCTCGGCGGCGATCACGTCCAGGCCGGAGCGGGCCATCACCTCGGCGATGCCCGCGCCCATGGTGCCGAGTCCGACAACGCCGATGGTGGAGAACTCCCGAGCCACGTCCTGCTCCCGCTTCGCCGAGGGTCCGACGGGTGGTTACCGCCGGGTAGGTTGCGCCGATCGTGCCACAGGCCCGCAGCGTGGCCGACCGGCGGTACGAGGCGGGGCGGGCTCGGTCAGAACAGCCGGAACTCGGTGCTCGCGGTGCCCCGCAGGGCCTCGTAGTCGACGGTGAGGCAGCGGATGCCGCGGTCCACCGCGAGGGTGCGGGCCTGCGGCTTGATCTGCTGCGCGGCGAACACCCCGCTGACCGGGGCGATGAGGGGGTCGCGGTTGAGCAGCTCGAGGTAGCGCGTCAGCTGCTCGACGCCGTCGATGTCGCCGCGGCGCTTGATCTCCACGGCCACCGTCGCCCCGTCGGAGTCCCGGCACAGCAGGTCCACGGGCCCGATGGCCGTCGGGTACTCCCGGCGCACCAGCGACCACCCCTCCCCCAGGGTGGACACGTGCTCGGCCAGCAGCTCCTGCAGGTGCGCCTCGACGCCGTCCTTCACCAGGCCGGGGTCGACCCCGAGCTCGTGGTGGCTGTCGCTGAGGACGTCCTCGATGCCGATGACCAGCTGCTCGCCCGCCTTGTTGGTCACCGTCCAGCTCGCCGGCTCCTCGACCGTCCAGCACGGGGGGCTCATCCACATCAGCGGCTTGTAGGCGCGGTCGTCGGCGTGGATGCTCACCGACCCGTCGGACTTGACCAGCAGCAGCCGGGTGGCCAGCGGGAGGTGGGCCGTCAGCCGGCCGACGTAGTCGACCTGGCAGCGGGCGATGACGAGACGCACGCCGCGAGGGTAGGGCACCACGGGGTCCGTCCCGTCCGGCACGCTGGGGACGTGGAGCAGACGAGCAGCGAGACGGTGTACCGCAACGCCTGGATGACGGTGCGGGAGGACGGGGTGCGCCGGGCCGACGGCTCGGACGGCCTGTACGGCGTGATCGACAAGCCGCACTACGCCCTGGTGATCGCGCAGCGCGGCACCCGGGTGCACCTCGTCGAGCAGTTCCGCTACCCGTTGGGCGGGCGGCGCTGGGAGTTCCCGCAGGGGACGGCCCCGGGGCCGGACGTGCCCGGGGCCGAGCAGCTGGCCCGCCGCGAGCTGGCCGAGGAGACAGGTCTGCACGGAGGCACGTTCACCCTGCTCGGCACCCTCGACGTGGCGCCGGGCATGAGCAGCCAGCGCGGCCGCGTCTTCCTGGCTCGCGACGTGCAGGACGGCGAGCCCGCCCGGGAGGTCGAGGAGCAGGACATGCGCAGCGCCTGGTGGGAGCGCGCCGACGTGGAGGCGGCGGTCGCGGACGGACGCATCAGCGACGCGCAGTCCCTCGCCGCGTACGCCCTGCTGCTGCTGCACGAGCGGCGCCGGCCCCCTCGGGAGGGCGCCTGGACGAAAAGCCCCTGAAACGCCGGAAAGGGGACCCCTGGTGGTGGGGTCCCCTTTCCGGGAATGGTTGTTCGGCGGTG
>NZ_BAAGQZ010000024.1:5252-75552 GCF_054783215.1 Rhodococcus aerolatus | reverse complement strand
GTCGCTCCGGCGGCGCGTCCGCCGGGGGTGGCGCCGGGCGCGGTCGGCGCGGCGCCGGCCGCCCGGCCGGGGGCAGCGGCCGCTCCGGCAGCATCGTCACCTGGTCCTCGGGCGGCCCCAACCGCTAGGACACCCCGCACGGCAGCGGGCCCGCACCCCACCAGGTGCGGGCCCGCTGCGCTGCGCTCAGACGTCGGCGATGACGGAGAAGTCCGCCGAGCCGCGGTCGTCGTCCTGCGCGGCCTGCAAGGACTCGTGCGCCGCCTGCACCGCGTGCAGGCCGAGGGACGCCTCGAGCACGAGGGCGAGGTCCTTGGCCAGCGCGTCGGCGGTGAACTCCGCGTCGTCGAACTCCTGCTCGTCGAGCTGGGTCTGCTTGGCCCCGACGATCGGCGCCAGCACCCCGCCGGAGAGCAGCGCCAGGGTGGTGGCGCGGTCCAGGCCGACGTCGGAGGCGAAGGTCAGCGCCTCGGCCACCCCCTGCATGGCCACGGCCAGGCTGAGGTTGGCGACGAGCTTGCCGGCGGCGGCGTTGCGCGGCGCCCCGACCTCGCGGATCTTCTCCTGCGCCCCCCACAGCGCGACGAGCTCGCGGGCGGCGGCCACGTCCGCCTCCGCACCGCCGAGCAGCACCCCGAGCTCCCCGGCCGCCGCCGGGCCCATGGACCCGATGACGGGGGCCGCGACGTAGCGGACCCCGGCCTCGCCGGCGCGGCGGGCGAAGTCCTCGGCGTCGTCGGGGCCGACGGTGGTGACGTCGAGCCACAGCTGGCCGGTGGCGAGCAGGCCCGGGTCGAGCACCGTCGAGCGGACCGACGGGGGCCCGAACAGGACCGTCACCACCGCGTCGGCCCCCGCCACGGCCTCTGCCGGCTCGGCCGCCGCGGTGGCGCCGGCGTCGACGAGCGGTCGGGTGCGCTCGGCGGTCCGGTTCCACACCCGCACGGTGTGACCCGCCCCGAGCAGGTGGCGCACCAGGTGGCTGCCCATCCGACCGGTCCCCAGCACTGCGACGTCCACTGCGATCTCCTCCTGCTCGTCCTGCTGCACGTCGTCCGGCGACGACCGACGGACCGCGACGGTACGCGGGCCCCGCCCGCCCGGCTCGGGCCGTCCGGGCCGCGGCTGACCAGCCGGTATCGTGACGGCACGTGCGCTTCCTCGACGGGCAGACCCCGCCCCACGACCTGACCTACGACGACGTCTTCCTCGTGCCGGGCCGCACCGACGTCACGTCCCGGTTCGACGTCGACCTCGCCACCACCGACGGCTCCGGGACCACGATCCCCGTCGTGGTGGCCAACATGACGGCCGTC
Organism: Rhodococcus aerolatus; assembly: GCF_054783215.1. Lineage (NCBI taxonomy): Bacteria > Bacillati > Actinomycetota > Actinomycetes > Mycobacteriales > Nocardiaceae > Rhodococcus > Rhodococcus aerolatus. The sequence continues at coordinate 74,236 of NZ_BAAGQZ010000024.1, read as the reverse complement.
TCGGGCCGGCGCATGGCCGAGACCGTGGCCCGCCGCGGCGGGCTCGTCGTGCTGCCGCAGGACCTGCCCGTCGGCACCGTCGCCGAGACCGTGGCGTTCGTGGGGTCCCGCGACCTCGTCGCCGACACCCCCGTGGTGCTCGCCCCGGACGACGCGGTGTCCGACGCGCTGGCCCTGGTGCACAAGCGGTCCCACGGTGCGGTGGTCGTCGTCGAGGCCGGCAGGCCCGTCGGCGTGGTCACCGAGGCGCGCTGCGCCGGGGTGGACCGCTTCGCCCGGCTCGCGGACGTCATGGCCACCGCGTTCCCCACCGTGGCCGTGGGCACCGACCCCCGCGAGGTGTTCGACCTGCTGCACGCCGCCCACGCCGACCTGGCCGTGGTCACCGCCGCCGACGGTGCGCTCGCCGGGGTGCTCACCCGCACCGGGGCCGTCCGCGCGGGCATCTACACCCCCGCGGTGGACGACCGGGGCCGGCTGCGGGTGGCCGCCGCGGTGGGGGTGAACGGCGACGTCGCGGCCAAGGCGGAGGCGCTCGTCGGGGCGGGGGCCGACCTGCTCGTCGTCGACACCGCCCACGGCCACCAGGAGAAGATGCTCGAGGCGCTGCGCGCGGTGCGGGCCCGCGACCTCGGCGTCGTCGTCGTGGCCGGCAACGTGGTCTCCGCACAGGGCACCCGCGACCTGCTCGAGGCGGGGGCGGACGTGGTCAAGGTCGGCGTGGGCCCCGGCGCCATGTGCACCACCCGGATGATGACCGGGGTCGGCCGGCCCCAGCTCTCCGCCGTCGCCGAGTGCGCGGCCGCCGCGGCCGAGCTCGGCGGGCACGTGTGGGCCGACGGTGGGGTCCGCCACCCCCGCGACGTCGCGCTGGCCGTCGCCGCGGGCGCGTCCAACGTCATGATCGGCTCCTGGTTCGCCGGCACCTACGAGTCCCCCGGCGACCTGCACCACGACGAGGCGGGCCGGGCGTACAAGGAGAGCTTCGGCATGGCCTCCAAGCGGGCGGTGGCCGCGCGGACCTCCGCCGACGGCGCCTTCGACCGGGCCCGCAAGGCGCTGTTCGAGGAGGGCATCTCCAGCTCGCGGATGCGGCTGGACCCCGAGCGGCCCGGCGTGGAGGACCTGCTGGACCACATCTGCTCCGGGGTGCGCTCGACCTGCACCTACGCCGGGGCCCGCACCCTGGCCGAGCTGCACGACCGGGCCGTGCTCGGGGTGCAGTCCGCGGCAGGGTTCGCCGAGGGGCGTCCGCTGCCCGGCGGCTGGTGAGCGCGCGGCGGTAGGTTCGCCTGCATGGCCAAGGTCGCGACGTCGGACACCGTCTCCCTCGACGAGCTGCTGGAGTTCCTCCGGCCGCGCCACAAGGGCATATACACCGCGACGCGCTCCGACGGTCGCCCCCAGCTCTCCCCGGTCAGCTGCGGGGTGGACCCGCAGGGCCGCATCGTGGTCTCGACGTACCCGCAGCGGGCCAAGACCACCAACACCCGGCGCGACCCGCAGGTGAGCATCTGCGTGCTCTCCGACGACTTCGACGGCCCCTGGGTGCAGGTCTACGGCACCGCCGAGGTCCTCGACATGCCCGAGGCGGCGGAGCCGTTCGTGGACTACTTCCGCTCGATCGCCGGGGAGCACCCGGACTGGGACGAGTACAAGCAGGCCATGGCCGCGCAGGGCAAGTCGCTCATCCGCATCACCCCCACCAGCTGGGGCCCGGTGGCCACGGGGGGCTTCCCGCCCGAGGTCGCGGAGCGCATGGGCTGAGCCGCGCAGCGGAGGTGCGACGCCCCGTCGGGGGGCACGCCGTGTCCGGTTCGCCCGTAGGATCAGGGCTCCCCCGACCGACGAGCGAGAGGACCACGGTGCCCGAGGGTGCGAGTACCCGGGCGGGCCGACGGCCCGCCCTGCCCCAGCCGCGCCGGGGTGGCCCCGCGTGACGGTCCTGCTCAGCGTGGCCGGCGTCGTCGGCTTCCTCCTGCTCACCGCGGGCACCGCCCTGTTCGTCGCCGCCGAGTTCTCCCTCACCGCGCTGGAGCGCACGGTCGTCGAGGAGCACGCCCGCGACGGCGACCGCCGCGCCCGGCAGGTGCAGCGCGCCCACTCCAGCCTCAGCTTCCAGCTCTCCGGCGCCCAGCTGGGCATCACCATCACCACCCTGGTCACCGGCTACATCGCCGAGCCCGTCCTGGCCGGCTTCTTCCGCCCGGGGCTCGAGGCGCTCGGCCTGCCCGAGGGCCTCTCGACCGGGCTCACCCTCGCCCTGGCGCTCGTGCTGGCGACGTCGCTGTCGATGGTGCTCGGCGAGCTGGTGCCCAAGAACCTGGCCATCGCGACCCCGCTGGCCACCGCCCGGGCCACCGCCGGTGCGCAGGTGCTGTTCTCCCGCACGTTCCGGGTCGTCATCTCGGCGCTGAACGGCAGCGCCAACTGGGTGGTCCGCCGGATCGGCATCGAGCCCGCCGAGGAGCTGCGCTCGGCGCGCTCCCCGCAGGAGCTGGGCTCCCTGGTGCGCACCTCGGCCGAGCACGGGTCGCTCGACGAGCGCACCGCCGCGCTGCTGGACCGCTCGCTGCGCTTCGGCGAGCGCACCGCCGACGAGCTGATGACGCCCCGGGTGCGCATCGAGACCCTCGACGCCGACGCCACCGTGGCCGACCTGCTCGAGGCGGCGCAGCGCACCGGCTTCTCCCGGTTCCCGGTGGTCCACGGCGACCTCGACGACCCGCTGGGCGTCGTCCACGTCAAGCAGTCGTTCTCGATCCCGGTCGCCGCGCGCCGGGCCACCCCGCTGGAGCGCATCGTGCGCCGCGTCCCGACCGTGCCCGAGACCCTCGACGGCGACACCCTCATGGACCGGGTGCGCGGCGACGGCCTGCAGGTGGCGCTGGTGGTCGACGAGTACGGCGGCACCGCGGGCATGGTGACCATGGAGGACCTCATCGAGGAGATCGTCGGCGACGTCCGCGACGAGCACGACCTGCTGGGCCCCGACGTCCGCCGCGTCGGCGACGGCTGGGAGCTCTCCGGGCTGCTGCGTGTCGACGAGGTCGAGGACGCGACCGGCTTCAGCGCGCCCGAGGGCGAGTACGAGACCGTCGGCGGCCTCGTGCTGGCCGAGCTGGGCCGCATCCCCGAGGTCGACGACGCCGTCACCACCGGGGGCTGGCGGCTGCGGGTGGCCGCGATGGACGGCCGCCGCGTCGAGACCGTCGCGCTGGTCCCGGTACCCCCCGCGCAGGACGGGGCCGACGGGGACAGCACCGGCGGGGACAGCACCGACGGGGACGGGACCGACGGGGACGCCGGGCGGGCGGGTGACGACCGTGGGTGACGTCCTCGCCGTCGGCCTGGCGGTGCTGCTGCTGGCGGGCAACGCGTTCTTCGTCGGCGCCGAGTTCTCGCTCATCACCGCCCGCCGCGACCGGCTCGACACCCTCGCCACGCAGGGCAAGGCCCGGGCCCGCATCGTCATCACCGCCGGCGAGAACCTGTCGCTGATGCTCGCCGGCGCCCAGCTGGGCATCACCATCTGCTCGATCATCCTGGGCCGCGTCGGCGAGCCGGCCGTCGCGCACCTCATCGAGGCGCCGATGGCGGCCGTGGGGGTGCCCGAGGGCCTGCTGCACCCGATCGCCTTCACCCTGGCCCTGGCGGTCGTGGTGGTGCTGCACATCCTGCTCGGCGAGATGGTGCCCAAGAACATCGCCATCGCCGGGCCGGAGACGTCCGCGATGCTGCTGGTGACCGTCCACGTGGCCTTCGTCAAGCTGGTCCGCCCGCTCATCGCGGTCTACAACTGGGTGGCCAACCGCATCCTGCACGTGGGCGGGGTCGAGGTCCGCGACGAGCTGGAGACCGCCTACAGCACCCGCGAGCTGGCCGGCATGATCGCCGACTCGCGCTCGGAGGGGCTGATCGACGCCGGGGAGCACCGCCGCCTCACCCAGGCCCTGCGCACCACCGGGCGCACCGTGGCCGAGGTCGTCATCCCGCTCGCCGACGTCCGCAGCCTGCCCACCCACGACGGCGGGGTGCGCCTCGGCGACCTCGAGGACGCGGTCGGCGAGACGGGCTTCTCCCGCTACCCGGTGCGCACCGACGACGGCAGCCTGCTGGGCTACCTGCACGTCAAGGACGTGCTCGGGGAGGTGCTCGACGACGACACCGGCCCGGACACGCTCATCGGGCGCTCGCAGGTGCGGACGCTGCCGACCGTGCCCGCCGCCGTCCCGCTCGACGAGGCCCTGGGCACCCTGCGCCGGGCCTCCAGCCACCTCGCCGCGGTGCTCGACACCGCCGGCCGCACCGTGGGCGTCGTCGCCCTGGAGGACCTCGTGGAGGAGTTCGTGGGCACCGTGCGCGACGCCACCCACCGCGCACCGGACCCGGTGCCCGGACGGGGCCGGCGGTGAGCGCGCCGGGGCAGACCGTGCTGGTCGTGGGCGGTGGCCTGTCCGGGGTCGCCTGCGCCGCGGCGCTGCACCGGGCCGGGGTCGGGGTCACCGTCGCCGAGCGGGCGGCCACGCTCGGGGGCCGGCTGGGCAGCCGCCGGTTCGACGGCCGCCCCATCGACACCGGGGCCGCGTACTTCACCGTCGACGACCGGGAGGACGAGCGCTTCGCCGCCGTGGCCGCCGACTGGCGCGCCCGCGGCCTGGCCGCGCCGTGGACCGACACCCTGACGGCCTGGTCGCACGGGGGCACCGAGGAGAAGTCCGGCCCCGACCGGTGGGCCGCCCCCGGCGGGCTGCGCAGCCTGGTCACCGACCTCGCCGCGGGTCTCGACGTGCGCACCTCGGCCACCGTCGGACGCGTCGACGCCACGTCGTCCGGACCCGTCGCGGACGGCACCGCGCACGCCGCCGTGGTGCTCGCCATGCCGGACCCGCAGGCGCAGCGCCTCCTCGGCGACGGGACCGCGGCCCTCGCCGCGGCCGTCGGGGGGCGCGGCTGGGACCCGGTGGTCAGCGTCGCGGTCGTCGCCCGGGAGCGCACCTGGGCACCGTTCTCCGCGATGTTCGTCAACGAGCACCCGGCGATCACCACCCTGGCCGACGACGGGGACCGCCGCGGCGACGACGCCCCCGTGCTCGTCGCCCACACCACCCCCGCCCTGGCCCGGGACCACCTGGACGACCCGTGGCAGGTGGCCCCGACCGTGCTGGCCGCGGTCCGCGAGGTGCTCGACGTCGACGTCGACGCCCGGTGGGTGGCGGTGCACCGGTGGGGCCTGGCCCAGCCGCAGGACTCGCGCGAGCAGCCCTACCTGCTCGACGCGACCCGCATTGGGCTGTGCGGCGACGGCTGGGGCCGGTCCAAGGTGCAGACCGCCTGGGAGTCCGGCGACGCGCTGGGCACCGAGCTCGCCACCCGGCTCGCATGACGGGCGCGGTCCCCGGACCGGTCTGGCGGGCGGCCCGCGCGCAGCACGAGGCGCAGGTCGACGCCCTGCTCGCCGACCACCTCGGGCGACGCTCCCGCGGCGAGGCGCACCCGGTGCTGGACTTCCTGTTCACCTACTACTCCCACCGCCCGGCCCGGCTGCGGCGCTGGCACCCCGGCCTCGGCGTGGTCCTCGCCGACGCCGACGAGCTCCTGGCCCTGCCCGGGTACGCCGCGGTGCCGGGCGGGGTGGGCGTGGCGGCCGACGCGGTGGCTCGGCGGCGGTCCACCCTGGACTTCGTCACCCGGCTGCTGCGGGCCACCGCCGGGCGGCCCGCCCAGCTCGGCTGCTTCGGCATGCACGAGTGGGCCATGGTCTACCGGGGCGGGGCCGACGCCGCCCGGCACGCGGCCCCGCTGCGGCTGGGCCCGGCGGGCACCGACGCCGCCGTCGAGCAGGTCGGGCTGCGCTGCACCCACCACGACGCGTTCCGCTTCTTCACCGCGGACGCGCGCCCGCGCAACGCCGTCACCCCCACCCGGGAGGACCAGGTCGCCCGCGAGCAGCCCGGCTGCGTCCACGCCGGCATGGACCTCTACAAGTGGGCGTACAAGCTCGAGCCGCTGGTGGCATCGACGCTCGTCCTCGACTGCTTCCGGCACGCCGCCGCCGCCCGCGAGCTCGACATGCGGGCCAGCCCGTACGACCTGCGGGCGTGGGGCTACTCCCCCGTGGCCGTGGAGCAGCCGGCCGGGCGGGCGGAGTACGTGCGGGCGCAGGCGCAGCTGGCCCAGCGCGCCGCCCCGCTGCGGGCCGAGGTGCTCGCCGCCGGCGACCGGGCCCTGCTCGAGCGGGCCCCGGCCGACCGGGCCGTGCCGGCGTGACCCGGGCCGTGGGCGCCCTCGTGCTGGGCGCGCTGGTGGCGTGGCTGCTGCACCGCAGGCTCGCCCGGGCCACCCGCGCGCCGCGGTGGCTGAGCCGGCTGCTCGCCCTGGTGCTGGCCGCGCTGACCGCGGCCGCGGTGGTGGGGCTGCTCTCGGGCAGCGCCCTGGACCCGTCGTGGGCCCGGCCGGTGGCGTTCGTCGGCCTGACCTGGCTCGCCGTGGTGCTCTACCTGCTGCTCGGCCTCGCCGTCCTCGGGGTGGTCCTCGGCGTCGTCCGCCTGGCGCGCCGGGGCCGGCGGACCGGCGGCACCGACGAGAGCCGCCGCACCGCGCTGCGGGTGGCCACGGTCGGGGTGGTCGCCACCGCGCTCGGGGTCACCGGGTGGGCGCTGCGGCGGGCCGCCGACCCGCTGGTCACCCGGGTGCGGGTGCCGCTGGCCGGGCTGCCCCCCGAGCTGGCCGGGCTGCGCATCGCCGTGGTCTCCGACCTGCACGTGGGCCCCGCCCGCGGGGCGGGGTTCACCCGGCGGGTGGTCGAGCTGGTCAACGCGCAGTCGCCGGACGTCGTCGCGCTGACCGGGGACCTCGTCGACGGCACGGTGGCCCTGGTGGGGGACGCGCTGGTGCCCGTCCGGGACCTGCGGGCCCCGCTGGGGGTGTTCGGGGTGACCGGCAACCACGAGTACTACGCCGGGGACGTCGTGGACTGGGTGCGGTTCTGGCCGACCGTGGGCATCACCCCGCTGACCAACACGCGCGTCGAGCTGCGCCGCGGGGCGGGCGTGCTCGACCTCGCGGGGGTCAACGACGTCACCGGCACCGACCCCTACCCGGCCGACCTCGACGCCGCGCTCGCCGGCCGCGACCCCTCCCGGGTGTGCGTGCTGCTGGCCCACGAGCCGCGCCAGGTCGGCCGGGCCGCCCAGCTGGGGGTGGACCTGCAGCTCTCCGGGCACACCCACGGTGGTCAGCTGTGGCCGCTGGACCTGCTGGTGCCGCTGCAGCAGCCCGCGGTCGAGGGCCTCGCCCGGTTCGGGCCCACCACCCTGTACACGACCCGCGGGGTGGGCACCTGGGGTCCGCCGGTGCGGGTCGGCGCCGACCCCGAGGTCACCGTCGTCGAGCTGGTGCCCGCGCCCTGAGGCCCGCGTCGGACCGGCTCCGGGGCGTCCCTGCTCGGTAGGGTGGCCTGGTGGCGAGGCACCGTGGGGACAGCGCCCGGCGACGGGTCAGCCGCGCGCCGGTGGTCGCCGTGGTGGTCGTCGTGCTGCTCGTCCTCGCCGTCATCGGCTGGTTCAAGGTGCGGGACAGCTCCGACAGCGCCGGGGCAGCCGCCGCCGCCACCTGCCTCGACGGAACCTCCACCCTCGCGGTCGCGGCCGCCCCGGACGTGGCCCCGGTGGTCACCCAGCTCGCCGCCGCCTACACCGAGCGGCGCACCGTGGTCCGTGACCAGTGCGTCGAGGTGCTGGTCACCCCCGTCGCCCCCGGCGCGGCGCTGGCCGGCCTGCAGGGCACCTGGGACACCGCGGCCGACGGGCCTGAGCCCGCGCTGTGGATCCCCAGCGACACCACCTGGGCCACCCGGGCGGCGACGATCGACCCGAGCCCGGTGACCGGGGTGCCCCGCTCGCTGGGGTCCAGCCCGGTGCTGCTGGCCGTCCCAGCCGCGGCCGCGCCCGCCGTCGCCGACGCCGGCCTGACCTGGGCCGACGTGGCCGCGCGGCAGGGCACCGCGGCGTGGGGCGACCTCGGCCAGCCCGGGTGGCCCACCTTCACCCAGGCCCTGCCCCCGGCCGCGCCGGGCGGTGACCTGACGCCGCTGGTCGGCCAGGCCGTGGCGGCCGGCGCCGCGGGCACGTCCGACGGACCGGTCACCGCCGCCCAGGTCGCCGACCCCGCCACCACCCGCGCCCTGGCCGGCCTCGCCGCCGGGCCGGACCCGCAGCCGGCGTCGGCGTCCGACGCGCTGGCCACGCTCACCGGGCTGGGCTCCGTGCCCGGCAGCGCGTTCCAGGCCGTGGCCGCCACCGAGCAGCAGCTGCTCGCGCTCGACCAGGGCCCCACCCCCGTCGCCGGGGTCGCCCTGGCCGGGGCCACCCCGGTCGCCGACCACCCGCTGGTGACGCTGCAGGGCAGCTGGGTCGACGAGACCCAGGCACGCGCCAGCGCCGCCTTCGCCGAGGACCTCACCGGGCCCGACGCCCAGCAGCAGCTGACCGTGGCCGAGCTGCGCGCCGGCGGCGGGCCGCCGACCGTCCCCGACGGCCTCGTGGTCGGCACCCCGGGCACCGCCCTGGCCCTCGCCGACGCCGCCGCGACCACGGCCGTGCTCGACGCCCTGGCGCGGCCCGCCGCGGCCGCCACCCCCGCGCGCACGACCGTGCTGCTCGACGTGTCCGGCTCCACCGGGGCGCAGGAGGGGCCGGGCACCCGGCTCGCGAACACCGCGGCCGCGCTCACCGCGCGGGTGCAGGCGCTGCCGGACCAGGCCGCCGTCGGGCTGTGGCCGTTCAGCCGCAACCTCGACGGGGACCTGCCCTACCGGGTGGCCGTGCCCACCGGACCGCTCACCGACCCGGTGGGCGGGGTGCCCCGGCGCCAGGCCCTGGCGACCGCCCTGGCGGGGCTGCGGCCGGAGAGCGCGACGTCGTCCAACTTCGCCCTGCAGGGCGCCTACACCGCGGCGGTGCAGGGATACGTGCCCGGCCGACCGAACACCGTCCTGCTCGTGACCGACGGCCCGAACGACGGCATCACCACCGCCGCGGACGTGCTCTCGACCATCCGCAGCGCGGGTGACCCGGCCCGGCCGGTGCGGGTCGACGTCGTCGTCGTGGGCCCCGGGTTCGACACGTCCGGCCTGGCCCAGGTCGCGCAGGCCACCGGGGGCACCCTCGTCGACGCCGGGCTCAGCAGCGGCCCCGGCCTCGGTGATGCGCTCGGCCGGCTGCTCACGTGACCGCCCGGCGGCTGCCCCGCTGGTCCGAGCTGGCCCCGCTGCTGCAGCCGCGCCCCCGGGCCGGGGGTCCGCACGCCCGCCGGCTCGCCGCGGCCGCCTCGGTGACCGACCTGCGCGAGCTCGCGCGGCGGCGCGCCCCGCGGGCGGTGTTCGACTACACCGACGGGGCGGCGGGTCGCGAGCTCAGCGCCCGGCGCTCGCGGGAGGCCCTCGACCGGGTGGAGCTGGACTCCCGGGTGCTGCGCGACGTCTCCGAGCCCGACCTGTCCACCACCGTGCTGGGCCGCCCCGCGAGCATGCCGCTGGCGCTGGGACCGACCGGGTTCACCCGGATGATGCACCAGGCCGGGGAGCCCGCCGTGGCCCGCGCCGCCGCCCGTGCCGGGGTGCCCTACGCGCTGTCCACCATGGGCACCACGTCGGTGGAGGCCCTGGCCGAGGAGGCCCCGGACGCCCGCCGCTGGTTCCAGCTCTACCTGTGGCGCGACCGCGACGCGAGTGCCGAGCTCGTGCGCCGGGCCGACGCCGCCGGGTACGACACGCTGGTGCTCACCGTCGACACCCCGGTGGCGGGGCTGCGGCTGCGTGACGTCCGCAACGGCATGACCATCCCGCCGACGCTGACCGCCCGGACCGTGCTCGACGGCGCCCGCCACCCGTCCTGGTGGTTCGACCTGCTCACCACCGCGCCCCTGGAGTTCGCCACCCTGTCCAGCTTCGACGGCACGGTGGCCGAGCTGGTGGGGCAGGTCTTCGACCCCGCGCTCACCCTGGCCGACGTGGCGTGGCTGCGGGAGCGGTGGCCGGGCTCGCTGGTGGTCAAGGGCGTGCTCGACGCCGAGGACGCCCGCGCCGTGGTGGACGCCGGGGCCGACGGGGTGGTCGTGTCCAGCCACGGCGGCCGCCAGCTCGACCAGGGGCCCACCCCGCTGGAGCGGCTGCCGGGGATCGCCGCGGCGGTCGGCGAGCGCACCGAGGTGATGGTCGACGGCGGGGTGCTCTTCGGGTCCGACGTCGCCGCCGCCGTCGCCCTGGGCGCCCGGACCGTGCTCGTCGGCCGGGCCTACCTCTACGGGCTGATGGCCGGCGGCGAGGCGGGCGTGGACCGCGTGCTGGACCTGCTGCGCACCGAGCTGCGGACGACCATGCAGCTCATGGGCGTCACCACCGTCGCCGAGCTGACCGGCCGCGCGCACCTGCGGGCCCCGTGAGCGCGCGCTACGCCGAGCTCGCCTGGGCGGCCACGCCGATGGGAGAGGTGAGCCTGCGGCGCCGCTTCGACCTCACCCTGCAGGCCGACGTCCACGAGGTGCGCCTGGGCGAGGAGTTCCTCATGTCCAGCGCGTTCGTCGTCGCCGAGGAGGAGCTCGCGCACCTAGGCCTGGCCGCCGCCGACGGCGACGCGCTCGACGTGGTGGTGGGCGGGCTGGGGCTCGGGTACACGGCCGCGGCCGCGCTGGCCGACCCCCGGGTGGCCTCGCTGCGGGTCGTCGACGCCCTCGACGCCGTCGTCGACTGGCACGAGCAGGGCCTGCTGCCGCTCTCGGCCGGGATGTACGACGACCCCCGGTGCACCTACGTCCGCGGCGACTTCTTCGCGCTGGCCGCGGCGGGCGGGCTCGGCCGGCCGGACGTGGTGCTGCTCGACGTCGACCACACCCCGCGGCACGTGCTGCACCCCGGGCACGCCGCATTCTACACCCCCGCCGGGGTGGCCGGGCTCGCGGCGGCGCTGCCCCCGGGCGGGGTGTTCGCGCTGTGGTCGGACGACCCGCCCGACGAGCCGCTGCTCGACGTGCTGCGCGGCGAGTTCCGCCGCGCCCGCGGCCAGGTGGTGACCTTCCCGAACCCCTTCACGGGCGGGGAGTCGACCAACTCCGTGCTCGTCGCCGTCCGCTGAGGTCCCCGCCGAACCACGCTGCACCGGATCCAGCGGGCGTGGTCGTCTCTGCACCCGATCCGGCGGTGCACGCGGAATCCCCCGACGGGAGCCCGATCGGGTGCAGCACGGCCCGCCCTGCTGTGGCCCGACTGGCCGGCTGACTACTGCGCGAACGCCTCGATCGGCGGGCACGAGCACACCAGGTTGCGGTCCCCCGCGGCCCCGTCGATGCGCCGCACCGGCGGGAAGACCTTGGCCCGCAGCGCCAGCGACGGCACCGCCGCCCCCGGGAACACCGCCTGCTCGCGGGTGTAGGGGTGATCCCACTCCCCGACCAGGCACCGGGCGGTGTGCGGGGCGCCGCGCAGCGGGTTGTCCTCCACCGGCCACTCCCCCGAGCCGACCCGGTCGATCTCGGCCTTGATCGCGATCATGGCGTCGCAGAACTGGTCGATCTCGGCGAGGTCCTCGCTCTCGGTGGGCTCCACCATCAGCGTGCCCGCCACGGGGAAGCTCATCGTCGGGGCGTGGAACCCGAAGTCCGCCAGCCGCTTCGCCACGTCGTCCACCGTGACGCCGGTGGCCTTGGTGATGGGCCGCAGGTCGAGGATGCACTCGTGGGCGACCATGCCGCGCTCGCCGGTGTAGAGCACGGGGAAGTGCTCGTCGAGCCGGCGGGCGACGTAGTTCGCGGCCGCGACCGCGGTGAGCGTGGCCCGGCGCAGCCCGTCGGCGCCCATCATCCGCACGTAGGCCCAGGAGATGGGCAGGATCGACGCGGACCCCCACGGTGCACCGGAGACCACGCCGCCGCGTCCGGTGAGCTGCGGGGCCAGCGGGTGCCCGGGCAGGAACGGGGTGAGGTGCGCCGCGACCCCGATGGGTCCGACGCCGGGGCCCCCGCCGCCGTGCGGGATGCAGAACGTCTTGTGCAGGTTGAGGTGGCTGACGTCGGCACCGAAGCGGCCGGGCCGGGCCAGGCCGACCAGCGCGTTCAGGTTGGCCCCGTCCACGTAGACCTGCCCGCCCGCGTCGTGGACCAGGCCGCACAGCTCGCGGATGCCGGACTCGTACACCCCGTGGGTGGACGGGTAGGTGACCATGATCGCGGCGAGGGTGTCGCGGTGCGCCTCGATCTTGGCGCGCAGGTCGTCGAGGTCGACGTCGCCGTCCTCGCCGCACGCCACCACGACGACGCGCATGCCGGCCATGACGGCCGAGGCGGCGTTGGTGCCGTGCGCGCTGGAGGGGATGAGGCACACGTCGCGGCCGGTGTCGCCGCGGTCGCGGTGGTAGCCGCGGATGGCGAGCAGCCCGGCGTACTCGCCCTGGCTGCCGGCGTTCGGCTGCAGGCTGACCGCGTCGTAGCCGGTGATGGCGACCAGCCAGCGCTCGAGGTCGTCGACGAGCTGGTGCGTGCCCGCCGCGTCCTCGACGGGGGCGAAGGGGTGCAGGCCGGCGAACTCGGGCCAGGTGATGGGCTCCATCTCGGTGGCCGCGTTGAGCTTCATGGTGCACGAGCCCAGCGGGATCATCGTGCGGTCCAGGGCCAGGTCCTTGTCCGAGAGCGCGCGCAGGTAGCGCATCATCGCCGTCTCGGAGCGGTAGCGGGTGAACGCCGGGTGGGTGAGGAACTCCGTGGTGCGGCGCAGGGCGTCCGGCAGGGCGTCGGCGGGGGCGTCGGCGGGGGCGGGGGCGGCCGGGCCGACGACCGCGGCGGCCACGGCGTCGACGTGCGCGGCGGTGGTGAGCTCGTCGCAGGTCACGCCCACGGTGTCGGCGTCGACCACCCGGATGCTGATGCCCTGCGCGCGGGCCGCGGCGTGGACCTCGGCGGACCGGCCGGGCACGCGGACGGTGACGGTGTCGAAGAACGCGTCGTGCACCACGTCCCCACCCCCGGCCCGGACCAGCGCGGCGAGCCGGGCAGCGTGCCCCGCGACCCGGCGGGCGATGGTGGTCAGGCCCGACGCCCCGTGGTAGCTGGCGTACATGGCGGCGACGACGGCGAGCAGCACCTGCGCGGTGCAGATGTTGCTCGTCGCCTTCTCCCGGCGGATGTGCTGCTCGCGGGTCTGCAGGGCCAGCCGGTAGGCGGGGGCACCGTCGGCGTCGACGCTCACCCCGACGAGCCGGCCGGGCAGCTGGCGGGCGAGCTTCGTCGACACCGCGAGGTACCCCGCGTGCGGCCCGCCGTAGCCCATGGGCACCCCGAAGCGCTGGCTGGTGCCCACGCACGCGTCGGCCCCCTGCTCGCCGGGCGGGGTCAGCAGGGTCAGCGCCAGCAGGTCGGCGGCCACGGCGACCAGGGCACCGCGCTCGTGGGCCTCGGCGATGAGCGCGGTCGGGTCGGTGACGCGCCCGGACGCGCCGGGGGCCTGGGTGAGCACGCCGAAGAAGTCGCCCTCGGGCAGGCCGTCGGCGGCCAGGTCGGCGTCGACGAGCTCGATGCCCAGCGGCTCGGCGCGGGTGGCGACGACGGCCCGGGTCTGCGGCAGCACCTCGGTGTCGACGACGAACCGTGCGGCCTTCGACTTCCCGGCGCGGCGCAGCAGGGTCATGGCCTCGGCGGCGGCGGTGGACTCGTCGAGCATGGAGGAGTTCGCGATCTCCATGCCCGTGAGGTCGGCGACCATCGTCTGGTAGTTGAGCAGCGCCTCGAGCCGGCCCTGGCTGATCTCCGGCTGGTAGGGCGTGTACGCGGTGTACCAGGCGGGGTTCTCGACCACGTTGCGGCGGATCACCGCGGGGGTGATCGTGTCGTGGTAGCCGAGCCCGATCATCGAGGTGGTGACGGTGTTGCGGTCGGCCAGCGCGCGCAGCTCGGCGATGGCCTCGTGCTCGCTGACCGGGGCGGGCAGCGCGTCGAGGCCGTTCTCCCCCGCCGGGTCGAGGATGTCGGCGGGCAGCGCCGCGGCGGCGAGGTCGTCGAGGTGCTCGACCCCGATGACGTGCAGCAGGCGGGCCAGGCCGTCCGCGTCGGGTCCGACGTGACGGTCGGCGAAGGTGTGGGACTGCTGCGGCTGGGTCACGGGGTGGCCTCCGGGCTGGGCGGACGGGACGACACGTCCTCCCCCTCTGTCACCGCGCACGGCGACTCCAGAGGCGTCGAGCTCCGGGCGGTCCCTGGTGCCTGAGAGGTTGACGGGGAGGTGCTGCTCCTTCGGCGGCCCGGACACGGTCTCCGGGCTCTCTCCCGCACGGCGGCGACGCAGGTCCAGTCTAGGTCGAGGCCGCGGGGTCCGGCGCGGGGAACCCCAGCAGGAGCGCCAGGTCGGTCATCGCCGCGTCGAAGAACGCGTCGCCGTCGGTGACCGAGCCCACGAAGTGGCCGAACAGCTCGAAGCTGATCGCCCCGTACAGCGAGCTCCAGGCCAGCAGCGCCCGGCCGCGCACGGCGTCGTCGAGGCCCGGCCCGTCGCCCCCGAGGGCCTCGGTGAGCTGGTCGGTGGTGGCGCCGGTCGACACCCCGGCGGCGTCGGGGAGCAGGCCGGCCCGGCTGGCGTCGGCGAGCACCCGGCCCAGCACGAGACCCACCCGCGCCGCGGCGGGCACGGTGTCCGGCGGCGCGGTGTACCCGGGCACGGGCGAGCCGTAGAGCAGGGCGTACTCGTGCGGGTGGGCCAGCGCCCAGGCCCGGACCGCGCGGCACACGCCGACCCAGCGCGTGGCGGGGTCGCGGCCGGGGTCGTCCGCGGCCTCCGCGGCCGCGCCCAGCTGGTCGTAGCCGTCGACGATCAGCCGGGTGAGCAGCTCGTCGCGGCTCGGGAAGTACCGGTAGACCGCGGATGAGGCGAGGCCGACCTCGCGGGCGACGGCCCGCAGCGAGAGCGCGGCCGCACCCACCTCGGCGAGCTGGCGGCGGGCGGCGTCGACGATCTCGGCGGTCAGCTCGGCACGGGCGCGGTCACGAGCGGTCGGCACCGTCCCACCGTGCGGCACGAGAGCGTCGCACGCAACCGAGAGCACCGCTCTTGACTGCGGTGGCCGAAAATGCGAGCATCGTTCTCGATCGAGAGCACCGCTCTCGACAGCGGACGGAGGACGAGATGGCGCTGCACGTGGTCGTGGGCAAGGGCCCGGTCGGGTCGGGGACGGCGGAGCGCCTGGCCGCGGCCGGGCACGAGGTGCGGGTGCTCTCCCGCAGCGGGGGGACGTCGCGGGACGGGGTCGAGCACCGGGTGGTCGACGCGGCGGACGCCGATGCGCTGGTCGCCGCGACCCGCGGTGCGGCGACCATCACCAACGCGGTCAACCCGCCCTACACGTCGTGGGCCACCGACTGGCCGCCCGTGGCCGCCGCCCTGCTCGCGGCGGCCGAGCGGCACGACGCGGTGCTGGTGACGATGGGCAACCTCTACGGCTACGGCCGCCCCACGGGCCCGATGACCCCGGACACCCCGATGGACGCGACCGACACCAAGGGCCGGGTGCGCGCCCGGATGTGGCGGGAGATGGTCGCTGCGCACGCCGCCGGCCGGGTCCGCGTGACCGAGGCGCGGGCGTCGGACTTCGTGGGCCCGACGGTGCCCGCGGCGCAGTCCCACCTCAACCGCCAGGTGCCCACCGTCCGGCGCGGCGGGCGGGTGTGGGTGTTCGGCAACCCGGACGCGCGGCGCAGCTGGAGCTACCTGCCCGACGTGGTGTCGACGCTGGTCACCCTCGGGGCCGACGAGCGCGCGTGGGGCCGGGCGTGGATGGTGCCGAGCACGGTCCGCACGCAGCGTGAGGCCGTGGGCGACCTCGCCCGCGCGGCCGGGGTCGAGCCGGGCCCCGTCAGCGCGGTCCCGTGGGCCCCGCTCCGGCTGCTCTCCCCCGTGGTGCCGTTCCTCCGGGAGCTCGTCGACGTCCGCCACCAGTTCGACGCCGAGTTCGTGCTCGACGCGTCCGCGACGACCCGGACCTTCGGGCAGGGGGCGACACCGTGGGAGCAGGTCGTGGCGGCGACCGTCGCCCGCGACCCGGCGCGGGTCGGCTAGCCGGTGCGGCGGGTGACCCGGTCGCGGCGGCGGGTGGCCAGCTCGTCCTCGGGGGCGTCCTCGACCACGCCGCCGTCGGCGCGCTCGGCGGGGAAGTCGGCGATGGTGCCGGTCAGCTCGCGCATGGCGCCGCTGACCGCGATGCCGAACACGCCCTGCCCGCCCTGCAGCAGGTCGACGACCTCCTCGGCGGAGGTGCACTCGTAGACGGTGGTGCCGTCGGAGAACAGGGTGATGCGGGCGAGGTCGGCCACCCCCCGGCGGCGCAGGTGCTCCACGGCGACGCGGATGTTCTGCAGCGAGACGCCGGTGTCGAGGAGCCGCTTGACGACCTTGAGGACGAGGATGTCCTTGAACGAGTAGAGCCGCTGGCTGCCGGAGCCGGCCGCGCCGCGGATCGACGGGACCACCAGCGAGGTGCGGGCCCAGTAGTCGAGCTGGCGGTAGGTGATGCCGGCGATCTGGCAGGCGATGGGCACGCGGTAGCCGACGAGCTCGTCGGGCACGGTGTCGTCGGGGAACAGGCCGGGCTGCACCTCGAGGTCCGGCTGGGGCAGGTCGGGGAGGGGACGCGCGACGGGGGCGAGCGGACCGGTGCCCTCGTCGTCGTGCGGTCGGTCGACCAACGCCGTCTCCTCGCCTGCTCGAGCACCACCGGGGCGGTGCTGCGTGGCCCCGACCTGGTGCTCGGTGCGTCGTCGACGGTATGTCCGGTGCTGGTGGCGGTCAACGCGCCACGCACAGGTCTCGACCTCTCGTCGAGGGTGAGACCTGATCGAGACCGGCTCAGCCGTCGGTGCTGAAGTCCTCCGGGGAGACGTTGTCGAGGAACTCCTTGAACTTCTCGACCTCGTCCTCCTGCTCGTCCGGGATGACCAGGCCGGCCTCGGCGAGCACCGACTCGTCCGCGTGGATCGGCACGCCCGAGCGCATGGCCAGCGCGACGGAGTCCGACGGGCGGGCCGAGACGCGGGTGTCGCCGTCGAAGACGAGCTCGGCGAAGTAGGTGCCCTCCTGCAGGTCGGTGATGCGGACCTGCTGCAGGTTGCGGCCGAAGGCGCCGACGAGGTTCTTGATGAGGTCGTGCGTCATGGGGCGCGCGGGCTTGACGCCCTGCTGCTCCAGCGCGATCGCGGTGGCCTCGCCCTGCCCGATCCAGATGGGCAGGTACCGGTCCCCGTCCGACTCCCGCAGCAGCAGGATCGGCTGGTTCGCGGGGAGCTCCACCCGGATGCCCACGACCCGCATCTCCGCCACGGTGACCTCCTGATCTCGAACCGCCAGACCTGATCGCCCACACGGCGTCTGCCGGTCCGACGCTACACGCGCGGGGGCACCCCCGCCGGTCAGGCCTGCGCGGTGCCCGCCTCGCGCAGCGCGCTGCCGACGAGGGCCGCGTGCAGCGTCACGGTGAGCGCGGCGACCTCGCGGGCGAGCTCCTCGGCCCGGCCCGCCGCGCCGGCGTCCCGCTGCCGGGCGACGGGGGCCGCGACCTGGGCGACGAGGTCGGCCTCGCGCTGGGCCGCGGTGCGCAGGCTGCGCAGGTGGCGGGGGTCCAGGCCGTGGCGGGCCAGGGCTCCGGCGGTCCGCGCGACGACGGTGGCGTCGGCGGGGTACAGCCCGGCCGGGCCAGGCCGCAGCAGGCCGTGGGCCTCGAGCTCGGCGAGCAGCTCGGCGCCGACGTCGGCGCGCTCGAGCAGCTCCTCGCGGGTCAGCCGCAGGGCACGGTCGGTGGCGAACGCGTCCGGCGGCACCAGCGGGTCGGCGACGGCCAGCGCCCGGGGCGCGCGCGGGCCGGGCCCGGCCGGCTCCCGACCCTCGTCGAGGGCGTCGAGGTGCTCGCGGATGACCTTGAGCGGCAGGTAGTGGTCACGCTGCGCCGCCAGCACGTAGGCGAGGCGCTCGCAGTCGGCCACCGAGAACTGGCGGTACCCCGACGGCGAGCGCTGCGGGGTGACCAGGCCCTCCGACTCGAGGAACCGGATCTTGGAGATGGTGACGTCCGGGAACTGCGGCCGCAGCCGCTCGAGGACGGCACCGATCGACATGCCGGCGCGGGGCGCGCGCCCGGGAGCGGTCACCGGCTCCCTGCACCCGCCGAGCGCTCGGTGCCCTGGGCGCCCTTGGGCCCGGTGAGGAAGACGAGGCGGAACTTGCCGATCTGCACCTCGTCGCCGTTGGCCAGCACCGCGGAGTCGACGGGCTCGCGGTTGACGTAGGTGCCGTTGAGGCTGCCCACGTCGACGACGAGGAAGTCCTCGCCGTCCTGGCGGAACTCGGCGTGACGACGGCTGACGGTGACGTCGTCGAGGAAGATGTCGCTGTCGGGGTGGCGGCCGGCGGAGGTCATCGGCTGGTCGAGCAGGAAGCGCGAGCCCGCGTTGGGGCCGCGCTTGACCACGAGCAGGGCCGACCCGGCGGGCAGCGCCTCGACGCCGGCCACGGGCTGCTCGCCGGAGGCGCCACCGGAGCGGTCGACCTCCTGCAGGAAGTCCGCACGGAACACCGAGGTCGTCTCGGTGGGCCGTTCCTGCCCCGCGTGCTGGTCGTCCTGGCTCACCTGAGCTCCTCCTCGACGTCGTCGCCGCCCGTCCCCGGGCGGCAGGGCCATGACCGTACCGCGATCACGGGGTGCGTCGGGCCCACCCCGGACACCCCGCCGTGCCGCCCGCTCAGCTGCTCTCGGTGGTCTCCCGGTAGCCGGCCGCGTCGAGCAGGCCGGCCAGCACGTCGTCCAGGCCGCCCGCGTCGGGCACCGTGATCTCGAGCAGCCAGCCGTCGCCGTAGGGGCCGGAGTTGACCAGCTCCG
Organism: Rhodococcus aerolatus; assembly: GCF_054783215.1. NCBI lineage: Bacteria > Bacillati > Actinomycetota > Actinomycetes > Mycobacteriales > Nocardiaceae > Rhodococcus > Rhodococcus aerolatus. The sequence goes on along the minus strand of NZ_BAAGQZ010000024.1, from coordinate 55,334 downwards.
GGCTGGCCTCGAGGGCCTCGTTCACCGCGGCCACCGTGCCGGTGAGCGGGGCGAAGACGTCGGAGACGCTCTTGGTCGACTCGACCTCGCCGAAGGGCTGCTCGGCGGTGACGTCGTCGCCGACGTCGGGGACCTGCACGAACACCACGTCGCCGAGCTGCGCCTGCGCGAAGTCGGTGATGCCGATGCGGACCCGGTCCTCCCCCACCTTCTGCACCCACTCGTGCTGGGCGGTGTAGCGCAGGTCCTCGGGGGTGCTGGGCTCGGCCACGGGTCTCCTCGGGTGCGGGTCTTCGGCGGGCTCGCGCGACGGCCGACCCGACGGGTGCGGCCACCGTCCGGCTAGCGGGCCGGCTGAGCGTATTGGGGTGGGCTCACCGCTCGCAAGGCGGTCACCGCGACCTCCGGGAGCTGCTCCACGCGCAGCGACCCCCCCGCCCGGGCGACGGTGTCGACCACGCCGCCGGGGATGTCCAGCGCCGCCGCCGTGGTGGCCGGGTCGCCCACCGCGAGCACCGTGTACGGCAGGGCCAGGGTGGTGCCGTCGACGGCCACGGCCCCCGCGCGGCCGCCCACCGACGAGCTGAGCCCGATGCGCACCGCGGCGCCGTCGGCGCCCCCGACCTCGATGGCCTCGGCCCCGGCCGCGCGCAGCTCCTGCACCGCGTCGAGCACCACCTCCGGGCCGACGCTGCGCGAGGGGTCGGTCAGCGTCAGCCGCACCCCCGGGCCCGTGGCGGGGGCGGTGCCGACCAGCACGGCCAGGGCGCCGGCCTCCTGCCGCGCCTCGGCCAGGGCGGCAGCGGAGTCCTGCCCGGAGGCCTGCAGCGTGTCCACCCGGGACTGCAGCTGGGCCACCTCCTCGCGCAGCGAGGCCTCGCGCTGCTGCAGCGTGTCCAGCAGGACCACGAGGTCGGCGGGGCGGGCCGAGTCGAGGGTGTCCCCGGAGCCCTGGTCACGGACCTGGGCGACGACGGCGAGGCCGAGGGCGGCGCACAGCAGCGCCACCAGCGCCGTGGAGACCGCCCGGGCCCGGCGCGAGCGGGGTGGGGCCGTGCCGTCCGCCCCCGGCTGGGGGTTCTCCTGCTGGGGGTTCTCCTGCTGGGGGTTCTCCGGCGGCGGGTCCCGGCGCTCCTCGTCCACGGTGCTCACGCCCCGAACAGGTGGCGGCGGATCGCGGCCGCGTTGCCGAAGATGCGGATGCCCAGCACCACCACCACCGCGGTGGAGAGCTGGGTGCCGACCCCGAGCTGGTCGCCGAGCAGCACGATCAGCGCGGCCACCACGACGTTGAACACGAACGAGACGGTGAACACCTTGGGGTCGAAGATGCCGTCGAGCTGGGCCCGCAGCCCCCCGAACACCGCGTCGAGCGCGGCGACGACGGCGATGGGCAGGTAGGGCTGGACGAAGTCGGGCACCTGCGGGCTCAGCACGAGCCCCAGCACGACCCCGACCGCCAGCGCGACCACCGCGATCACCGGCCACCCCCTACCCGGCCCGTGGCGGCGAGGTCGGTCCCCGTCGCCGCGGGCAGCTCCGCCCGCTCGACCCGCTCCGTCGCGAAGCCCAGACCGTAGACCTGGGCGACGGCGGAGAGCCGGACGTAGGCCTCGCTGCGCACGAAGGTGGTCTCGAGGCGACCGACGTCGCCGATGCCCACCACCTCGTAGGGGGTGAACACGGGCTGGTCGTCGACGAGGACCGCGCCACCGGCCTGCCGGATGCTGGCCTGCGGGCTGAGCCGGACGCCGCCGACCGCGACCGCCTCCGCTCCCCCGGACCACAGCGCGTTGACCACGAGCTGCAAGTCGCGGTCGAGGACCGTGCCGCCGCGGGCCCCGGACGTGGCGTCGCCCGACCCGGTGTCGCTCAGGGTCACCCGCAGCGCAGGTCCGGCGACGGGCGTGACCCCGGCCGCGACCTGCAGCTGCTGCAGCGCGTCGTTGGCCGCCCGGCCCTCGCTGCCGCCGTCGAGGACCCGGGAGCGCTGCTCCTGCGCCCGGGCCGCCAGCCCGGCGCGCTGCGCGGCCAGGTCGTCGACCCTGCCCTGCGCGTCGGTGGCCTCCTGGGCGAGTCCGGCGCGCACCACCTCGCCCGCCGGGGCCGCGGCCGAGGTGGTGGCGGCGGCGACACCGAGCACCAGCCCGACGACGAGGACCCCGGCGACGGCCCAGGCCCGAGTGGTGCGGGCGGCGTGGGCGTGGTGCGACGCGGTGGCCCGCCGCCGGGCGGCCGCGGCCGCGTAGCCGGGGTCGAGCGGGTCGGCCAGCAGCGCGGCGAGCAGCGACGGCTGCGGCGAGCGCCGGGGGCCGGGGTCGGGGCTCACGGGGCCGGTCCCACCGGGGGCACCCGGGCCACGACGAGGCGCACCTGCACCAGGTACAGCACCCCCGCCCACAGGTACATCGCCCCGCCCCACAGGGCGAACGCGTAGGCGAGCGGGCGGCAGATGGCGGCGAAGGTGCCCTCGGCCTGCGCGGCCAGCAGCAGCGGGAACGCGTAGAGCAGGCAGAAGGTGGCCGCCTTGCCGAGGTAGTGCACGGGCAGGGCGGTCATCCCGCGGCGGCGCAGCAGCGGGAACGTCGCGGCCAGCACCAGGTCGCGGCCGACGAGGACGGCGGCCACCCACCACGGCACGATGTCGCGCACCACGAACGCGACCAGGGTGGCCAGCACGTAGAGCCGGTCGGCGGCCGGGTCGAGCAGCGCGCCCAGCCGGGAGCCCTGGTCCAGCATCCGGGCGAGCTTGCCGTCGAGGTAGTCGGTGGCCCCGCTGACGGCGAGGACGACGATCGCCCAGCCGTCGGCCTGCGGGCCGAGCAGGAGGTAGAGGAACAGCGGCACGCCCAGCAGGCGCAGCACGCTGAGCGCGTTCGGGATGGTCAGGACGCGGTCGGGCGCACCCCCGGCCGGCTCGTCCTCGGCCAGCACCGCTGCGTCCTGCCCGGCCGACCCGACCACACCGACCACCGCCCCTCGTCCGCGGCGAGCCTGCCACACGACACCCCCGCCGGACCGGGCTCCGGGCGCCCGGCGCGCGGATCGGCCAGGCTGTGCGGCGTGAGCAGCGCACCGCAGGGCCCCCGGACCCCCGAGACCGACGACTGGGGCATCTCCCGGAGCTGGCTCGACGGCGACGACGTCGAGCAGCACCCCGCCGAGGAGACCCTCGCCGCGCTCCGCGAGGTCATCGGCACCCCGCCCGCGGACCTCGAGCAGCGCGCCCCGCTGGTGCTGCGCACGGGGCAGCAGGCCGACCTGCCGGCCGGGGAGCTGGCGCTGGAGGACGGCACCACCCGACGGGTCGGCGGCCCGGGCGCGGTGGACCTGCCGCTGGGCTACCACGAGCTGACCCCCGACGCGGGGCCCGCGCGCCGCGTCATCGTCTCCCCCGGCCGGTGCCACCGCCCGGAGGGGCTGCGCGAGTGGGGCGTCGCGGTCCAGCTCTACGCCGCGCGCTCGGCGGCCAGCTGGGGCACCGGGGACCTGGCCGACCTGCGCGCGGTGCGGGAGTGGGCCACCGCCCGGGGCGCGGGGTTCCTGCTGGTCAACCCGCTGCACGGGGTGGCCCCGACGCACCCGCAGGAGGCCAGCCCCTACCTGCCGGCCACGCGCCGCTTCCGCAACCCGCTCTACCTGCGGGTGGCCGAGGTGCCCGGGGCGGGTGCGCCCGACCCGGTCGACGTCGCCGAGGGCCGGGCGCTGCGCCGGGCCGAGGTGATCGACCGCGACGCCGCCTGGGTGCTGCACCGCCGGGCGCTGCGCCGGGTGTTCGACGCCGGGCCGGGCCAGGACTTCGCCGCGTGGCGCGCGGAGCAGGGCCGCCCGCTGCAGCAGTGGGCGACCTGGTGCGTGCTGGCCGAGGCGCACGGCGACGACTTCCACGACTGGCCCGCCGAGCTGCACGACCCGGACTCCGACGCGGTGGCCGCGGCGGTCGCCGAGCACGGGGACGACGTCGCGTTCCACGCCTGGCTGCAGTGGGCGCTGGGCCGCCAGCTCGAGGACGCATGCGCCGGCACCACCGTGCTGCAGGACCTGCCCGTGGGGGTCTCCGGCGGCGGGGCCGACGCGTGGGCGTGGCAGGGCGTGCTGGCCGACGGGGTCACCGTCGGTGCGCCCCCCGACGCGTTCAACGGCCTGGGGCAGGACTGGGGGTCACCGCCGTTCGTCCCGTGGCGGCTGCGCCTGGCCGGGTACGAGCCGTTCGCCGCGTCCGTCCGGGCCACCCTGGCCGGGGCCGGCGGGCTGCGGGTGGACCACGTCATGGGGCTGTTCCGGCTGTGGTGGGTGCCGCCGGGCGGTGACCCCCGGGCGGGGGCCTACGTCCGCTACCCGTGGCAGGACATGCTCGCGATCGTCGCGCTGGAGAGCCACCGCGCGGGCGCCCTGGTGGTGGGCGAGGACCTCGGCGTCGTCGAGGACGGGGTGCGCGAGGCGATGGCCGAGCACGGGATGCTCAGCTACCGGCTGCTGTGGTTCGAGGAGGACGCCCCCGCGGCGTGGCCGGAGGGGGCGATGGCCGCGGTGACCACGCACGACCTGCCGACGGTCCGCGGCCTGGTCGACGGCACGGACCTGGCCGAGCAGCGCAGCCTCGGGCTCGGCAGCGACGCGGAGCTGGCGGCCTCGCGGCAGGAGATGCTGGAGACCATCGGGGCGGCGGACGGGGACGACCCGGCCGCGGCGACGCTGCGGGCGCACCGCCGGCTGGTCGCCGCCCCGTCGGCGCTGCTGTGCGCGACCCTGGACGACGCGGTGCTGGCGCAGCGGCGGCCCAACGTGCCCGGCACCGAGGACCGGGTGAACTGGCGGCTGCCGCTGCCGGTCGGGGTGGACGAGCTGGACGGCTGCGGCTCGGCCACCGCCCTGGCCGAGCTGCTCGACGCCGCGGTGCACCCCCGGGGCTGAGCCACCGGTCAGGCGGCGGTGCGGCACCCACCGGTGCTCGCCGCCGCCGTGAGCCCCGCCGCCCGGGCAAGGTCGGTGCGCAGCGTGGTCAGGGTGAGCGCGAACCCCGTGTCGTCGTCGGTGGCCGAGCGGGCGTTGACCACCCCGACGACGTCGCCCGCGCCGTCGACCAGCGGGCCGCCGCTGTTGCCCTCGCGCACCACGGCGCGCAGCCGGTAGACCTCGCGGCTGGTGTAGCCGCCGTCGACACCCGGCTGCACCACGGGCAGGCGCTGGACCACGGTGGCGGGCACCGCGGTGAGCCGGCCGTCGCCGGGGTAGCCCAGGACGACGCCGGTGGTGCCGTTGCCCGCCGCGCCGTCGGCGAGGGTCAGGGCGGGGGCGTCGAGCCCGTCGACCCGCAGCACGGCCAGGTCGGCGTCGTCGTCGACGAGCACGGCCGTGGCGCGGTGGGTGCCCCCGGTGTCGGCCACGGTCAGCCGGCTGGTGCCGGTGACGACGTGGGCGTTGGTGACGACCAGGCCGCCGTCGACGACGAAGCCGGAGCCCTCGACGCCGGTGCCGCACCCGGTGCCCTCGATCTTGACCACCGAGCGGCCCGCGGCGGCGGCCACCTCCCCGACCTCGGCGGGGTCCAGCGAGCGGGTCGCCGAGCTGGGGACGAGGGCCAGCACGTCGGCGGGCACCCCCAGGGCGCCGGCGGTGTCCGCCAGCAGGCCGTCGCGCTCGGGGAGGACGTCGGCGACCTGGCCGAGGACGGCGCTGCGGGAGGCGAGGCCCGCGGCCCCGGGCACCAGCCCGCCCACGATGCCGGCCAGCACCCAGACCACCACGACGGCCAGCCCGGCCCGCACCACCGCCCCCGCCGCCCGGTCCAGCGGCCGCAGCCGCACCAGGCTCAGGCCGCGGCCCAGGGCGCCGCCCACGGTGTTCCCCAGCGCCGAGCCCACGACCGCGCCTCCGACGAGGAACGCCGCCACGAGCAGCAGGTGCACCCCGGCCGACGCCGCGGGGGTGACGAGCACGCCGGCGAGCCAGCCGCCCACGGCGAGCCCGAGGAGCAGCCCGACGAGGCCGGGGCCGAAGCCTGTCAGCCCGCGGCGCCACCCACCGAGGGCGGCGAGGGCCACGACGACGAGGAGCACCAGGTCCAGGAGGGTCACTCCCCCAGGGTGCCGGGGCAACCTGAGCCGGGGCTGAACCTCAGAGGCCCAGCCGGGAGCGCAGGCCCCCGAGCTTCTCCTTGGCGACGTCGACGGCCGTGGTGGCCGCCGAGACGGGGTGGAACGCCCGCGCCGCGTCGGTGAGCGACTGCTGCTCGTCGGCGCTCAGGTGCAGGTCGGCGGCGGCGACGTTGAACTCGAGCTGCTCGACGCTGGACGCCCCGGGGATGACGACCACGCGGGGCAGGCCGAGCAGCCAGGCCAGGGACACCTGGGCGGGCTTCGCGTCGTGCGCGGCGGCGACCTCGCGGAGCAGGCCGAGCAGCGGCTCGACGCGCTGCAGGTTCTCGGTGCCGAACAGCGGGTTGGCCGCCCGCACCCCGCCGGGCCGGTTCTTGACGCCGTACCTCCCGCCGAGCAGGCCCTGGGCCAGCGGGCTGTACGCCATGACCATCCGGTTCTCGGCCTCGGCGAAGGGCACCAGGTCGTCGAGGGCGTCGGGGTGGGCCAGCGAGAGCTGCACCTGGTTGCTCACCACGGGGCGGCCCAGCGCGGCGTCGGCCTTGCGCCACCGCTCGAGGGAGTAGTTCGACACCCCGGCGGCACCGATGCGGCCGGAGTCCAGCAGCTCGCGCAGGCCCGGCATGATCACCGAGTCGGGGACCACCGGGTTCGGCTGGTGCACCTGGTAGAGGGGGATGCGGTCGAGCTGCAGGCGCGCCGCGCTGGCGTCGGCCCGGTTGCGGACGATCTTCGGCACGGGGGCCACGGGGAAGATCTTGCTGGCCACCACGACCTGGGACCGCTGCTCCCCCAGGGCCTCGGCCAGGATCTTCTCGCTGCGGCCGAAGCCGTAGACCTCGGCGGTGTCGAAGAGGGTGACGCCCAGCTCCAGGGCGCGGTGCACGATGTCGCGGGCGCCGCCGTCGGCGTAGGTGTCGCCGTAGCCCCACTCCTTGGACCCGAACTGCCAGGTGCCCAGCCCGACCCGGCTGACCTGGCCCAGACCGTCGACCTCGAGGTGCTCCATGGTCCCCAGTGTGCCCGCTCCCCCCGACACGGTCGCCCTGCCGGCGGCCGTGCTCACCCGGCTCCGCGCGGCGGACGGGCCCGCGCTGCGCACCGCGGTGCACGAGAGCCTGGAGCACCTCGGCCCGTGGATGGGGTGGGCCACCCCCGGCGCCGCGGACGGGGACGCCCAGCTCGGGTTCGCGCGGGCGGCCGAGGCGAGCTGGGACGCGGGCACCGAGCACCTCTACCTGCTGCGCGAGCGGGTGGGCGCCCCGGTGCTCGGTTCCTTCGGCCTGCACCACCGCCTCGGCCCGGGCGCGGTGGAGGTCGGCTACTGGCTGCACCCCGCGGCGACGGGCCGCGGCCACGCCCGCGCCGCCACCCGGGCCCTGGTCGGGGTCGGTCTCGCCCTGCCCGGGGTCGAGCGGGTCGAGGTGCACGTCGACGTGGCCAACGTGCGCAGCTCGGGCGTCGCCCGCGCGGCCGGGCTGCGGCTGGACCGCGTGGTCCCCCGCAGCCCGGAGTCCCCCGCCCAGGTCGGCCGCGTCGAGATCTGGGTCGCCCGCGCCGAGGAGGGCGGCGCGGTCACAGGCGCAGGACCAGCTCGCTGACCACCTCGGGCCGGGACAGGAACGGGTGGTGGCCGGCGTCGACCTCGACCACGTCCCCGGCCCGCCGGGCGTGCTCGCGCTGCCGCGCCGCCGGGGTGCCCCGGTCCTGCGCGCACACCAGGTAGGTCGACGGCACCTGCTGCCACGCGGCGGCCGCGACGGGGGTGCCGATGACCCCGACGCTCTGCCGGGCGAGGTGGCCCGCGGCGTCGGCCTGCACCTCCGGGTCGCAGTCCTGCAGGAACGTCCCCACCAGCAGCTCCGGACGGACACCGACCGTGCCGTCCGCGTCGTCGACCTCGAGGAACGGGGCCGGCTCGGCCGGGCCGAAGTCCGCCAGGGCCTGCCCCACCTCCGGCAGGTAGCTGGAGACCAGCAGCAGGTGGTGCACCGACCGGACCCCGGCCGCGGCCTCGGCGGTGACGATCCCGCCGTAGCTGTGGGCCACCACCACGGTGGGCTCGTCGCCGTCGCGCAGCACCCGGCGCACCGCGGCGACGTCCTCGGCCAGCCCCGGCCCGTCCGTGCCGCCGGGGCGGCCCGCCTCCCCGCAGCTCGGCAGCGCGGGCGCCACGCTCGCGACCCCGCGCTCGTGCAGCCGCGCCGCCGCCCGGTGCCACCACCACGACCCGTCCCGCACGCAGGCCCCGTGCACGAACACGACCCTCATCGCCACCTCCACGTCGTCCCGACCGTCCCGCGCCGACGGTAGACGTAGAAGTTGTTACGTGAAACGGTGCCGCGGTGGGCCGTCGACCGCAGCCGGACATCCGGGAGCGGCTGCTCGACGCATGCACCGACCACGCCCTCGCGCACGGCCTGCCCGACCGGCTCGGCCCGCTGGTCGCCGCCACGGGCACGTCGGCGCGGATGCTCGTCTACCACTTCGGCAGCCGCGACGCGCTGCTCCGCGACGTCCAGCGCCGCGCGCGGCAGCGCCAGCTCCAGGTGTTCGGCGACCTGCTGCGGGTGCGGCCGGACGAGCCCTACACCCGCACGCTGGCCGGGGCGTGGGCGTCCATCACCGGCCCGGCCGGCCGGCCGTACCTGCGGATGTTCTCCCAGTGGCGGGACGACGTGGTGCCACCGCCGTGGCCGGACTTCCGGCGCTCGGCGACCACCGACTGGCTCGGGCCGCTCGAGGAGGGCCTGGCCACGTTGGGACGGCCCGAGCTCGCGACGCTCGTGCTCGCCGTCATCCGTGGGCTGCTGATGGACCTCGACGCCACCGGCGACACGGCCCGCACCACGCAGGCCTTCGACAGCTTCGTCGGGACCATCGACGCAGGTGGGAGCGCGGTTCCTGGGACAGCGGGTGATGGTCCGGCCTACTCTGACCGCACCACCACCCGAGCCCCGTGGGAGCTGCCGTGAGCGCCAGCCTGTACCTCCGCAACGCCCTCGTCGCGGGAGTCATCGCCTTCGTGGTCGTGCTGGTGATCGCCCTGGCCGGCGGGGACGGCGCCGGCACCGGTGTGCTGCACGGCGTCTACTACCTGGTCGGCGTCGCCGTCGTGGTGTTCCTCGGTCAGCTGCTCGTGCAGACCCTGCGCCGGTCGCGCCGCTAGCCCGACGTCACGCGGTGGGCTGCTCGCGGAGCAGCGTCACCGAGTGGTCGCCGACCAGCAGGGTCTCCACGTCACGGCCGACCTCCTGGTCGGGGTCGGACGACAGGGCCAGGCGCCACGCGCCCTCGGGAACCTGGAACTCCACCGGCCCGTCGGCGGCGTTGAGCAGCAGCAGGAAGGTGGTGCTGCCCTCGTGGGCCAGGCGCACGGCGAGGGACTTGGCGCCGGCGTCGGACCAGTCGTCCGGACCCATCTCCGCCCCGTCGGCGCGGAGCAGGTGGATCGTGTCGGTGCCCTCGGTCCCGCGGAACCACGCGGGGCGCAGCGCGGCGTTCTCGCGGCGCAGGGTCAGCAGGTCCGTGGTGAACGCCAGCAGCTCGCGGTCGGCGTGCTCCCAGTCGAACCAGGAGATCTCGTCGTCCTGGCAGTAGGCGTTGTTGTTGCCGCCCTGGGTGCGGCCCATCTCGTCGCCGCCGAGGATCATCGGCACCCCGGCGGAGAGCAGCAGGGTGGCGAGGAAGTTGCGCCGCTGCCGGCCGCGCAGCGCGAGCACGCCCTCGTCGTCGGTGTCGCCCTCCACCCCGCCGTTCCACGAGCGGTTGTCGGACTCGCCGTCGTTGTTGTCCTCGCCGTTGGCCTCGTTGTGCTTCTCGTCGTAGGCGGTGAGGTCGGCGAGGGTGAAGCCGTCGTGCGCGGTGACGAAGTTGACGCTGCACAGCGGCGAGCGACGGTCGGACTCGTAGACGTCGGGGCTGCCCGTGAGGCGCTGGGCCAGCTCGCCCAGGGCGCCGTCGGTGCCGCGCCAGAAGTCGCGCACGTCGTCGCGGAACTTGCCGTTCCACTCCGACCAGTCGGCCGGGAAGCCGCCCACCTGGTAGCCGGCGGTGTCCCACGGCTCGGCGATGAGCTTGACGGTGGCCAGCACCGGGTCCTGGTGGCACAGGGTGAGGAAGGCGCTGTGCACCTCGGCGTCGCCGGACTGGCGGGTCAGCGTGGTGGCGAGGTCGAACCGGAAGCCGTCGACGTGCATCTCGGTCACCCAGTAGCGCAGCGAGTCCATGATCAGCTGCAGCGCGGCGGGGTGGCCGACGTTGAGGCTGTTGCCGGTGCCGGTGGTGTCGAAGTAGGCGTTCTCCTCGCCCGCGACGAGGCGGTAGTAGGAGGCGTTGTCGATGCCCTTGAAGCTCAGCGTCGGGCCGAGGTGGTTGCCCTCGGCGGTGTGGTTGTAGACCACGTCGAGGATGACCTCGAGCCCGGCGGCGTGCAGCGCCTTGACCATCGACTTGAACTCGGCGACCTGCTCGCCGCCCTCCCCGGCCGAGCTGTACTCGTTGTGCGGGGCCAGGAAGCCGATGGAGTTGTAGCCCCAGTAGTTGCGCAGCCCGTTCTCCAGCAGGTGGGAGTCCTGCACGAACTGGTGGACCGGCAGCAGCTCGACGGCGGTGACGCCCAGGTCGGTCAGGTGCGCGATCGCGGCCGGGTGCGCGAGGCCGGCGTAGGTGCCCCTGACGTCCTCGGGGACGTCGGGGTGCAGCGCGGTGAAGCCCTTGACGTGGACCTCGTAGACGACGGTGTCGCGGACCCGGGTGCGCGGCGGGGCGTCGTCACCCCAGTCGAAGTCGCGGTCGGCGACGACGCAGCGGGGCATCGAGCTGGCCGAGTCGGCCTCGTTGGCCGTCTCCGGCTCGTCGTGGAAGTGGCTGAAGACGTCCTCGCTCCAGTCGACCATCCCCTCGACGGCGGTGGCGTAGGGGTCGAGCAGGAGCTTGGCGTGGTTGTGGCGCAGGCCGCGCTCGGGGTCCCAGGGGCCGTCGACGCGCAGGCCGTAGCGGGTGCCGACCCCGGCGTCGGGCACGAGACCGTGGAAGACGTGCCCGGCGCGCTCGGTGAGCCGGACCAGGCGCTCCGCACCGTCGGCGTCGAACACGGCCACGTCGACGGCGTCGGCCGTCTCGGAGTAGACGGCGACGTTGAGGGACCCGTCCGGGCGGGCGGTGGCACCGAGGGGGTAGGGCTGGCTCTGGGCAGGGGTCGACGAGGTCACGGGGGTAATCCTGGCGGGGCGGTGCGCACGGCGCTCAACGGTGTGACCCCCGCCGCCGTCGGGCATCCTGGGGGGCGTGTCCCGCGAGCTGTCCGCCGTGCTCCTCGCCCTCGTGGCCGCGGTGTTCGTCGCCGTCGGCATCGTGGTCCGGCAGCGCTCGACCGACCACGTCCCCGCCGAGGACGGGATGGGCGGGGCGATGGCCGCGACCCTGGTGCGCCAGCCGATGTGGTGGGCCGGGACCGCCTCGGCTGTCGGGGGGTTCGTCTTCCAGGCCCTCGCGCTGGGCCGGGGGTCGCTGCTGCTGGTCCAGCCGGTGCTGGTGTCCTCGCTGCTGGTCGCGCTGCCGCTGAGCGCCCGGCTCTCCCACCGGCGGGTGACGCGCACGGAGTGGACGTGGGCCGTGCTGCTCACCGCCGCGATCGCCGTGTTCGTGGTCGTCGGTGACCCCCGGCCGGGTCACCAGCGCCCCACCGGTCCGGCCTGGGCCGCGGTCGCCGCGGCGGCGACCGTCGTGGTCGTGGGGTGCGTGCTGGGGGCGCGACGGGCCCGGCCGGGTCGCGACCGGGCCGTCCTGCTGGCGGTGCCGACGGCGGTGCTGTTCGCCCTGGTCGCGGTGCTCACCACGGTCTCGGTGCACCGGCTCGGCCGGGGCGGGCTCACCGAGCTGCTGAGCTCGCCCGCGCCCTACGCCCTGGTGGTGGTGGCCGCGCTGGGCACGGTGCTGCAGCAGTCCGCGTTCCACGCCGGGGCGTTGCAGACCTCCGTGCCCACCATGATCGTCCTGGAGCCGGTGGTGGCGGTCGCGCTGGGCCTCGTGGTGCTGGGCGAGGAGCTGCGGGTCGGGGGCACGGGCGTCGTCACCATCGCCGTCGCCGTGGTCGTCATGGTGGTCTCGACGGTGGCCCTGGCCCGGGAGGCCGCCGGTCACGAGGCCGAGGCCCACGCCGGGGCCGGCCGCGCCTGAGCGCCGTGGGTTGGGTCACTGGACGGCGCTTCCACCGCCCCCACCCGCACCCTGGGCTGGTCTTGTCGGGCTCATGGCCACCACCACGACCACGCAGGTCGTCGCGCAGCTGCGCACGATGCTGACCCTCACCAACACCGAGATCCAGATCGCCCAGGCTCGGCAGGCGCAGGCCCGCACCGGGGCCGTCCGCGACGAGCTGGCCCAGAACGGCCGCAACGCGGTGGACCGCGCCGGTGCCATCCGCACCGAGCTGCGCCGCCTCGGTGGCATCCCCGACGTCGTCTCCCCCGCGCTGGGTCGGGTCGGCGCGCTGCTGACCACCGTCGCCGCGCAGGCCGAGCCGCTCGCGGGCGCCCTGCTCGACGACCTCGCCGTCGAGCACCAGCTCGCCGACCGCGCGCGCTACCTCAAGGCGCTCGCCACCGCCGCCGACGAGACGCAGACCGTGCGCCTGGCCGACCGGCTGATCACCGCGCACGACGCCACCGTCGAGTGGCTCACCACCGTGCTGGCCGAGGAGGCCCTCGGTGGCCCCGCCGCCCTGCGCGCCACCCCGCTGCAGGCCGCCACCGGCACCGCCGCCCGCGTCGCCGGTGCCCCGGCCCGCTGGTCCGCCGCCGGCCTGAACCGCGCGGTCGCCACCCTGCGACGCACCCGCGGGACCGTCACCGAGACCGCCGACGAGCTGCGCGAGCGCGGCACCCGGATCGCCGGCGACGCCGTCGAGACCATCACCGCGGGACGCAACGCGAGCCTGGCCAAGGCCGAGGAGATCGCCACCCGGGAGGGTGACGCCGACGCCGCCGAGGCCGTGCACACCGCGCGCGCCAACACCGGCAGCCTCGAGGCCGCCGAGCTGCCCATCACCGGGTACGACGAGCTGTCGGTCAGCGACGCCGTCGCCGCGGTCAAGGAGCTCGACACCACCGCCGACGTGCGCGCGGTCATGGCGTACGAGGAGGCCCACAAGAACCGTCGTGGCGTCGTCTCGGCAAGCCAGACCCGCGCCGCGGCCATCGCCAAGGAGGTCGTCGGCATCAGCTGACGCACCCCGCTCGACGACGGGTCCCCACCTCACCGGTGGGGGCCCGTCGTCGTTCAGGTCCCGGACGACCCGTCGTCCGCCGGCACGTCCGGCTCCGCAGGAAGTCGAGGTGCCGACGGGACCCACGGCTTGATGGGCTGCACCACCTCCCGGTAGAACCCCTCCACCGCGGTGACCACGCTGCTGACGAAGCCGCCCTTGACCCCGCTGCGCTTGGTGCCGAGCGGCGCGGCGAGGGTCAGCGTGAACTTCTTGACCTCGGTGGTCCGGTCGAGGACGAGCGGCGCGACGGAGTCGCGGACGTCCTTGAGCTGCTCGCACGTGCTGTCGGCGCTGCCCGCGAAGGCCACCTCGACCAGCAGGGCGGGTGGTGCGTCCTTGAGCTGGCGCACGACCCAGCCGACCCGCCGCTGGGGTCCGCCTTCACCGGGCGCGTCCACCTCGACCGAGACCCGGACCTGGGTGGTCCGCACGTCGGCCACCACGGTCAGCGGGCCGGCCGCGCCCGGGATCTTCATCGTCGCCCGGAGGACCCCGTCGGAGGCGAGCAGGGCGACCGCGCCGGCGAGCCTCGCCTCTGCGGTGCCGGCCGGGCCCCGCGGCAGCACCTCCTTGACCTCGACCCCGAGCTCCGAGGTCAGCTGCAGTCGGAGGTGGGTGACGAGCTTGCCCCATGCTGCTGCGACCGGAGGGACCTTCGAGTCGGTGGGCCTGAGCGTCCCCGCCGCCACCGCCTGCCGCACGGGCACCCACGCCGGGCCCATGTCCTGGAACAGGTCCGCCCCCGATCGCGGGTGCTCGAGGTACCGGATGAACTCGTGGGTGATCCACGCCTGCAGCGGGTCGTCGGAACCGCGGTGGGCCAGCAGCATCCGCGCCTCGTGCAGCACCTCGGCCCAGGAGAGGTGGTGGAGGGTGACCTTGCGGAGCTTGCGCCCGTCGACCGGGACGGGATGCGCGCCCCGCGACTGGGCGATCTCGTTCGAGATGGTCACCACCGAGTCGTAGCCGCGCAGCCGCGCGACGTCGAGGTAGCGCTCGATCTGCTCGGCCCGCAGCTGGCCAGCCCCCGTCTTGACCTCCACCAGCGCGGTCCACACCGTCCCGGCACGGGCCACCTTCAGCACCCCGTCCGGCCGGGACGTGGTCTCGCCGTGCTTGAACGGGACCTCGAGGAAGGTCTCCAGCGACCCCGCTGGTGCGCCGAGGTGCGCCGTGATCGAGCGACCGAAGCGCTTGACCGCGACCATCGTGGCCAGCAGGGCCGAGGTCGCCCGGCTCTCCTGCTCGTCAGCCGCACCTATGCCCGCCACCGGGAAGAGCCGGGCGGCCTGCCAGCTCGGGTCGTCCGCGAGCTGGGGAGGGGCGATCACGATCGGCTTGGGCCGCGCGGTGCGCACCCCCCGTCGGCGACGTGGCGGGGCCGGGGGCGTCGCCTCGACGTCGGTCGGCACCGCCACGGGCGGCGCCGGTGGCTCGACGTCCGTCGCGGACTGGGAAGTGTCCGGGGTGTCCTCGTCGACCGTGATGCCGAAGTCCGTGGCGAGGCCAGCGAGACCGGTCGACCATCCCTGACCCACCGCGCGCAGCCGCCACCCGCCGTGGCGCCGGTAGACGTCGCACAGGTGGACTGCGCTCTCCTGCGACAGCGGCGGCAGCACGAACCGCGCGAGCGCCTGGGTGGACGGGTCCACGAGCGACACAACTACCGAGGCGAGCGACCCGAAGGTCCCCGGGTCGATGCTGGCGACGAGCGCCACCGTTGCCACCGTCGCGTCGAGCGACTCGAGGTCGATGGAGACCCGGGCCTCGACACCGTCCTCGCGGGTGGCGACGCCCTGGTACCGGACCGCGCCGTCGGCGGACTCCGGCTGGTTGTAGAACACCATGTCCTCGTCGGCCCGGACCTTGCCGCTCTCACCGAGCAGCAGGGCGGACAGCTCGACCTCGCACTGCTGCTCGCTGTCCCCCTCGACCCACGACACGAGGGCCTGGACGCGTCGAGCCCCGGTGGGGAGGGTGATGTTCTGCCCGCTCACGAGGTCCTGCTGATCGACGTCCATCGGCCCGGAGGGTAGGTGCACCGACGTGCCCGATGTGTGTGAAACAGCCGATTCCCCGTTCCGATCGGTCAGCGGTCGTGTGCACGCGTCACTCGCAGCCGACGCCGTCCCCGTCTCCGTCGAGCTTCGGCTGGTACCCCGGGGTGCCTCGGAGGACCGGCGCTGCACCCGCGGCGCGGGCGGCGGCGCAGTTCGGGAACGGCAGGGTCACCGGGTCGGCACCCGCCGCGGGTGCCGGCTGGGCCATCGACGGGGCGGGGCGCGTCGTGGGGCTCGGCGCCGGGTCGGCGGGCAGGTCGGCGGGGTCCGTGCCCCCGGTCGGCAGCGGCTGACCCGGGCAGGTGGCCAGGACGGTGCTGATGGCGTCGCGCTCGGCCGGGGTCACCCACAGCTCGTACCGTGCCTTGACCGCCACCTGGCGGGCCACGTACTCGCACCGGTAGGCGCGCTGCGGCGGGAGCCAGGTCGCGGCGTCACCCGCACCCTTGGCCTGGTTGGTGGGTCCGTCGACGGCGAGGAGCCCAAGGGGGTCGTTCGCGAAGGCGGTGCGACGGTCGAGGTCCCAAGACTGCGCACCCTTCTGCCAGGCGTCCGCGAGCGCGACGACGTGGTCGACCTGGACGGCCTCGCTGGTGTCCTGGCCGCGGGTGAACGCGATGGTCGTGCCCGTGTACGGGTCGTCGAGGACACCCGCGAGCACCACGCACCCCCGCGTGCCGGGCTTGAGCTCGGTCGCGGTGAGGTCACGCCGCAGCACGTCGTTGCGGGTGTCGCAGCCGTTGCGGTCGACGTCGGCCCACGTCTGCCCGAACAGGTCCCGGTCGTACCCCGTCAGGGGCGCACGGCCCTTCACCGCCAGCGTCGCGAGCACGGCCGCCGCGGTGCCCGGTCCTGCGGGCGGCGTCGTCGCCTCCGCCGTGGTCGGGGGCGCCGACGAGCTCGACGGGGTGGGCGCGGCCGACACGGCCGTGGTCGTCGAGCTGGACGTCGCCGGCGCGTCCTGCGACGGCGACGGTCCCGGGACGGCGCACGCGCTCAGCACGGCACCGAGCACGACGAGGCCGACCACCCCCGCAGCACGCCCCCGGTCCACTGCACCCACGGTATCCGGCGCCGCGCGCCCGCCTAGAAGGGCGGCGGGTCGTCGGCGGTGGGGGCGGGGGGTGGTCTGGTGGTGCGGGTGGTGCCGGTGGGGCTGGTCCACTCCAGGACGGCGTCGCCGAGGTGGTGGTAGGTCCAGACGCGGAGGGTCTTGGCCCGGTGGTGGTGGCGGCACAGCGCGAACAGGTTGTCCCACACGGTCAGCCCGCCGCGGGTGGGGTCGTCGTGGCGGAACGGGACGAGGTGGTCGAGGTCGGCCTGGGTGGCACGGCGCCGGCAGCCGGGGAACCGGCAGGTGCGGTCCCGCAGCCGGATGGTGGCGGCCAGGGCGGCGCTGGGGGTGTAGCGGACGGCCTGGGTGTCCAGGACGGTGCCGCGGGCGGTGGTGGCCACCCGGACGGTGTCCGCGCAGGCGGCGAGGATGCGGGTCAGGTCGGGGTCGAGCGGGCCGTGCCCGAGCAGCTCCCCGGGTGCGTCGCCGCCGGCGAGGGTGGCCCCGGTGACGATGAGCTCGACCCGGGGCATCGGCAGCACCGCCTCGCGGTGACAGCCCCCGCAGCGGCACCCCATCTCGGTGCCGTGGACCAGGGAGACCAGGCCGTCGGCGCGTTGCTGGGCGCGGGTGCGGGGGTCCGCCGCGCACAGGGTGTCGGCGAGCTGGTCGAGGCGCCGGTCCAGGACCAGCCCCTCGTGCCCGCGCAACCGGGCCCACACGGTGGCGGTGCCGTCCGCACGCGGGGTCACCTGCACGTGGCGGTCCAGCTCGGCGACCTGCCGGCGCCGGCGCACCGCCTCGGGGTCCACCCGGGCCACGATCCGCCCCACCCGAGCGCCCAGCCCGGCGCCGCGGGCGACCCGGGCCGCCGCGGTGACCTCCTCGTCCACCGCGCCCATCCGGTCGGGGTGCACCTCGGCGGTGCCCTCGAGGACCACCCGCACCCGGGCCAGGTCGACCTCCCCCGCGGCGAACGCCGCCGACAACGCCGGCCGCACCTCCAGGGCGTCCCCCAGCTCCTGCAGCCAACCCGCCGCCACCACCGACACCCCCAGGGCCACGGCGACCTCGGAGCGGGCGAACTCCCCCGCCTCGAACCGCATCCGCGCCGCGGTCGCCTCCGACACCGACGGGTCGGCGTCGTCGAGCTCCTCCCGCAGCCGGCAGAACGCCGACACCGCCACCACCTGCGCGTGCTGCGCGCGGGCGATGTCCCGGTGCAACGCAGCCGCCGACGACAGCAGACCCGCCGCCTGCGCCTGCCCCGCCTCGATGGTGTCGAACACGTGTTCGATCATAGTCACGGGGACCGACACGAACGTGTCCCACCCGCGCCTCTCGCGTGCGAGCGTGAGGGGGTGGCAGCCGAGGTCGCGATGGTCTGCGTGGGTGAGGTCGAGATCTCCCCCGACGTCCTGTCCGGAGGCGGGCAGCCCCTGTTCCGGCTGGTCCACGAGCAGACCGGGGCCACGTCGTTCCGGTGGCAGGTGCGGGCAGAGACCGCCGACGCCCTGCCCCGAGCGGCCTGGCGGGTCCTGAGCCGCCGGGAGTCGGAGGACCCGTCCGGCGCCGGGGTGCACGTGCCCACCACGGTCGTCCTCGCCTCCGCCGTCCCCGGCGCGCCGGGACGGTGGTTCCAGGTCGTCCTCACCGCCCACGAGTCGGACCGCGGGCGCGAGTGGGTGCTGTCCTCGACCGGGGTCGAGCACCGGGTGCGACCCACCAGGCGGGACCGGGCGCGCGGGGTCGAGCTCCGGTGGTCCCGGCCGCCAGGCGCGGTGGCGAACGGGAGCGACCCCGAGCTCGCGGTGACCCTGGTCAACGTGGGCGACCGTCCCTGGCGTGCCGACCCCGACGACTCCGCGCTGACGCTGGCCTGGGTGACCGACCTCGACGGGTCACCGCCGTGGCCGGGTGGGTGGTTCAGCCCCGACGCGTCGACCCCGCTGCCCGACCTCGAGGCGGGTGAGGCGTGGACGCTGACCACCCACCTGCCCCGCCACGCGCTGCGCGGGCTGCCGCCCGGCCCGGTCGGACCGCGGGCATCGCTGCCGTCGCTGGGCCTGCGCACCCCGCCGGTCCGGGTCGACGTCGTCGGCGAGACCGTCCCCCACCCACCGCGCTACCGCGACCACCTGTGACGGCCGGACGGGCCCGGCACCTCGTCCGAGGTGCCGGGCCCGTCGTCGGCGCCGCGGGTCAGGCCGCGAGCGCCACCGGGGCGGAGGCCGTGACCACGAGCTCGCCGCCGACCACGTCGACCCGGGCGGTGCCGCCCTCGCCGAGCTCGTCGGCGACCACGAGGTCGGCGACCCGGTCGTCGAGCTCCCGGGCGATGGTGCGCCGCAGCGGGCGCGCCCCGAGCTCGGGCTGGTGGCCCCGCTCGGCGAGCCAGCCCACGGCCGCGTCGGAGACCTCGAGCGCGATCCCCTTGGCCGCGAGCCGGTCCCGGGTGCGGCCCAGCAGCAGCTCGGTGATGGTCCGCAGCTGCCCGGCCTCGAGGCGGGAGAACACGACCGTCTCGTCGATCCGGTTCAGGAACTCGGGCCGGAAGCTCTCCTTGACCCGCCCCATCACCTTCTCGTGCGACGTGCGCTGCGCCGCGGCCGCGTCACCGGTGGAGAAGCCGATCGCGCCGCCCCGGCTGTTGATGAACTCCGAGCCGAGGTTGCTGGTCATGATCAGCACCGTGTTGGTGAAGTCCACCGTGCGGCCCTGGCCGTCGGTGAGGCGACCGTCGTCGAGCACCTGGAGCAGGGTGTTGAACACGTCGGGGTGCGCCTTCTCCACCTCGTCGAGCAGCACCACCGAGTACGGCCGGCGCCGCACGGCCTCGGTGAGCTGACCGGCCTCCTCGTAGCCGACGTAGCCGGGGGGCGCCCCGACGAGCCTGCTCGCGTTGTGCCGCTCGGAGAACTCGCTCATGTCGAGCCGGACCACCGCGTCGTCGTCGCCGAACAGCGACCCCGCCAGCGCCTTGGCCAGCTCGGTCTTGCCGACCCCGGTCGGACCCAGGAAGAGGAAGCTGCCGACGGGACGGCCCTCGTCGGCCACCCCGACCCGGCTGCGCCGGACCGCCCGCGCGACCGCGCTGACGGCCTCGTGCTGGCCGACGACGCGCTCGTGCAGCTCGGCCTCGAGACGGGCGAGGCGCACCTTGTCCTGCGTGGTCATGCGGGCCGCGGGCACCCCGGTGGCCCGGGAGACGACCTCGGCGACGTCGTCGACCGTGACCTCGCGGACGCCCGGGACGGCGAGCCCGGCGAGCTCGTCGCGCAGCCGGGACGCCCGCTCGTAGTCCTCGGCCGCGATGGCCTCGTCCTTCTCGGCCTCCAGCGCCTCCCGGCGCGCCTCGAGCGCCCGGGGGTCGGTGCCACCGTCGCGCAGCGAGCGTCGCGCCCCGGCCTGGTCGAGCAGGTCGATGGCCTTGTCCGGCAGCTGCCGGTCCGGCAGGTACCGCACCGCGAGGCTGACGGCCGCGGCGACCGCCTCGTCGGTGTAGTGCACCTGGTGGTGCTCGGCGTACCGGCCCACGAGGCCGCGCAGGATCGTGGTCGCGTCCTCCGGGGAGGGCTCGTCGACGTGGACGGGCTGGAAGCGGCGCTCCAGCGCCGGGTCCTTCTCGATGCGGCGGTACTCGTCGAGCGTGGTGGCCCCGATCAGGTGCAGGTCACCCCGGGCCAGGCGCGGCTTGAGGATGTTGCCCGCGTCCATGGCCCCCTCGGCTCCACCGGCGCCGACGACGGTGTGGACCTCGTCGACGAACAGCAGCAGCTCGCCGGAGTGGGCGACGACCTCGTCGACGACCTTGGTCAGCCGCTCCTCGAAGTCGCCGCGGTACCGTGTGCCGGCCAGCATGCTGGACAGCTCGAGGCGGACGAGGCGACGGTCGGCGAGGACCGCGGGGACGTCACCGTCGACGAGGCGCTGCGCGAGCCCCTCGGCGATGGCGGTCTTGCCCACGCCCGCCTCGCCCACGAGCACCGGGTTGTTCTTGGTGCGCCGGCTCAGCACCTCGACGGTCTGCTCGATCTCGGCGGCCCGGCCGATCACCGGGTCCAGCCGGCCCTCGCGGGCCAGGGCGGTGAGGTCGGTGCCGTACTGGTCGAGGGTGGGGGTGGCGGACTCCGCCGCCGGCTCCTCGTCGCGGCTGCCCGCCGCCTGCACGCTCTCGGGGTCGACGCCCCGCGAGGACAGCAGCCGGCCGGCCGCGGTGACCGGGCTGGCCGTCAGCGCCAGCAGCAGGTGCTCCGGCCCGACGTAGGTGGAGCCGAGCGCCCGGGCGACGCGGTGCGCGTCGAGCAGGGTGCCGCGGGCGGCCGTGGTCAGCGCGGGGGCGGTGACGCCGGCCCCGCTGCGGCCCGGCAGCTGCTCGAGCACGGCGGCGCGCAGCGACTCGGTGTCGGCGCCGGTGCGCCGCACCAACGAGCCCGCGGTGGCGTCACCGAGCACCGCCCAGAGCAGGTGCAGCGAGTCGAGGTCGGCGTGGTCGTGCTCCGTCGCGAGGCGCGCGGCCTCGGCCATGACGGCCTGCGACTGCGCCGTCAGGGTGCGGGCCAGGTCGATGCGGCGGCCGTCGCCCGGACCGTCGAAGGCGGCGGGCCCGGACCCGGTCGGACCGAAGAATGCGGGCATGTGGTTCCTCCCCACCGGCGGACGCACCTTGCGTCGCCTGCACTCAACTAACGTGCGCCCCGAGGTGGCGATTCCCGGCGTCGGGAGGGTTCTGCTGGAGGTGAACACGGCCGGGTCGGCGCCGCCGTGGCAGGGTCGGGAACCACGCCGGCGAGCCCGCCGCAGCGCGCCACCGCCCCCAGGAGGAACCGTGCCCGACAGCACCGACGTCGACACCCTGCGCCGCAACCGGGACGAGATCGCCGCCCGCCACCTGCGCCCCGCGGCGGACCGCCCGGCCTCGGCGGGACGCGGCACGCACCACACCGCGCTGATCAGCGGCGACATCGAGCGCACGATCCGCTTCTACCAGGACGTCCTGGAGATGCCGCTGACGGAGATGATGGAGAACCGGGACTACCCGGGCTCCACCCACTTCTTCTTCGACATCGGCCACGGCAACACCCTGGCCTTCTTCGACTTCCCGGGCCTCGACCTCGAGGACGCCAAGGAGCTGCGCGGCGGGCTGCACCACGTGGCCATCTCGGTGGACCCGCAGCGCTGGCGCACCCTCGTCGCCAACCTGGACGCCGCCGGGGTGGAGTACGAGATCCACTCGGAGGTCTCCGCCTACTTCCACGACCCCGACGGCGCCCGGATGGAGATCATCGCCGACCCGCTCGGCGAGATGTACGGCGAGCAGGTGCTCTGACGACACCGCCGGGGGCGAGAGGGTTCTAGGAGCCGGACCCGGATTCCTCCGAGGCGGAGTCCTCCGACGGGGACTTGTCGGCGTCCCCGCTGGCGGTCCCGACGTTCTCGGTGCCGCCGTCCTCGCCGCCCCGGGGCTGCTGGTCCTCGTCGTCCTGGTGCTCGCTGGCGATCCACGGGTCGTGCACCGCGGGGTTCTTGACCGCCTCCTCAGGGTCGTCGACCCGGTCGGCGAAGGCGGTGCCGGAGACGGCGCCGCGCGTGTCCGGCATGACGACGGTGGGTCGCTTGCCCGGCTCGTACTTGGCCTCCATGGCCGCGGGGTCGGCCTTCTCCGGCCCCCCGCTGAGCTTCTCGTCCTCGGACCGCTGGTCCTCGGCGTCGTCGGACCCGTCCGCGTCGTCGCCGTCGTTGTTGCCGGTGTCGCGGCGGCCGGTGTCACCGTCGTCCGTGGCCGCCTCGTCGGTGGTGCGGTCCTCGGTGCGCTCGTCCCCCGCGCGGTCCTGCTCCGCCTCGTCCGTGCTCGCCACGTCGTCTCCTCCTCGGCCCCCGGCGCCGCCCGGGCGACGGCGCCGGGTGCGACCCTACGTCGCGGTGACGGCCGTCACTGGTCGGCCTGCGACTCCCCGTCGGCGTCCTCCGATTCCTCGGCGTCGTCGGTGTCGCCGGAGTCCTCGGTGTCGCCGGAGTCCTCGGTGTCGTCGGAGTCCTCGTCCCCACCGTCCTCGATCTCGCGGGCCTCGAGCTCGGCCTCCTCCCGCTCGACCTCGGTCCTGCCGGTCAGGTCCGCGTCGGGCGAGGGCTCGGCCCGCAGCTGGTCGGCGTTGTCCTCCGCCCCCTGCTTGGCCTCGCTGATCAGCTCGTCCACGTGGTCGAGGTCCTGGCCGTCACCGGCGTCGGTCGCACCGTCTGCGTCGCTCATGGGTGCAGACGCTGACCGGTCCGGGCCCGGCCGTCAACAGGAGGGGTCACGCCCCGGCGCCGAGCTCGCGCTGCAGCCCCGCCAGCGTGGCCCGGATGTTGGCCCGGTTGTGCGCGGCGAAGGTCGACCCGCGGGTGACGAGGCGGTCGAACACCGCGGCCCCCGCGTCGGGCCACCGCCGGTCGTCGGTCCACGTCTCGGTGACGCGGGTGCCGCCCGGGACCGGCTCGAGCCGGTACTCCCACGTCGCGATGCGGGCCCGCAGCCGCGGGGTGCGAGCGCCGATCGCCTCGACCCGGAAGGCGAAGCGGCGGTGCTCCTCGCGGGCGACCACGGTGCACCGCGTGCTCCACGGCACCCCGAACCGACGGTTGCGCCCCTCGAAGGTGGCCCCGACCTCGAGCGGGCCGGTGACGGTGGCGCCCACGTTCTCCGGGCTCCACCGGTGGGTCTCGGTGGGGTCGGACACCGCCGCCCACACCCGCCCGACGTCGGCGGCGACCTCGACGGACTCGCGGACGACGAGCGGGCGTGCCACCGCGCTCAGTGCCGCTTGCCGGCGACCGCGCGCTGCGCGGAGATGCGCTCGGCGGTGCCCACCAGCGCGACCGAGGCGACGACGGCGAGGACGAACCCGAGGATGTTGAGCTCGAAGATGCCCCCGGTGCCCAGCAGGAAGGCGACGGTCCCGCCGATGACGGAGCCGGCCAGCCCGAGCAGCAGGGTCGCGAGCAGGCTGAGGTTCTGCTTGCCCGGCTTGAGCAGGCGGGCGAGCGCCCCGATGACCAACCCGGCGACGATGAACCCGATCATGGTGACCTCCCGGCGGGGGACGACCGATTCGTCCCGTCCTGGGGTCAACGCCGCACCCCCGGGCGACGTTCCCGCGACTAGGGGTCGAGCCCGTCCCACAGGTCGGTCTCCCGCTCGCCGCCCTCCCAGGCCGGGCGCACCCGGACGAACGACTCGGAGCCGAACACCACCCGCCCCATCTCCTCGGGCAGGCCCAGCAGGAACGCCCCGTCGGACTGGCTGGCGTGGGCGCGCAGCGCGTCGCGCTTCTGCTCCACGTGGGCGGAGACGTCGACCACGGTGGTGATGAGCTCGTCGTCGGTGCCCATCACCGCGGGGTCGGGCAGGTCGTCCTCGCTGATGTCGGCCCCGGCCTCCCGCATCGCGGCCATGGCCTGGCGCCCCATCTCCAGCGCCGAGCGGGGCACCGCCGAGAAGTACAGCCGCTGCGGGATGCCCGTCGCCTCCGTGCTGGCCACCGCCACCCGGTGGGCCATGACGTGGTCGGGGTGGCCGTACCCACCGCGCTCGTCGTAGGTGACCACGACGTCGGGCCGGTACTGCTCGACGAGCCGGTCGAGCCGCTCGCGGGCCTCGTCGAGGTCGACGTTGGCGAACGCCTCGGGGGCCTGGGCGGTCTCCCAGCCCTCCATCCCGGAGTCCCGGTAGCCGAGCAGCTCGACGTGCTCGATGCCGAGGATCGCGCAGGAGCGGGCCAGCTCCTCGCGGCGGGTGGCCCGCACGGACTCGGGGTCGTGCCCCTGCTCCCCCGGCTTCACCCCGCCGGGGCCGTCACCCTGCTCGCCACCGGTGCAGGTGACGAGCACGGTGCGGACGCCCTGGGCCACCGCGCGGGCGAGCACCCCGCCGGTGGAGATGACCTCGTCGTCGGGGTGGGCGTGCACCGCCATCAGCGTCCTCACGGGGCTCAACGCTACCCACCCCCGGGGGCCGTGGTGCTGCCCCGCACGACGAGCTCGGCCGGGATGCGGCTGCGGACCGGGTCGGGCCCGTCGCGGTCGAGCTGCTCGAGCAGCGCGGCGAGGGCGCAGCGGCCCACCTCGGCGAAGTCCTGCCGCACCGTCGTCAGCGGTGGGGTGAGGTAGGCGGCGTCGGGGACGTCGTCGAAGCCGACCACGCTGACGTCCTCCGGCACCCGGCGGCCGCGCTCGGCCAGGGCGCGGAACACCCCCAGCGCGGTGGAGTCGTTGGCCGCGAACACCGCCGTCACCTCCGGCATCCGGGCGAGCACCAGGCCCGCCTCGTACCCGGAGCGGGCGGTCCAGTCCCCGGTGAGCAGGGGCGGGACCTCCGCGCCCGCCGCCTCGAGCGCGGCCCGCCAGCCGTCGACCCGCTGGGCGGACTCGAACCAGCCGTCCTGCCCGGTGACGTGCCAGACGGTGCGGTGGCCCAGGCCGAGCAGGTGCTCGGTCGCCTCCCGGGCCCCCGCCTCCTGGTCCACCGCGACCACGTCGAGCGCCCCGGCGGGCGAGCCCTCCACCACGACGAGGGGCAGCCGCTCGGCCAGCTCGGCGAGCCGGTCGGCCCCGGCCCGCAGCGGGGCGATGACGACGACCCCGTCGACACCCTGTTCCTGCAGCCGGCCCACCGCGGCGACGACGGCGTCGGGGTCGATCGACGGGGCGCTGGCCACGCTCACCGTGTACCCCGCCGCCCGCGCCGCGGCCTCCACGCCGTAGAGCGTCGACACCGGCCCGTGCAGCGCGCTGCCCGTGCCGACGACGCCCAGGACGTGCGAGCGCCCGGTGACCAGCGCCCGGGCGGCGGTGTTGCGCCGGTAGTCCAGCTCGTGCACCGCCTCCTGCACGCGCCGTCGCGTCCGCTCGGTCACGCTCGGGTGGCCGTTGAGCACCCGGGACACGGTCTGGTGGGAGACCCCCGCGAGCTGGGCCACGTCGGTCATCGCAGGTCGGCGTGCGTGATCGGTGCCCACGGTGCCCCCTCGTCGCTGCTCTCCGCCCGGTGCCGGCTCCCCCGGCCCCTACTTCACCAGGCTCTGCCGGTCGGGCGCCTGCTGGGCGTCCACGGCGGGGTCTCCGGCGACGGCCAGCGCACCCGCCGCGTCGGGCATGTCGTCGGTCGTCACCGGCTTCTCCGGCGGTGCCGCCTCGGCCGAGCTGCGGGTGCGCCCCGCGCGGCGCTTGGTCCAGATGTCGAAGGCGACCGCGGCGAGCAGCACCAGGCCCTTGACCAGCTGGACCCGCTCGCTGGGGGCGCCGATGAGCGACATCCCGTTGTTGATGACGGCGATGATGAGACCGCCGGTCAGCGCGCCGACGATGCGGCCGACCCCGCCCTGCACCGCCGCACCGCCGATGAAGGCCGCGGCGATGGCGTCGAGCTCGAACCCGTTGCCGGCGGTGGGCCCGGCCTGGTTGAGCCGGCCGGCGAAGATGATGCCGGCGAGTGCCGCCAGCACCCCCATGTTGACGAAGATCCAGAACGTGACCCGCTTGACCTTGATGCCCGAGAGCGTGGCCGCGTGGATGTTGCCGCCGATGGCGTAGACGTGGCGGCCGAACACGGTGCGCCCGGCCAGCGTCGAGTACCCGAGGACCAGCGCCGCGAGCAGGATCAGCACGTAGGGCATGTTCTTGAACCGGGCGAGCTGGACGGCGATGACGACGACCACCAGCGCGGGGCCCAGCAGCTTGGCCGCGAACAGCGGCAGGGCGTCGACGGCCTGGCCGTAGCGCAGCCTCGCGGACCGGGTGCGCCACTGGCTCAGCGCCATCCCGCCGATCGCCACCACGGCGACCAGGATCGTGAACAGGTCCGCACCGCCCAGCGGGCCCAGCGCGACGTTGCCGAGGAAGCCGGGCAGGAAGCCGTTGGACAGGGTCCGCACCGCGTCCGGGAACGGGCCGATGCCCTGGTTGCCCAGCACCATGAGGGTCAGCGCCCGGAAGACGAGCATGCCGGCGAGGGTGACGATGAACGCCGGGATGCCGAAGTAGGCCACCCAGAACCCCTGCCAGGCACCGATCGCCGCGCCCGCGACGAGGGTCAGCAGGATCGCCACCGGCCACGGCAGCCCCTGGTTGACCATGAGCACCGCCGAGATGGCCCCCGTCACCGCGACCACCGACCCCACGGAGAGGTCGATGTGGCCGGCGATGATGATCACGATCATGCCGATCGCCAGGATCAGGATGTAGGAGTTCTGGACGATGATGTTGCTGATGTTCTGCGGCGCGAGCAGCTGCCCGTTCGTCAGCACCGCGAAGAGCACGATGATGAGCGCGAACGCGATGAAGATGCCGCTCTGCCGGAGGTTTCGGGTGAGCAGGGTGCGCACCGACGCCGCGCCGCCCGTCCCCCCCGCGGACCCCGTCCCGGTCGCCGTGTCGGTCATCGTCGTGCTCCTGTTCCCTGGGTCATGAGGTGCATGAGTCGTTCCTGGGTCGCCTCGGCGCGCGGCACCTCACCGGTGATCCGGCCCGCCGAGAGGGTGTAGATGCGGTCGCAGAGGCCGAGCAGCTCGGGCAGCTCCGAGGAGATGACGAGCACCGCCTTCCCGGCGTCGGCGAGACCGTTGATGATCGCGTAGATCTCGTACTTGGCCCCGACGTCGATGCCGCGGGTGGGCTCGTCGAGGATCAGCACGTCCGGGTCGGTGTAGATCCACTTGCTCAGCACCACCTTCTGCTGGTTGCCGCCGGAGAGCTTCCCGGTGACCGCCCGCACGGTGGGTGCCTTGATGTTCATGCTCAGCCGGAACCCGTCGGCGACGTGGGCCTCCTCGTTGTCGTCGACGAACCCGCCGTGCACCAGCTTGTCCAGCCCGGCCGCGGAGATGTTGCGCTGGATGTCGTCGATGAGGTTGAGCCCGTAGCGCTTGCGGTCCTCGGTGGCGTAGGCCAGCCCGTGGGCGATGGCGTCGCTGACGTCGCGGACGGTGATCTCGCGTCCGTCCTTGTAGATCCGGCCGCTGATGTCGGTGCCGTAGCTGCGGCCGAACACGCTCATCGCCAGCTCGGTGCGCCCGGCACCCATGAGGCCGGCCAGGCCCACGATCTCGCCGCGGCGCAGCGCGAGGTTGGCGCGGTCGACCACGACCCGGCCGTGCTGGGTGGGGCTGTGCACCGTCCAGTCCTCGATCCGCAGCACCTCCTCGCCGGGGACGTTCGGCTCGTGCGGCGGGAAGCGTTGCGAGAGGTCGCGTCCCACCATCAGGGAGATGATGCGGTCCTCGGTCACGGTCGCGTCGGCCATGTCGAGGGTCTCGACGGAGCGGCCGTCGCGGATGACCGTGGTCCGGTCGGCGACGGCGGCGATCTCGTTGAGCTTGTGCGAGATGATCACGCAGGTGATGCCCTCGTCGCGCAGCCCGCGCAGCAGGCCGAGCAGGTGCTCGGAGTCGCTGTCGTTCAGGGCCGCGGTCGGCTCGTCGAGGATGAGCAGCCGCACCTGCTTGGACAGTGCCTTGGCGATCTCCACGAGCTGCTGCTTGCCCACCCCGAGGTCGGAGACCGTGGTCGTGGGGTTCTCGGCGAGGCCGACGCGCGCGAGGAGCTGCGCCGCCTCGTGGTTGGTGCGGTTCCAGTCGATGAGCCCGCGCCGGGAGCGCTCGTTGCCCAGGAAGATGTTCTCCGCCACCGACAGGTACGGGCTCAGCGCCAGCTCCTGGTGGATGATGACGATCCCACGGGACTCGCTGTCGCGGATGTCGGAGAACGCGCACAGCTCGCCGTCGAAGGTGATCTCGCCGTCGTAGGTGCCGTGCGGGTAGACCCCGGAGAGCACCTTCATCAGGGTGGACTTGCCGGCCCCGTTCTCGCCGCAGATGGCGTGGATCTCCCCGCGCCCCACCGACAGCGTCACGTCCTGCAGCGCCTTCACCCCGGGGAAGGTCTTGGTGATGCCGCGCATCACGAGGATGTCGTCGGGCACGGGGTCCTCCTCACTGCTCGGCCCGGCCGGGCGGGCACCGCGGTGCCCGCCCGGCCGGGAGGGGGTCACTTGAGCTGGTCGGCCGTGTAGTAGCCGGAGTCGACGAGGACCTTCTGGTAGTTGTCCTTGTAGACCGCGACCGGCTGCAGCAGGTAGGCCGGGACGACCTTGTCGCCGTTGTCGTAGTCGGTGGTGTTGTTCACCTCGGGGGTCTGTCCCTTGAGGATCGCGTCCGACATCCCGATGGTGGTCTGGGCCAGCTGGCGGGTGTCCTTGTAGATCGTCGAGTACTGCTCACCGGCGATGATCGACTTCACCGAGGCGACCTCGGCGTCCTGGCCGGTGACGACCGGGTAGGGCTGCCCGGCGGTGCCGTAGCCGTTGGACTTCAGCGCCGAGAGGATGCCGATGGACAGGCCGTCGTAGGGCGAGAGGACGCCCTGGACCTTGGCGCCGGAGGAGTAGGTGGTGGTGAGGATGTCCTCCATGCGCTTCTGCGCGGTGGCCGGGTCCCAGCGCAGGATGGCCACGGTGTTGAAGTCCTTCTGCCCGCTCTTGACCACGAGCGTGCCCTTGTCGATGTAGGGCTGCAGCACCGACATCGCGCCGTCGAAGAAGAACGTGGCGTTGTTGTCGTCGGGCGAGCCGGCGAACAGCTCGATGTTGAACGGGCCGGCGGGCGGGTTCGCCACGTCGGAGCCGTCCTGGTTCTTCAGGCCCAGCCCGGCGAGCAGGCTGGTGGCCTGCAGCACGCCGACCTTGTTGTTGTCGAAGGTGGCGTAGTAGTCGACGTTCGGGCTGTTGCGGATCAGCCGGTCGTAGGCGATGACCGGGATGCCGCGGTCCTTGGCCTCCTGCAGCTGGGTGGTGATGGCGGTGCCGTCGATGGACGCGACGATGAGCAGCTTGGCGCCCTGGGTGATCTGGTTCTCGATCTGGTTGACCTGGGTGGGGATGTCGTTCTCCGCGTACTGCAGGTCGACCTTGTACCCCATGCCCTCGAGCGCGCTCTTGACGTTGTTGCCGTCGGCGATCCAGCGCTCGGAGGACTTGGTGGGCATGGTGACCCCGACCAGCGCGCCGGTGTTGTCACCACCCGAGGACGCCGCGGCGTCCGTGGTCTTGGTGCTCGAGCCGCAGGCCGCGAGGCTGACGGCCAGCGCCGTCGTCACCGCGGCGGTGGCCAGGTTCCGAAACTTCACTGTCTCTCCCTGATGTGGCGGGCTGCAGCTCGGGGTGAGCGGCAGGTGGTCCGGGTGGTGCGGTGGTGGCGCTACCGGCGCCCGGGCAGGCCCTCGGCCACCCGGTAGTAGGCCTGGTTCCAGCGGAGCCGGTCGGTGAGGTCGTGGGTGGTGGTCGTCGCGTCGACGACGACGAGCTCGGTGCGCAGCATCTCGGCGAGGTCGCGCACCGTGGCGGTGTCGACGGCCGTGCTGAGCACGGTGTGGTGGGGCCCGCCCGCCGTCAGCCACGACTCGGCCGAGGTCGGCAGGTCCGGGTGCGGCTCCCACACCGCCCGGGCCACGGGCAGCGCGGGCAGCGGCTCGTCGGGGGCGACGACGTCGACCTCGTTGAGCACGAAGCGGAACCGGTCGCCGAGGTGCGCGGTGCCCAGCACCACGGCGGGCCCCGGGGCGGCGTCGAACACCAGCCGCACCGGGTCCTCCCGGCCCCCGATGGACAGCGGGTGGACCTCGCAGGACGGGGTGGCGGCCGCGATGG
Source organism: Rhodococcus aerolatus (assembly GCF_054783215.1). Lineage (NCBI taxonomy): Bacteria > Bacillati > Actinomycetota > Actinomycetes > Mycobacteriales > Nocardiaceae > Rhodococcus > Rhodococcus aerolatus. The sequence continues at coordinate 25,174 of NZ_BAAGQZ010000024.1, read as the reverse complement.
ACGGGCACACCTCGAGCATGTGGGCGCCGAGGATGCGCATCGGGCCCGGGCCCAGGTGGTAGGTGTAGTCCTCCATGAAAGAGGTGCCGCCGGGCAGCCCGCGGCCGACCTCCTTGACCGTGGCCAGCACGGCCGAGGTCTTCCAGTCGCCCTCGCCGCCGAAGCCGTAGCCGTCGGCCATGAGCCGCTGCACGGCCAGGCCGGGCAGCTGGCGCAGGCCCCCGAGGTCCTCGAAGTTGGTGGTGAACGCGCCGAACCCGCCGTCGACGAGGAAGCTGCGCAGCCCCACCTCCTGCCGCGCCGCGACCCGCAGCGCGTCGTGCTGCGCCCCGCCGACCGCGAGCTCCGGGGCCAGCCGGTAGGCGTCGGCGTACTCGGCGACGACCCGGTCGACCTCGGCGTCGGAGACCTGGTCGACGACCGCGACGAGGTCGTTGACCCCGTAGGTGTTGACCGACACGCCGAACCGCAGCTGCGCCTCCACCTTGTCGCCCTCGGTCACCGCGACGTCGCGCATGTTGTCGCCGAAGCGCGCCAGCTTGAGGGTGCGCAGGTGCCGGGCGCCGCGGGCGGCCCGCGCCCAGGCGGCGACGCGCTCGAGCACGGCGGGGTCGTCGACGTGGCCGGCCACGGTCTTGCGGCTGACCCCGAGCCGGGTCTGGACGAACCCGAACTCCCGGTCGCCGTGGGCGGCCTGGTTGAGGTTCATGAAGTCCATGTCGATGCTCGCCCACGGCAGCGAGCGGTTGACCTGGGTGTGCAGGTGCAGCAACGGCTTGCGCAGCGCATCCATCCCCGCGATCCACATCTTCGCCGGGGAGAAGGTGTGCATCCAGGCGACGAGGCCGGTGCAGTCGTCGTCGGCGTTGGCCTCGCGCACCGTGCGCAGGATCGCGTCGGCGTCGGTGAGCACCGGGAGCCAGCGCACCTCGCAGCCGAGCTCGGCGCGGTGCGAGCCGAGCCGGTCGGCGATGTCGCGGGACTGCTCCGCCACCTGGGCGAGCGTCTCCGGGCCGTAGAGCTCCTGGCTTCCGGTGAGGAACCAGACGGTCATCGTGGCAGTCCTGTCCCGGCCGTGTGCTGGCCGTACGCGTTCTGGTAGCGGTCGAAGAGGCGGTCGACGTCCGCGGGGTCGATCGGCACGGGCGTGCCGAGCTGGCGGCTGAGGTGGACGGTGCGGGCCACGTCCTCGCACATCACCGCGGCCTTGACCGCGGCGCGCGCGTCGCGGCCGATGCTGAACACCCCGTGGTTGGCCATGAGGACCGCGGGCGAGCGGTGCCCGCGCAGCGTGTCGACGATGCCGCGGCCGATGGAGTCGTCGCCGATGAGGGCGAAGGGCCCCACCGGGATCGGGCCGCCGAACTCGTCGGCCATGGCGGTGAGCACGCACGGCACGGGCTCGCGACGGGCGGCCCAGGCCCCGGCGTAGGGCGAGTGGGTGTGCACCACCCCGCCCACCTCGGGCATCGCGCGGTAGACGTAGGCGTGCGCGGCGGTGTCGGAGGAGGGCGCACCGTCCCCGTCGACCACGGTCCCGTCGAGGTCGCACACCACCATCGCGGCCGGGGTGAGGTCGTCGTAGGACACCCCCGAGGGCTTGATGACCATCAGCTCGGCCCCCGGGACGCGGGCGGAGACGTTGCCCGCCGTCCACGCCACGAGGCCGTAACGGGTGAGCTCGGAGTGCAGGGCGCACACCGTCTCCCGGACGGCGGCGACGGTCGCGCCGGGTGCGGTGGTGGTCACGACAGGGCCTCCCGGCGGATGGCGCGCAGACGGTGCAGCACGTCGGTGCCCCCGCGGCCGAAGTGGTCGTGCAGGGCGAGGTACTCGGCGTAGAGCGCGTCGTAGCGGCGGTGGCGGTCGGGGTCGGGCACGTGCACGGCCGTGCGGCGCCGACCCATGGCGGCGGCGGCGGCCCGCACGTCGGCGTGCACCCCGGCCGCCACCGCGGCGTGCAGCGCGGCGCCGAGCGCGGGGCCCTGGTCGGAGTCCAGCACGCTCAGCGGCATGCCGAGCACGTCGGCGTAGACCCCCATGACGAACGGCTTGTGCGCCAGGCCGCCCGCGACCACGAGCTCGGTCACCGGCACGCCGCTGTCGCGGAACGCCTCGACGATGACGCGGGCACCGAAGGCGGTGGCCTCGACCAGCGCCCGGTAGGTGTCGGCCGGGGTGGTGTGCAGCGTCTGCCCGACGACGACGGCGGAGAGCTCGTGGTCGACCAGCACCGAGCGGTTGCCGCTGTGCCAGTCCAGGGCCACCAGCCCGTGCTCGCCGACCTGCTGGGTCGCCGCCTCGGCGCTGAGCACGTCGTGCACGCCCACGCCCTGCTCGGCGGCCCGGGCGTGGACCTCCGGCGGCACCCCGTGCTCGACGAACCAGCCGAAGATGTCGCCGACGCCGCTCTGCCCGGCCTCGTAGCCCCAGCTGCCCGCGACGATCCCGCCCTCGACCACCCCGCACATGCCGGGGACCTCGGCCAGCACGTCGGAGACCATCACGTGGCAGGTGGAGGTGCCCATGATGGCGACGAGCTGGCCGGGGTCGACCGCACCGGCGGCGGGCGCGGTGACGTGGGCGTCGACGTTGCCGACGCACACCGGGGTGCCCTCGGCCAGCCCGGTCCAGGCCGCGGCCTCGGCGGTGAGCCCGCCGGCGCGGTCGCCGAGCTGGCCCACGGGGTGCTCGACCTTGTCGACGACGAAGTCGGCGAAGTCCGGGTGCAGCGCGCCGAGGTAGTCCTGGTCGGGGTACTTACCGTCCTGCAGCTGCCCCTTGTAGCCGGCGGTGCACGCGTTGCGGACGTAGCTGCCGGTGAGCTGCCAGACGATCCAGTCGGCGGCCTCGACCCAGCGCTGCGTGCGGGCGTAGACCTCCGGGTCCTCCTCGAGCAGCTGCAGGCCCTTGGCCAGCTCCCACTCCGAGGAGATGGCCCCGCCGTAGCGGGCGATCCACGGCTCGCGCCGGGAGTGGGCGAGCGCGGTGATGCGGTCGGCCTGCGGCTGCGCGGCGTGGTGGCGCCAGAGCTTGGGCCACGCGTGCGGCCGCGCGGCGAGGTCGGCCAGCTCGCACAGCGGGGTGCCGTCGGCGGTCGTGGGCAGCACGGTGCAGGCGGTGAAGTCCGTCCCCACGCCCACGACGTCGGCCGGGTCGACCCCGCTGGCGGCGAGGGCCTCGGGCACCGCGACGCGGAGCACCTCGACCCAGTCGCCCGGGTGCTGCAGCGCCCAGTCGGGCCGCAGCCGCTCCCCCGTGCCGGGCAGCACCCGGTCGATCACCGCGTGCGGGTAGGGGTGCACCGCGGTGGCGAGCTCGGCCCCGTCGGCCACACGGACCACGACGGCCCGGCCGGAGAGGGTGCCGAAGTCCACCCCCACCGTGACGCGGCGGTCCGCGTCCGATCCTCGTGCCATGCCTTCGAACCCCTGTCACCGTTGACGTGTCGAGGGAGTGTGAGCGTTAACAACGATCTGTGTCAAGCGTCACGCGCAGCCGTCATCGACCGTGTGTCAGAGGGGGTTCGGACCGATGCGCAGGATCACACGGTGTCCCCCGCGACGGTGTGGCAGGTCAGCCGCGGAGCTCGTCGGCGTCGGCGGCCCGCTCGCAGCGCACCAGGGCTGCGCCCAGCACCGCGAGGTCGTCGTCGCCCAGCGCCTCGGCGAGCCCGTCGGCGCTGCCCGGCAGGCCCAGCGCGGTGGCCGTGCCGAGCACCCGGTCGTCGACGAAGGGGCGCAGCGAGGGCCACACCGCCTGCGCCTCGCGGCAGAAGATGTCCGCGCCGACGGCGCCGATCCCCGGGAAGTCGGTGACCAGGTCGCGGACCCGGCCGGGGTCGCCGTCGGCGGCGTCGCGCAGGCCCCGCAGGTCGTCGTCCCACTCGTCGACGACGCGCTGCGCGGTCTGCACGAGCTGGGCCGCCGTGCGGTGCTTGCGCAGGAACCGCGCCTCGTTGAGCACGGCGAAGACGTCGTCCTCCGTCGCGTCCGCCATCGCGTGGGCCGAGCGGTACGCCTTCTTCAGCGCGGTCGCGGCCCGCACCCCGAGGTCGGCGGAGATGTTGGCCGAGAGCACGTGGGTCAGCACGAGCAGCTGGAACAGCGGTGCGGGCTCGTCGCGCAGCGAGATCCCCGCCTCGTCGGCGAAGGTCCGGCCGTGGCGGTCGAGCAGGCGGGTCAGGACGTCGTCAGCCATGCCGGGCAGTCTCGCGCCCCGGCCGCGCGGTCGCAGGGCGGGCGCACAGCCGCTGCTCAGCCTCCTCCCAGGTCGGCGGGGCACGGTGGGGACACCGAGACCGACAGGAGACACCGGGCTCGGCAGGACCGGAGGAGGACGACGTGGTGGACACCGTGGTGACGTGGGCGGGGACGGCCCTGGCCCTGGCCGTGCTGCTGGTGATGGTCGCGGCCGGGTGGGTCAGCGCACCGGCCGCGTCCCCGGCGGTGGTGCGGCGGCGCGAGGACCGCTGAGCACCCGCCGCACCACCAGCCGGGGCAGGCCGGAGGCGGTGGCCGCGGTGGTGCCGACGACCTCGAACCCGCAGCGGGCGAACATGGCTCGCGTCCCCACGAACGCCATCGTGGTGTCCATCCGGCCGACGGGGTCGACGGGGTGCGCCTCCACCGCCGGCGCCCCGTGCGCGGCGGCGAAGGCGACCGCACCCTCGATCAGCGGCGTCGTCACCCCCCGCCTGCGGTGCCCGCCGCGGACCACGACGCACACCACCGTCCACACCGCCACGTCGTCGAGCGGGGGCATCACACGGCTGTGCACGAGCCGCGGGATCGCCGCCCGCGGGCCGACGTTGCACCACCCCACGGGCACGCCGTCGTCGTAGGCGAGGACCCCCGGCGGGAGGTCGCCCGCGCACAGCGCCCGGGCCGCCGCCTCGCGGCTCCTCCCGCCCAGCGCGGCGATGTCCGCCGACCGCAGCCGGTGCGACGGGCACCAGCAGTGCGTCGTCCGGCGCGTCGGGTTCACCACGTCGGCGAAGTCCTCGAACCTCTCCGGCGTCACCGGGTGCGTCTCCACCGTCACGGGCCCTCCTCGCGTACCCCCACCCTGCCACCGCCGGCGCCGCTACGGTGACGCCGTGAGCACCCCCGCGACCGTCCGGCGCTGGCACGAGCTCGCCGCCGCCCCGGACCCCGCCGTGCTGCGCGAGCTGCTGGCCGAGGACGCGGTGTTCCGCTCGCCCGCGGTGCACGCGCCGCAGGAGGGCCGGGACCGGGTGCACGCCTACCTGTGGGCGGCGCTGGCCGTGCTCGGCCCGACGCTGACCTACGTCGACGAGTGGCACGCGGAGCGCTCGGCGGTGCTCCGGTTCGCCGCGGTGGTCGACGGCCTCGACGTCGACGGCGTCGACCTGCTCGAGTGGGACGCGACGGGCCGCATCACCGCGTTCACGGTCATGGTGCGGCCGCTGCGCGGGCTGCAGGCCCTCGTCACGGCCATGGGCACCGAGCTGTCCCGGCAGCGCGACCCCGACCCCGGCCGCCCCTAGCGCATCCGCGCGAGCCGGGCCCGCAGCTGCTCGGCGCGGTGGGTGTTGCCGGTGAGCGCCACGTAGCGCTCCCCGTGGGCGGCCAGCAGGGCGTCGTCCAGCCGGCGGACCGCGCCCGGCGGGAAGCGGTAGCCGAGCCGCTCGTTGAGGCCCACCAGCACGGGCGAGCGCAGCACCTCGGCGAGCTCGTCGAAGCGGGTGATGCCCAGCTCGAGCAGCAGCCCGGAGATCCAGCCGTAGCGGTCGGCCCGCGACCACCCGGCGTCGGCGTACTGCCCGGCCAGGAAGGCGGCCAGCTCCCCGGGGTCCAGCCGCGGGTCGTCGGGCTCGTCCTCCCCCACCTCGGCCGGCTCGGCGGCGCGGAGCTTCTCCCGGATGGCGGAGAGCTGCTCGTCGGCCAGCTCGAGCAGGCCCGCGGCGAGGGTGAACCGGCGGTCGAGGTCGTGGGCGTGCTCCGCGGGCACGTGTCCCTTGTAGCGGGCCTCGTGCTCGAACTCGGCCCAGGCGTGCTGCAGCACGGTGCGGACCTGCACCTGGGCGAGCCGGTCACCGACGTCGGACCAGCGGGCCTGCCCGCGCCGCGCCGGGTCCAGGCCGATGAGCAGGTGGCGGCTGGCGTAGCCGAAGCGCCCCTCGGCGGCCGTCTGCTCGCCGAGGTCGCGGTCGTCGGTGACCACGACCTCCTCGCGCAGCAGGTCGGCGACCGCGGCCACGTCGCTCTGCACGTAGGTGATGATCCGGACGCCGAGCTGGTCGATGATGTCGGTCAGCGGGTCGGGGAACAGCAGCACGCCGTCGCGGCGTCGGGTGGCCTTCTCCGCGAACGACGCGACCGTCTTGGTCCGTCCCGTCACCGACAGGTAGTTGATGCCGGCCTCGTCGAGCAGCTCGGCCACGAGCTCCACCCACCCGGCCCCGGCCAGCTCGAGGCCGGGCCGCCGGGCGGTGTAGGTGCGCACCGCGGCCTGCACCGGGTCGGGCTGGCGGCGCGGGCGCAGCCGGGGCGGGCCGTCGGGATCGTCGGCGGGCCGCAGCGCGGGGGTGAGGATCGCGCCCGTGGCGTGGTCGCCGTAGACCGCCGTCTCGGCGGGGCGGGTGTCGGCGAACAGGGCGACGTAGGCGCACAGCACCGCGTCGACCTGGCCGGCGACGACGCGCAGCTCGGCCTTGCGGGTGGCCCCCACCACCGCCCGGCGCAGCCCCGCCCCGGTGGTGTCGACCTGCACGACCCGCTCGACGCGGTCCAGCAGGGCGAGCAGCGCGTCACGCTGGGAGTCCAGGGTGCGGCCGGGCCCGGCCCCGCGCCCCGGCGTGGTCGGCGGGTCGAGCAGCACGACCCCGGCCGCGTGCGGGTGGACCTCGATGCCCCGGCGGGGCCGCCCGCTGCGGGGGTCGGTGTCCAGGCCCAGCTCGGCGCAGAGCCGTGCGGCCCGGCCGAACACCTCGGGCTGGGGGCGGCCGGTGGCGGCCGGGCGTGCCCCGGCGCGGCGCAGGTCCCGGTCCAGGGCCTTCTCGGCCGGCCGGCGGCCGGTGGTGCCTGCCGCCACGATGGGCGCGTCGAGGGCGACGACGCAGGGCCCGCCGGCGTGGGGGGCCACCGCGGCGAGCACCTCGGCGTCGGTGCGCGCGGACCCGACCGCGAGCAACCGGGCGTCGGCGTCGAGCACCGCGACCCCGGTGGGGCCCGCCGTCCCCCGCGCCAGGTCGACGCCGACGTAGCGCACCGGACCCGTGGGCTCGCCGCTCACACGTGCCCGGCGAGCTGGGCCATGCGCGCCTGCAGCGCCTCGAGGTAGGCGTCGCGCCGCCGGCGTGCGTCCTTGCCCGCCCCGGGCTCGAGGTGGCTGCACGCGGGCAGGACGTCGACGGAGAGGTTGGCCCCGCCGGCCAGCGCCCGCAGCTCGTCGAGCCGGTCGCCGAACGGGGTCCCGCTGCCCGGGGAGTAGCGGCGCACCACGTCCTCCACGTCCTCGGTGAGCAGGTCGGCCTTGGTCACCACGACGACGAGCCAGGTGGGGCGGTGCCGCCGCACGGCCATCGCGGCGATGCGGTGGGCGGTGATGGCCCAGTCCTCCAGCTCCGCGGCCAGCTGGGCGTCCCGGGTGACGGCGGCCGCCCCCGAGGTGCCCGCCGGGCGGCGGCCGGTGGCGCGGCCGTCGGCCACCACGTGCAGCACGCCGTCGACGGGGTCGTCGTGGAAGACCTCGTCGAGCGCCCCGAGCCGGGTGGCGGCGTTGTCGCCGGGCACCACCCGGAAGCGGAAGCCGCTGAGCCGGGCGCCGCGGCGCACCTTGCGCTCCAGCACCGCGGACCCGGCGTCGGGGGTGCCGTCGTCGGAGCCGCGGCCGCACAGGTGGTCGACGAGCTCGGTCTTGCCCACGCCGGTCATCCCGGTGACGGCCACGGTCGGGAACCGGCGGGCCACGAGCCCGGTGACGCGCTCGCGGCCGCGGCCGAGCGCGGACGGGACGCCCCGCAGGCCGCGGGGGCGGTTCTCGGGCACGGGGCCTCCTGACGGCTCGGGGTGGGGTCGGTGGCGACCACGGCCGGACCCGACGGTATCGGTCCGGACGCAGCGGAGGCGGCCCCCGGACCCCGGGAACCGCCTCCGTCGCACTCGGTCGGGCTGACAGGATTTGAACCTGCGACCCCCTGACCCCCAGTCAGGTGCGCTACCAAGCTGCGCCACAGCCCGATCACGCCCTCGCGGGCGCGGCGCCCAGGCTACCGCAGCCCGACCCGTGCTCCGGACACCCGGTCCCCCGGTGCCGGCGACCACCGCCCCCCGGTGCTCACTTCGTGCGGCGCTCGCGCTTCTCCCGCACCCGGACGTTGACCCGCACCGGGGACCCGGTGAAGCCGAACGTCTCCCGCAGCTTGCGCTCCAGGAAGCGGCGGTAGCCCGCCTCGAGGAACCCGGTGGTGAACAGCACGAACGTGGGCGGCCGGGTGGCGGCCTGCGTCGCGAACAGCACCCGCGGCAGCCGTCCGCCGCGCATCGGCGGCGGCGTGGCCGCGACGATCTCGGCCAGCCACGAGTTGAGCTGGCCGGTGGGCACGCGGCGGTCCCAGGAGTCGAGCGCGGTGCGCAGGGCCGGGACCAGCTTGGCCACGCTGCGCCCGGTGTGGGCGGAGATGTTGACCCGCTGCGCCCACGGCACCCGGGCCAGGTCGCGGTCCACCTCCTTCTCCAGCAGGTAGCGGCGGTCCTCGTCGACGAGGTCCCACTTGTTGAACGCGAGCACCAGGGCGCGACCCGCCTCGGCGACCATGCTCAGCACCCGCAGGTCCTGCTCGCTGATGGGCTCGTGGGCGTCGATGAGCAGCACGGCCACCTCGGCGGCCTCGATCGCCGCCCGGGTGCGCAGCGAGGCGTAGAACTCGGCGCCGCTGGCGTGGCTGACGCGCTTGCGCAGCCCGGCGGTGTCGACGAAGCGCCACACCTGCCCGCCGAGCTCGACCAGCGAGTCGACCGGGTCGACGGTGGTGCCCGCGACCTCGTGCACCACCGACCGCTCGTCGCCGGTGAGCCGGTTGATCAGGCTGGACTTGCCGACGTTGGGCTTGCCGACGAGCGCCACGCGGCGCGGACCCCCGGTGAGGTCGCGCTCGCGGGGGGTGTGGGGCAGGGCGGCGAGCACCTCGTCGAGCAGGTCACCGGTGCCGCGGCCGTGCGTGGCGCTGACGGGGTGGGGCTGGCCGAGGCCGAGCGACCACAGCGCGGCCGCCTCGGACTCGACCCGCTCGTCGTCGACCTTGTTGGCGGCCAGCAGGACCGGGATCTTGCCGCGGCGCAGCACCCGGGCGGCGGCCTGGTCGGTGGCGGTGGCCCCGACGACGGCGTCGACGACGAGCAGCACCACGTCGGCGGTCTTCATGGCCAGCTCCGCCTGGGCGGCCACGGCCTTCTGCAGCCCACGGGCGTCGGGCTCCCAGCCCCCGGTGTCCTGCACGGTGAAGCGGCGGCCGGACCAGTTCGCGTCGTAGGAGACGCGGTCGCGGGTGACGCCGGGGACGTCCTGCACCACGGCCTCGCGCCGGCCGATGATGCGGTTGACCAGGGTGGACTTGCCCACGTTGGGCCGACCGACCACGGCGAGCACCGGGACGGCCTCCTCCGGGCCGTCCTCGTCGCCGAGCTCGGCGTCGACGACCTCCCAGTCCGACTCGTCGCTCCACGTCCCGTCGCCGGGGGCGAGGTCGCCCTGCGGGCCGTCGCCCGGGGTCCGGTTGCTCGACGTCATCGGCTGGCCTCCTGCTGTGCCCGGGTGCCGACGAGCTCGCGCAGCCGCCCCAGGGTCTGGTCGACCGTGAGGTCGCTGGTGTCGACGGTGACCGCGTCGTCGGCGGGGCGCAACGGGGAGGCCGCGCGGGTGGAGTCGAGGTGGTCGCGGCGCTCGACGTCGGCCAGCACGGACTCGTAGTCCCCGGTCCGGCCGGCCTCGAGCTCCTGGGCGTGGCGACGGCGCGCCCGCTCCTGCGCGGACGCGGTGAGGAACACCTTGAGGTCGGCGGCGGGCAGCACGACGGTGCCGATGTCGCGGCCCTCGACGACGACGCCGGTGCCGGCCAGCTCGGCGGCGATGCGGCGCTGCTCTGCGACGAGCCGCTCCCGGACGGCGGGCACGGCCGACACCGCCGACACCGCGCGGGTGACCTCGCCGCCGCGGATCTCGGCGGAGACGTCCTCGTCCCCGAGGCCCACCCGGGGCGCCTCGGGGTCGGTGCTCACCGTGACGTGCAGGACGGTGGTGGCGGCGTCGATGGCGGCCGGGTCGGCCAGGTCGACCCCGGCGCGCAGCACCTGCAGGGTGGCGGTGCGGTACATCGCGCCGGTGTCGAGGTAGCGGGCGCCCAGGGCGCGGGCGAGGCCCCGGGCGATGGTCGACTTGCCCGTGCCGGAGGGGCCGTCCATCGCGATGACGAGCGCGGTCACAGCCCGACCGCCGAGTACAGCCCGGCGACCTCGCCGCGGTTGAGCACCCGCAGCGAGCGGGGCCGCTGCTGGCCCAGCGCCAGGGGCCCGATGCGGGTGCGGACCAGCTTCTTCACGGGGTGCCCGACCTCCTCGAGCAGCCGGCGCACCACGTGCTTGCGGCCCTCGTGCAGCACCAGCTCGACCAGGGCCACACCCTCGAAGTAGTCCTCGACGCGGAACGAGTCCACGGCGACGGGCCCGTCCTCGAGCTCGACGCCGGCGCGGAGCCGCTTGCCCAGGTCGCGCGGGACCGGGCCGGGCACGGTGGCCAGGTACGTCTTGGGCACCTCGTAGGAGGGGTGCATGAGCCGGTGGGCGAGGTCGCCGTCGTTGGTGAGGATGAGCAGGCCCTCGGTGTCGGCGTCGAGCCGGCCGACGTGGAAGAGCCGCTGGCCCGCCGCGACCCGCTCGGCCACGAGGTCGCCCACGCAGGGCCTGCCGAGCTCGTCGGACATCGTCGAGTGCATGCCGCGCGGCTTGTTCAGCGCCAGGTGCACGAGGTCCTCGGTGACCATGACGCGGCCGCCGTCGACCTTGACCACCGCGGTGGCGGGGTCGATCCGCATGCCCTGCTCGCGCACCACGGCCCCGTCGACCTCGACGCGTCCCTCGTCGATGAGGCGCTCCGCGGCGCGGCGCGAGGCGACGCCGGCCTGGGCGAGCACCTTCTGCAGGCGCACGCCCTCCGGGTGCTCGTCAGCCACGCTCGGTCATCTCCATGTCGATCAGGTCCACCTCGGGCAGCAGGGGCGCCAGCGGGGGGAGGTCCGCCAGCGAGGACAGGCCGAGGCGCTCGAGGAACAGCCCGGTCGTCGTGTACAGGGTCGCGTGGGTCTCCGGGTCGGTCCCGGCCTCGGCGAGCAGCCCCCTGGCGAGCAGGGTGCGCACCACGCCGTCCACGTTGACCCCCCGCACCGCAGCGATCCGCGCGCGGGTCAAGGGTTGACGGTAGGCGACGACGGCCAGGGTCTCCAACGCCGCTCTGGTCAGGCGACTGCGAGACCCGTCGGTGATGAGCTTCTCGACCTGCGGGGCGTAGGTGTCGCGGGTGTGCAGCCGCCACCCGTCCCCGACCCGGCGCAGGTCCATGCCGCTGCCGCGGGAGTCCAGCTCGGCCGACCACGCCTGCAGCGCGGCGGTGACCCGGGCGACGGGGGCGTCGAGCGCGGTGGCCAGCACGTCGGCGGGGGCGGGGGCGTCGACCACGAGCAGCAGCGCCTCGAGCGCCGACCGCAGGCCGGCCTCGTCCAGGCCCGAGCCGTCGGGCACGTCGAGGTCGAGGTGCGCGTCGCTCACCAGTCGGCCCCCACCCGGTCGCCGGGCTCGTCCCCGGTCCAACCGGCCCGCAGCGCGCCCAGGGCCTCGTCCTGCGCGAAGTGCACCACCCCGTCGCGGTGCAGCTCGAGCAGGCCCAGGAACCGGGCCACCACCTCCGCGGTCTCCGTGCACCCGGCGACGAGCACCGCGAAGTCGACCCACTCCCCCCGCCCGGCCCCGCGCAGCAGCGCCAGCACCGTGGCGGCGTGCTCGCGCACCGAGACCGTGTTGAGGTGCAGGTGGTCCACCCCGACGGTGGGTGCGGGCGGGCGCGGGGCGAGGGCGGCGGCCGCGATCTCGGCCAGGCGCTGGGCGTCGACGCCGAGCAGCACCTCCGGCAGCAGCGACTCGTACCGCTCCTCCAGGCTCACCGAGCGCGGGTAGCTGCGCAGCGCGCCCGCCTCCAGCTCGGCCATGAGCGCGGCCACCTGCTTGTAGGCGCGGTACTGCAGCAGCCGGGCGAAGAGCAGGTCGCGCGCCTCGAGCAGCTGCAGGTCCTCCTCGCTGTCCACCTCGGCGGCCGGGAGCAGCCGGGCGGCCTTGAGGTCGAGCAGCGTCGCCGCGACGACGAGGAAGGCGGTGGTCTGCTCGAGGCCCACCGCCGGGCCCAGCGCCCGGGTGTGGGCGACGAAGTCGTCGGTCACGGTGTGCAGTGCCACCTCGGTGACGTCGAGGCGGTGCTGGCTGATGAGCGCGAGCAGCAGGTCGAACGGGCCGGTGAAGTTGGTGAGCCGGACCGTGAACAGCGACGGGTCCTGCGACCCGACCGTCTCGACCGCAGCAGGGTCGACGAGCAGGTCGGTCACGGTCAGCGGCGGCGCGGCGAGCGCGCGATGACCTCGCGCGCCAGCGCGCGGTAGGCCGCCGCCCCGGCCGAGGACGACGCCCAGGTGGTGATGGGCTCGCCGGCGGCGCTGGTCTCGGGGAAGCGGACGGTGCGGCTGATGACGGCGTCGTAGACCACGTCGCCGAAGACGTCCACCACCTGCGCCATCACCTCGCGGGCGTGCAGGGTGCGGGCGTCGAACATGGTGACCAGGATCCCGGAGAGCACCAGCCGCGGGTTGAGCCGGTCGCGGACCTTCTCGATGGTGTCGTTGAGCAGGGCGAGCCCGCGCAGGCTGAAGAACGCGCACTCCATCGGGATGATCACGCCGTCGCTGCAGGTCAGCGCGTTGATGGTGAGCAGGCCAAGGGTGGGCTGGCAGTCGATGAGCACGTAGTCGTACCGGTCGAGCAGGGGGTGCAGCGCGCGGCCCAGCGCCTGCTCCCGGCCCACCTCGCTGACCAGCTGGATCTCCGCCGCGGAGAGGTCGATGTTGGCGGGCAGCAGGTCCACCCCGGGCACCCCGGTGGCGAGCAGGACCTCCTCGGCGGAGACCCGCGGCTCGACCAGCAGGTTGTGCACGGTCAGCTCGAGGTCGTTGTGGTTCACCCCGAGCCCGGCCGAGAGCGCGCCCTGCGGGTCGAGGTCGACCAGCAGCACGCGGCGGCCGTGCTCGGCCAGGGCGGCGCCCAGGTTGATCGTCGAGGTCGTCTTGCCGACCCCGCCCTTCTGGTTGCACATGGCGATGACCTGGGCGGGGCCGTGCCCGCGCAGCGGCTCGGGGTCGGGCACCTCGCGCACCGGGCGCCCGGTCAGCCCCAGCGGCCGCTCGTCCGCCGTGGGCTCCACCGGTCCGGGGACGCCCTCGAGGGTCGCCTGCGAGCCCGTCGCGGGCGGCTGGGGGGAGGTCACGGGGTGGCTGCTCCTGGGGTGCGGGGTGGGGCGGGTTGGCTGCACCCGAGCCTAGTCACCGGGCGCGGGGGTGGGCCCCGGACCACACCTCGCGCAGCCCCTCCGCGGTGACCAGCGTGTAGAGCTGCGTCGTCGTCACCGAGGCGTGCCCCAGCAGCTCCTGCACCACGCGGACGTCGGCCCCGCCGTCGAGCAGGTGGGTCGCGAAGGAGTGGCGCAGCGTGTGGGGGCTGACCGCGGTCTCGATGCCCGCGCGGCGGGCCGCCCCGGAGAGCACCTGCCACGCGCTCTGCCGGGAGAGCCGGCCCCCCCGGGCGTTGAGGAACACCGCGGGCCCCGCCCGGGTGACCAGCCCCGGCCGGCCGCGGACCAGGTAGGCGTCCAGCGCGGCCAGTGCGGGCCGGCCCACCGGCACCACCCGCTGCTTGCCGCCCTTGCCGTCGAGCACCACCGACCGCGAGGTGGGGTCGACGTCGTCGAGGTCCAGGCCCACCGCCTCGGAGATCCGCGCCCCGGTCGAGTAGAGCAGCTCCAGCAGCGCCCGGTCGCGCAGCCGGCGGGGCCCGGCCACGTCGTCGCCGCCCGACGCGGCGTCGAGCAGGGCCAGCACCGCCGCCACGGGCAGCGCCTTGGGCAGCCGGGTGCCCGACGAGGGGGGGCGCACCTGCTCGGCGACGTCGACGGCGACCACCCCCTCGCGCACGGCGAAGCGGTGCAGCCCCCGCGCGGCGACGAGGGCCCGCCCGGCCGACGACGCGGCCAGCGGCGTCACCCCGTGCTCGGGGTCACCGGTGCGCAGCGCGACGAGGAAGGCGCTGACGTCCTCGGCGGTGGCCGCGGCCAGGTCGTCGACCCCGCGGGAGCGCAGGTGCGCCACGTACCGGCGCAGGTCGCGGCGGTAGCTCAGCAGGGTGTTGGTGGCGGTGCCGCGCTCCACCACGAGGTGGTCGAGGTAGCCGGCGATCAGGTCCTCCAGCGCCCCCGTGCCCGGGCTCGTCGCCGCGGGGCTCGTCGCCGTCCGGACCACGTGACCACCCCCCTTGGCGGCTGCCGCGGGCGCGCAGCCAGGGGCCGAACCTAGCCCCGGGCGGCGCGCCGGTCGGCGAAGGCGCGCGGGCGGCCCGGCCACGGCGCGTCGGCGGGTCGGGTGGAGGCGGCCCCGGAGCGCACCGCGGCCAGCGCGAGCAGCCCGGCCAGGGTGGTGGCGTTGACGACGTCGCCGGCCAGGCACCAGCGCACGGCCTCCTCGAGCGGCACCCAGCGCAGCTCGATGTCGGCCTCCTCGTCGTCCTCCCCGGTGCCGCGCGGGGCCTCACCGATCCCGGTGGCCAGGAACACCCGGACGGCCTCGTCGGTGAAACCGGGCGAGGCGGCGGCGTCGACGAGCACCTCCCAGCGCTGCGCGGACAGGCCCGTCTCCTCGGCCAGCTCGCGGCCGGCCGCGTCGACGGGGTCCTCCCCGGGGGCGTCGAGCAGGCCAGCGGGCAGCTCCCAGATCCGCTCCCCCACCGGGTGGCGGTACTGCTTGATCATGGCGACGCGGTCGGTGTCGTCCAGGGCGAGGACCGCGACGGCGCCGAGGTGCTCCACGACCTCGCGCTGCGCGACCCGGCCCCCGGGCATGCGGACGTCGTCGATGCGCAGGCCCACCACGCGGCCCTGGTGGACCAGCCGGCTGCCGACGACGGCGAAGTCGTGCTCCCCCGGGGCGCTCACGCGACCGGCTCGCGGCGGGTGCCGCGGGTGACCTCGACGGGCAGCCGCACCGCCGCCTCGTAGTCGATGGCCGCCCGGACGAACGCCGCGAACAGCGGGTGCGGCCGGGTGGGGCGGCTCTTGAGCTCGGGGTGCGCCTGGGTGCCCACGTAGAACGGGTGGACGTCGGCGTCGAGCTCGACGAACTCGACCAGGGCGCCGTCGGGCGAGGTGCCGGCGAACCGCAGCCCGGTCGCGTCGAGCCGCTCGCGGTAGGCGTTGTTCACCTCGTAGCGGTGGCGGTGCCGCTCGGAGACCTCGGTGGCGCCGTAGGCCCGCGCGGTGACCGAGCCCGGGGTCAGGGCGGCGGGGTAGGCGCCCAGCCGCATGCTCGCGCCCATGTCGGCCTCGCCGGCGACGACGTCGAGCTGCTCGGCCATGGTGGAGACGACGGGGTCCGGGGTGTCGGGGTCGAACTCCGTCGAGCTGGCCCCGGGCAGGTCCGCGAGGTGCCGCGCGGCCTCGACGACCATGCACTGCAGGCCCAGGCACAGCCCGAGGGTGGGGATGCCGCGGGTGCGGGCGTGGCGCAGCGCGCCGACCTTGCCCTCGATGCCGCGCACCCCGAACCCGCCGGGCACCAGCACCCCGTCCACCCCGTGCAGGGCGGCGGCCGCACCGGCCTCGGTGGTGCACGAGTCCGAGGGCACCCAGACCACGTCGACCCGGGCGTGGTGGGCGAACCCGCCCGCGCGCAGCGCCTCGGTCACCGAGAGGTAGGCGTCGGGCAGGTCGACGTACTTGCCGACGACCGCGATCCGGACCCGCTCGTCGGGCTCGTGGACGCGGTGCAGCAGGTCGCCCCACACCGTCCAGTCGACGTCGCGGAACGGCAGGCCCAGGCGGCGCACCACGTAGGCGTCGAGCCCCTCGCCGTGCAGCACCTTGGGGATGTCGTAGATGGACGGGGCGTCGGGGGTGGAGACCACGCCGTCGTAGTCGACGTCGCACATCAGGGCGATCTTGCGCTTGAGGGCGTCGGGGACGTCGCGGTCGGCGCGCAGGATCAGCGCGTCGGGCTGGATGCCGATGTTGCGCAGCGACGCCACCGAGTGCTGCGTCGGCTTGGTCTTGAGCTCGCCCGAGGGGGCCAGGAACGGCACGAGGGAGACGTGCAGGAAGAACACGTTGTCCCGGCCCACGTCGTGGCGCACCTGCCGCGCGGCCTCGAGGAACGGCTGCGACTCGATGTCGCCCACCGTGCCGCCGACCTCGGTGATGACCACGTCGGGCACGTGGCCCTCGTCGTCCTCGGCGGACATCGCGAGGATGCGGGCCTTGATCTCGTCGGTGATGTGCGGGATGACCTGCACGGTGTCGCCCAGGTACTCCCCGCGCCGCTCCTTGGCGATGACGGTGGAGTAGACCTGCCCGGTCGTCACGTTCGCCGAGCCGGGGAGGTCGCGGTCGAGGAACCGCTCGTAGTGGCCGATGTCGAGGTCGGTCTCCGCCCCGTCCTCGGTGACGAACACCTCGCCGTGCTGGAACGGGTTCATCGTCCCGGGGTCGACGTTGAGGTACGGGTCCAGCTTCTGCATGGTCACCCGCAGCCCGCGCGCGGTGAGCAGCTGGCCGAGGCTCGACGCCGTCAGGCCCTTGCCCAGCGAGGACGCGACGCCCCCGGTGACGAAGATGTGCTTGGTGTCCGGCACGGCCGTTCGAGGGTGGGGCACGGGCTGCCACGCTAACACCCCCGGCCCGGCCCCGACGGTGATCCACACCGCCGCGCCGGGCCGGCGTCGCGGTCAGGACGGGACGGTGACCGCCTGCGCGCTGGTGGCGGTGCCGTAGCGGCCCGCGCGGCCCTCGAGCTGCTCGGCCAGGGCCAGCACGGTGGTGATGCGGCCCGCGCTGGTCTGCACGTCGTCGACGGTGCTCAGCCCCGCGGTGACGTTGGCGTCCGCCCGGGCCACCCCGATGGGACCGTTGCCGTCGGCGGAGCCGGTCCGACCGGCGAGCACCGTGCCCGCACCCCGGCCGTCCATGGCCGCGGCCACCCGGGCCACGGTGGCGGCGCGGTCGCCCGCCGAGTCGCCGGTGATGGCGCCCCCGGTGAGCACGACGGCGAGCTGGCCGGCGCGGACGGCGCCGTCCCCGGTGCCGATGAAGCCGCCGGACTGCAGCGCGCTGAGCGCGGCCTGCAGCGCCTCGGGCGAGGTCTGCGGCTGCGCGGTGGTGCCGTCGAGCAGCAGCACCGACCCGAGCAGCGCCCCGGCGAGGCTGCCCGCGTCGGTGGCCCCCGTCGGCAGCGCCACCCCGGGCGGGATGGCGTTGGTGACGGTGGAGCGGAGCTGGTCGGCCGAGGCCGGGTCGACGAAGGTGTTGGTCAGCGACACCTGGCCGGTGACGGTGCCGCCCGCGGCGCCGATGAGTGCCACCAGCGCGTCGCGGTCGGCGGAGTCCGCGTCGGGGCCGGCGACGACCACCACGGTCCGCTGGTCGAGGGTGCGGCCCACGATGCGGCTGGCCACCGCGGCGTCGAACCCGTCGGCCGCGGTGAGCTGCTCGCGCAGCTGGTTGCGGTCGGTGGTGGTGGCGTCGAGCTGGGACTGCAGGGTGGACTTGTCGTCGCGCAGACCCCCCAGCAGGCCGTCCGAGAGCGTGGTGGAGCCGAGGACGAGCCCGAGCGCCAGCGCCAGGAACACCGCGGCCAGGGAGACGACGTGGCTGCGCAGCGAGATCACTGCAGGAGCCCTCGGAACCACAGCGCGAAGGAGTTCCAGGCGTCGATCGCGTCGTCGAGGTAGACCTGCCCGGCCTGCGAGACGAGCAGGGCCACCACGAGGGCGACGAGGGCGGCGAGCACGAGCAGCAGCACGGCCCCGCCGGAGACCCGGCTGCGGTACAGGGTGGCCACCGCGGAGGCGTCGACCAGCTTCGAGCCGACCTTGAGCCGGGTGAGGAACGTCGAGGGGTTCGAGTCGCGGCGGCCGCGGTCGAGGAACTCGTCGAGGGTGGCCGGCGAGCCGACGGTGACGATGAGCGAGGCGCCGTGGTGGTCGGCGAGCAGCAGCGCGAGGTCCTCGCTGGAGCCCGACGCCGGGAAGGTCATGGCCCCGATGCCCAGGTCCTGGATGCGCTCCAGGCCGGGGGCGTGCCCGTCGGCGTGGGCGGGCAGCACGACCTGCCCGGCGCTCTTGAGCGACTCGGTGCTGATGCCCTCGGGGTCGCCGACGACGAGGTCGGCGTGGTAGCCCGCCTCGAGCAGCGCGTCGGCCCCGGTGTCGACCCCGACGAGCACGGGCCGGTACTCCTTGATGAAGCTCTTCAGCTCGCGCAGCTGGGCGGCGTGGCCCGGGCCGGGGCTGACCACGACGACGTGGCGGTCGGTCATGGTGACGTCGACCTCGGGCACGCCGACACCGTCGAGCAGCAGCGGGCTCTCCCGCCGGATGAACTCGATGGTGTTGCCGGAGAACGCCTCCAGGTGGTCGACCAGGCCGGTCTTGGCCTCGACCATGAGGTCGGCGACGGAGTCGGTGCTCTGCTCGGTGCCCTCCGCGACGACCTTCTCCCCCGCGTACAGGGTGCCCTCGTCGAGCCGGAGCTTGGTGCCCTCCTTGACCTGGCGGAAGACGTCGCCGCCCACCCCGTCGACGAGCGGGACACCGGCCTCGACGAGGATCTCCGGGCCCAGGTTGGGGTAGCGGCCCGAGATCGACGGCGAGGCGTTGACCACGGCGGCCACGTCCGCGGCGACCAGGGCGTCCGCGGTGGCCCGGTCGAGGTCGACCTGGTCGAGGACGACGACGTCGCCGGGGCCGACCCGGCGCAGCAGCTTCGCGGTGTTCCGGTCGACCCGGGCCACGCCGGTCAGACCGGGCAGCGTCTCGGTCGAGCGCGACAGCAGGGCGGAGATCTTCATGCGCCCGATGATGACGGCCGCGCCACCGGAGCCCGGGGAGGCGCGCCGTCGCCGCACCACCGGTCACACCAGCACCACGCCGGCGGGGTCAGCGCTCGGCGGCCGCGGTGGCCAGCAGCTCCTCGGCGTGGGCGCGACCGGTGTCGGTGTCGTCGAGCCCGGCGAGCATGCGGGCCAGCTCGGCCACCCGCTCGGCGTGGTCGAGGGTCCGCACGTCGCTGGCCGTGACCCCGCCGTCCGGGTCGTCGGTCAGCTGCTTGTCGACGACGAGGTGGCGGTCGGCGAAGGCGGCCACCTGGGGCAGGTGGGTGACCACGACGACCTGGTGGGTGCGGGCCAGCCGCGCCAGCCGTCGGCCCACCTCGACCGCGGCGCGCCCGCCGACCCCGGCGTCGACCTCGTCGAAGACCAGCGTGCCCGTGGTGTCCGCCCCGGCGAGGACGACCTCCAGGGCGAGCATCACCCGGGAGAGCTCGCCGCCGGACGCGCTGCGCCCGATCGGGGCGGGCACGGCACCGGGGTGCGCGGCCAGCCGCAGCTCCACGTCGTCGGTGCCGTCGGGCCCGGCGTGCACCCGCTCCCCCGCCACCTCCAGCGCGGCCGCGTCGTCGGCCGCCGCGGCGCGCGGCGTCACCACCACCTCGAGCCGCGCGCGGCCCATCGCCAGCCCGGCCAGCTCGGCGCTGACCGCGTCGGCGAGCACGTCGGCCGCCGCCCGGCGCGCCCGACCCCGCGCCCCGGCCACCCCGGCCAGGGCGGC
>NZ_BAAGQZ010000024.1:0-5154 GCF_054783215.1 Rhodococcus aerolatus | reverse complement strand
GCGGGCGCAGCGGCCCGAGAGCGCCAGGTGGGTGGGGTCGAGCGCGAACCCGTGCCGGGCCGCCAGGTCGGCGGCCAGCGCGTCGCGGCGGGCGGTCAGCTCGGCCACGGCCCCCGCGGAGGTGTCCACCTGCCCGAGCCGCTCGCGCGCCTGCTCCGCCCAGGCCAGCACGCCGTCGGCGTCGGCCGCGTACTTGCGGGTCAGGGCCTTGAGCGTGGCCTGCCGGGTCAGCACGCCCTCCAGCGCGGCGGGGTCGGTGGGCAGCTCGGCGAGGTACCCGCTGAGCTCGGTGCCGACGTCGGCCAGCGCGGCCGCCGCCCCGTCGAGCTGCTCGGCGAGCACGCGGAGCGCCTCGTCGTCGGAGGTCTGCACCTGGGCGCGGGCCGCGGCGACGAGGGCCAGCGCCCCGCCGGACTCGTCGGCCTCCGCCCCGAGCAGCGCGTCGCGGGCCTGCTCGGCGGTCTCGCGCAGGGCGTCGGCGTCGCCCAGCCGGCGCACGGCCGCGGCCAGCTCGGCGTCCTCCCCGGGCGCGGGGGCGACCTCGTCGATCTCGGCGAGCGCGGCGGTGAGCTGGTCGGCCTCGCGCGCCAGCTCCCGCGCCCGGGTGGTCCGCTCGGTCAGCTCGGTCACGGCCGCCTGCCACTGGGTGCGCAGCGCGCGGTAGCGGGCGAGCAGCGGTCCGACGGTGGCCTCGGCCGAGCGGTCGAGGGCGGCGCGCTGCTCGGCGGGGCGCTGCAGCCGGAGCTGGTCGTTCTGGCCGTGGACCGCCAGCAGCGGCTCGGTGAACTCGGCCAGCACCCCGGCCGGGACGCTGCGGCCCCCGAGGTGGGCCCGGGAGCGGCCGTCGGCCCCCACGGTGCGGGTGGCGATGAAGGACCCGTCCTCGTCGGGCTCGCCCCCGGCCTGCTCGGCGACGGCGCCCGCCGCGGCCCCGCCGGACCCGGAGAGGACGAAGCGGCCCTCGACGACGGCGCGCCGCGCGTCGGTGCGCACCCGGGACGGGTCGGCCCGCGCCCCGGAGAGCAGGTGCAGCCCCGTGAGGACCATGGTCTTGCCCGCCCCGGTCTCCCCGGTGAGCACGGTCAGGCCCGGGTGCAGCTCCAGACCCGCGGAGGCGATCACCCCGAGGCCGGACAGCGACATCTCGGCGAGCACGGCCCCGACCCTAGTGGTGGGTGGTCCGGGGTCGGGTCAGCGCGGGCCCCGGCCGCGCCAGCTCTGCACCGGCAGGGAGAACTTGCTCACCAGCCGGTCGGTGAAGGGCGCGGAGTCGAGCCGGACGACCCGGACGGGCACGTCACCGCGGGTGACCTCGACCCGGGACCCGGGGGGCACGGCCAGGGTGCGCCTGCCGTCGCAGCACAGCTCGCCGGCCGACCCGTGCTCGTCGACCTCGATGGCCACCACCGAGTCCGGGCTGGTCACCAGCGGGCGGGCGAACAGGGCGTGGGCGTTGCTGGGCACCACCAGCAGCGCCTCCAGGTCGGGCCAGACCACGGGGCCGCCGGCGGAGAACGCGTACGCGGTGGACCCGGTCGGGGTGGAGACGAGCATCCCGTCGCAGCCGTAGCCGGAGACGGGGCGGTCGTCGACCTCGAGCACCACCTCGAGGATGCCGCTGCGGCCCTCCTTCTCCAGGCTGGCCTCGTTGAGCGCCCACGTGGAGCCCAGGGTGCGGCCGTCCACCCGCACCTGGGCCTGCAGCGTCATCCGCTCCTCGACCCGGTAGCGGCCGGTGATGATCTTCTCGACGGCGTCCTCGAGGTGCTCGGGGTCGGCCTCGGCGAGGAAGCCGACGCGGCCGAGGTTGATGCCCAGCACGGGCACCCCGGCGGGGCGGGCCAGCTCGGCGGCGCGCAGGAAGGTGCCGTCCCCGCCGAGCACCAGCACCACCTCGGTGCCCGCGGCGGCGTCGGCGTCGACGGGCACGCACACGGGGCCGAGGTCGCCGGGCAGGGCGAGCTCCTCGGTCTCCTCGGTGAGCACCCGCAGGCCGAACCCGGCCTCGGTCAGCTGGGCGGCCACGCGCTTGGCGGGCTCGACGTTCTCGCGGCGACCGGTGTGGACGACGAGCAGGACCTGCCGACCCTGCGGGCCGCTCACCCCGCCGACGACCCGGTCGGCGATGGTGGCGGCGTCGTCCGTGGTGCTCACTGCGGACCTTCCTCGACGGCGGTGGCGACGAGGGCGGCGAGGCCGTCGTCGGTCTGGGGCGGGGGCTGGGGGGCGGTCAGGTCGGGCGCGTGGAGCCAGGCGAAGTACTCGACGTTGCCCGACGGGCCCGGCAGCGGGCTCGCCGTCACCCCGCGGGTGGTCAGGCCGATCTCGCGGGCGCGGCGCAGCACGCCGAGCACCGCGTCCGCCCGCAGCGCCGGGTCGCGCACCACCCCGCCGCTGCCCACGTGGTCGCGGCCGACCTCGAACTGCGGCTTGACCATGGGCACGAGGTCCGCCCCCGGGGCCGTGCAGGCGGCGAGGGCGGGCAGCACCAGGCGCAGCGAGATGAAGGACAGGTCGGCCACCACGACGTCGACCGGCCCGCCGAGCTGCTCGGGGGTCAGCGCGCGGGCGTTGGTGCGGTCGACGACGTGGACCCGCTCGTCGGTGCGCAGCCGCCACACCAGCTGGCCGTAGCCGACGTCGACGGCCACCACCTCGGCGGCGCCGCGGTCGAGCAGGACGTCGGTGAACCCGCCGGTGGAGGCGCCCGCGTCGAGGCAGCGCCGCCCGCCCACCTGCAGGCGGGCGGGCTCGAACGCGGCCAGGGCCCCGAGGAGCTTGTGGGCGCCGCGGGAGGCCCACTCGCGCTCGTCGGTGACCTCGAGGACCCGCAGCGGGGTGTCCGCGGTGACGCCGGTGGCGGGCTTGGTGGCAGGGGTGCCGGCGACGAGCACGCGGCGCGCCTCGACGAGGGCGACGGCCTGCTCCCGGGACCGGGCCAGGCCGCGGCGGACGAGCTCGGCGTCGACCCGGGCGTGGCGGGCCACGTCAGGCCGTGTCGATGGTCGTCAGCGCGGCGGCCAGGGTGCGGTGCAGCTCGGTCAGCGTGCGCACCTGCTCGTCGAGGTCGTCCGCCGGGGCCGCGTCGAGCCGGTCGAGCTCGGCGCGCACGTGGTCGGCGAGCGCCACGGGGTCCGCCGCGCCCGACGGGCGGGGCGGTCCGGGGACGGGGGAGGCCACGCGGGCAACGCTAGCCGATCCGGTGCGCGGCCCACCGGGAGAGGACCGCCTCCGCGGCCGCACCCTCGGCACGCAGCTCGCCGAGGTCGTCGCAGCCCCAGGCGACGGGGCACGCGGCGCGGGCGGCGTCGAGGACGTCCTCAGTCCCCGGGTCGTCGGGACCGCCGGAGAGCACCAGGTCGCGGCCGTCGAGGCGGGCGTCCCACCCGTCGCGGGGCCCGGGGGCGAGCTCGTCGGCCGGGCGGTCGAGGCTGCGCAGGTCGGCCCCGACGTGGTCGGGACGCAGCGGCGCCGGCGCGCGCAGCAGGTCCTCGACCGTGCTGACGCCGGTGAGGACGAGCAGGGTGGGCACGCCCAGGGCGCGGCCGCCGGCGATGTCGGTGTCGAGGCGGTCGCCCACGACCAGCGGCCGCTCGCTGCCCGCGCGGGTGACGGCGTCGTGCAGCAACGGGGTCGCCGGCTTGCCCGCCACCTGCGGCTCGACGCCGGTGGCCGCGCGCAGCGCGGCGACCATTGCGCCGTTGCCCGGCAGCAGGCCGCGCTCGGTGGGCAGGGTGGTGTCGGTGTTCGCGGCCACCCAGGTGGCGCCGGCGCGGACGGCCACGCAGGCCTCGGCCAGCAGCCGCCACCCGGTGTCCGGGGAGTGGCCCTGCACGACGCCGGCCGTGTCCGGTCCCGCGGTGTCGACGGGGCGCAGCCCGCGCGCCGCAACCTCGTCGGCCAGGGCGGCGGTGCCCACCACGACGACCTCGGCGCCGTCGGGCAGCTGCTCGCCCAGCAGCCGGGCCGCGGACTGCGAGCTGGTGACGACGTCGTCGTCGGCCGCGCCGAACCCGAGGTCGCGCAGCTGGGCAGCGACGTCGGACGGCGACCGGCTGGCGTTGTTGGTGACGTACAGCAGGCGCTGCGGGCTGTCCCGCAGGGCCTCCAGCGCGCCGGGGACGATCTCGGCCCCGCGGTACACGGTGCCGTCGAGGTCGAGCAGCAGCGCGTCGTGCGCGTCGCGCAGCGCGCTCACCGGGCGCCGTCCGTGGCGTCGATGACGTCGTCGGGGACCTCCGGCACGGGCTCGCCGAGCTCGGTCAGCCGCTCCTCCGCGTCCGTGTCGCCCTCGAGGTCGGCCTCTGCGGCGTGGAGGAACCAGGTGATGGCCTCCTTGCGGCGGTCGGCCGCGAGCAGGAGGTCGGCGTAGGCGTAGAACAGCCGCGCCGCGGCGGGACCGGTGCGGGTGGCGTCGAGCTCGGGGGTCTGCAGCGTGACCACGGCCGCGTCGACCTGACCCATGTCGCGGCGGGCGCCGGCCAGGACGATGCGCAGCTCGTCG
Source organism: Rhodococcus aerolatus (assembly GCF_054783215.1). Lineage (NCBI taxonomy): Bacteria > Bacillati > Actinomycetota > Actinomycetes > Mycobacteriales > Nocardiaceae > Rhodococcus > Rhodococcus aerolatus. The sequence goes on along the minus strand of NZ_BAAGQZ010000024.1, from coordinate 650 downwards.
GCCTGGTCCCCGGTCAACGAGCGACCTTCCGCCGAGCGGGCCAGCTCGATGGCCCGCTCGGGGCGGCCCAGGGCGCGCTCGCAGTCGGCCAGCACCGCCACCAGGCCCGGGCCGCCGGCCATCCGGCGGGCGGCGCGCAGCTCGGCGATGGCCTCGGCCCATTCCCCCGCGTGGTACGCGGCGATGCCGGAGGCCTCCCGGACGACGGCGACGCGGCCGGCCCGTCCGCGGGCCGCCCGGGCGTGGGCGAGGGCGAGGGCGGGGTCGTCGTCGAGCAGCTGGCCGGCCATGACGAGGTGGCGGGCGACGGCCTCGGCGTTGGTCTTGTCCAGGCTGAGCAGGTCGCGCCGCACGTCCTTGTCGAGCTGGCTGGCGGTGACCTCGTCGGGCAGCTCCGGCTCGTCCTTGCGCGGCGGGCGGCGGTCGTCGTCCCGGGCGGGCACCCGGCCGCCGCGGTCCGTGCGGTCACGGGCGCCGGGACGGCCGGACCGTCCCGAACTCGGGCGCTGCGGGCGGCCCGACTCCGCGGGTCGTCGCGCCGGTGGGCGTCGGTCCTCGGCCATCATCGTCTCCCTGCTACGTCCCTGAAACGCCGGAAAGGGGACCCCTGGTGGTGGGGTCCCCTTTCCGGGAATGGTTGTTCGGCGGTG
>NZ_BAAGQZ010000023.1:0-27684 GCF_054783215.1 Rhodococcus aerolatus | reverse complement strand
CGGCGGCGGTGGGTACCGCGGTGGCGGCGCCCCCGCGGGTCCCCCCGCGGGCGGCGGCTTCCGCGGCCGTCCCGGTGGCGGTGCGCGGCGTGGTGCCGCGGCCGGCGCCTTCGGCCGCGCGGGCGGCCCCGTCCGGCGTGGTCGCAAGTCGAAGCGGGCGAAGCGCGCCGAGTACGAGTCCATGCAGGCGCCCGCCGTCGGTGGCGTGCGGCTGCCGCACGGCAACGGCGAGACCATCCGGCTCGCCCGCGGTGCCTCGCTGTCGGACTTCGCGGACAAGATCGACGCGAACCCGGCCGCGCTGGTGCAGGCGCTGTTCAACCTCGGCGAGATGGTGACCGCCACGCAGTCGGTCAACGACGAGACCCTCGAGCTGCTCGGCGGCGAGATGAACTACGTCGTCCAGGTCGTCAGCCCCGAGGACGAGGACCGCGAGCTGCTCCAGGGCTTCGACCTCACCTACGGCGAGGACGAGGGCGGCGAGGACGACCTCGCGGCCCGGCCGCCCGTGGTCACCGTCATGGGTCACGTCGACCACGGCAAGACCCGCCTGCTGGACTCGATCCGCCACGCCAAGGTCCGCGAGGGCGAGGCTGGCGGCATCACCCAGCACATCGGCGCCTACCAGGTGAACACGGTGCTCGAGGACAACGAGCGCCTCATCACCTTCATCGACACCCCCGGTCACGAGGCCTTCACGGCCATGCGTGCCCGTGGTGCCAAGGCGACCGACATCGCGGTGCTGGTGGTCGCGGCCGACGACGGCGTCATGCCGCAGACGGTCGAGGCGATCAACCACGCGCAGGCCGCGGACGTGCCGATCGTCGTGGCGGTGAACAAGATCGACAAGGAGGGGGCCAACCCCGACAAGGTCATGCAGCAGCTGACCGAGTACAACCTGGTCGCCGAGCAGTACGGCGGCGAGACGATGTTCGTGGAGATCTCCGCGAAGAACGGCACGAACATCGACGCGCTGCTCGAGGCCGTGCTGCTCACCGCGGACGCCTCGCTCGACCTGCGGGCCAACCCGGACATGGACGCGCAGGGTGTCGCCATCGAGGCGCACCTCGACCGCGGCCGCGGCCCGGTGGCCACCGTGCTGATCCAGCGCGGCACGCTGCGGGTCGGCGACTCCATCGTTGCCGGCGACGCCTACGGCCGCGTGCGCCGGATGGTCGACGAGAACGGCGACGACATCCACGAGGCCACCCCCTCGCGGCCGGTGCAGGTCATCGGGTTCACCTCGGTGCCCGGCGCCGGGGACAACCTGCTGGTCGTCGACGAGGACCGCATCGCGCGGCAGATCGCCGACCGCCGCAACGCGCGCAAGCGCAACGCCCTGCAGGCCCGCTCCCGCAAGCGCATCAGCCTCGACGACCTCGACGCCGCGCTGAAGGAGACCAACGAGCTCAACCTCATCCTCAAGGGCGACAACTCCGGCACCGTGGAGGCCCTCGAGGAGGCCCTGTACGGGATCGAGATCTCCGACGAGGTGCAGCTGCGGGTCATCGACCGCGGCGTCGGCGGGGTCACCGAGACCAACGTCAACCTGGCCTCGGCGTCGAACGCGATCATCATCGGGTTCAACGTCCGGGCCGAGGGCAAGGCGACGGAGCTGGCGAACCGCGAGGGCGTCGACATCCGGTACTACTCGGTGATCTACCAGGCCATCGACGAGATCGAGAGCGCGCTCAAGGGCATGCTCAAGCCGGTCTACGAGGAGGTCGAGCTGGGCCGCGCCGAGATCCGGGCGATGTTCCGCTCGTCCAAGGTCGGCAACATCGCCGGCTGCCTGGTCACCTCCGGCTCGGTGCGGCGCAACTCCAAGGCGCGCCTGCTCCGCGACGGTCGCGTGGTGGCGGTGAACCTCACCGTCAGCTCCCTGCGGCGGGAGAAGGACGACGCCACCGAGGTCCGCGAGGGCTACGAGTGCGGTCTCACGGTCACGTACTCCGACATCAAGGTCGACGACGTGATCGAGACCTACGAGCTGCGCGAGAAGCCGCGCGAGTAGGTCGGACCCGGGCGGGCCGGGGGTGCACGCGCACCCCCGGCCCGCCCGTCCGTCCCGTCCCCACGAACCCCAGGAGGCAGCCGTGGCCGACCCGGCCCGCGCCCGCAAGCTCAGCAAGCGCATCGGACAGATCGTCGCCTCGGCGCTGGAGTTCGAGGTGAAGGACCCCCGGCTCGACTTCGTCACGGTCACCGACGTGCGCGTCACCAACGACCTGCACGACGCGACCGTGTACTACACGGTGCTCGGCCGCACGGTCGAGGAGGAGCCGGACCTGCAGGGTGCGGCGCTGGCGCTGGAGAAGGCCCGCGGGCAGCTGCGCACCCGGGTCGGTGCCGGCACCGGGGTCCGCTTCACCCCCACCCTGACCTTCGTCGCCGACACGGTGCCCGACACCGCGCGGCACATGGAGGAGCTCCTCGCCCGGGCGCGCGCCGCCGACGACGAGGTGGCCCGCGCCGCCGCCGGCGCCACCCCTGCCGGTGACGCCGACCCCTACCGCGACACCAGCCCCCGCAGCACCGACCCGGAGGACACCGTGCCCGACGACGACCCCGCTGCCACCGACGACAGCACACCGGCCGCCGCCGACGCCGCGGGCGACACCCGCGACGGCGACACCACCGAGGACCCGACCTCCGGCGCCGAGGCGCTGCGCGGTGACGTCGACCCCGACGACGCCCTGGACCGGGGCCCGGCCGGGGGCGCACACTCCCAGCGGTGAGCACCCACCCGGCCGGCGGCACCGGCGCCGGCAGCGATCCCGCCGACGTCGACGCCGAGGGGGCCGCGAAGCTGCTCACCGGGGCCTCGGCGGTGACGGTGCTGTGCCACGTGCAGCCCGACGCGGACGCCCTGGGCAGCGCCCTGGCCCTCGGGTCCGCGCTGCACCGGGCCGGGACCCCGGTCCAGGTCGCGTTCGCCAGCCCCGCCGACGTCCCCGAGTCGATGCTCGGCCTGCCCGGGCTGGACCTGCGGGTGCCCGCCGCCGCGGTGCGCCGCGAGGTCGATCTGCTCGTCACCGTGGACTGCGGCAGCGCCGGCCGCCTCGGGTCGCTCGCCGACCGGCTGGCCGGGGCGGGGGACGTGCTCGTCGTCGACCACCACGCGAGCAACACCCGCTACGGCACCCGCCACCTCGTCGACCCCACCGCGGAGTCGACCACCGTGCTGGTGACCGACGTGCTCGACGCGTGGGGGGTCGACCTCGACCTCGGCATCGCCCACTGCCTCTACGCCGGGCTCGCCACCGACACCGGGTCGTTCCGCTGGTCCGGCGCCCGGGGCCTCGACCTCGCGGCCCGGCTGGTGGGCCTCGGCGTCGACCCCGCCGCGGTCACCCGCCCGCTGCTCGACTCCCACCCGTTCGGCTGGCTGCAGATGCTCTCCGCCGTCCTCGGCGGGGCGCGGCTGGACCGCGACGCCGCCGACGGCCGCGGCCTGGTCTGGGCCGTCGTGCCGTGCGCGGTCTCCGCCGGGCTGCGCGCCGAGGAGACCGAGAGCGTGGTCGACCTGGTCCGCACCACCTCCGAGGCCGAGGTGGCCGCCGTGGCCAAGGAGACCCACCCGGGGACCTGGGCGGTCTCGCTGCGCGCCCGGGACGCCGACGTCGGCGCCGTCGCGGGCCGGCTCGGCGGGGGAGGCCACCGCCTCGCCGCCGGCTACACCGCCACGGGCACCGCCGACGAGGTGGTCCGGGCCCTGCGCGACACCCTTGGCTGACCCCCGCGGGGTCGGCGCCGCCGCCGCGGCCGCGGACGGGTTCACCGCGCGCCGCGTGCTGGGCCTGGCCCTGCCCGCGCTGCCGGTGCTCGCCGCCGAGCCGCTGTACCTGCTGGTCGACACGGCCGTGGTGGGGCACCTCGGGGTGGTCGAGCTGGCGGCGCTCGCGGTCGGGGCCGTCGTGCTCGCCCAGGTCTCCACCCAGCTGACGTTCCTGTCCTACGGCACCACCGCCCGCGCGGCCCGGCTGCACGGCGCGGGCCGGCGGGCCGACGCGGTGGCCGAGGGCGTGTCGGCGACGTGGCTGGCGCTGGCCGTGGGCCTGGTGCTCGTCGTCGCCGTCGAGCTCGCCGCCGGGCCGGTGACGTCCCTGCTGGCCGGGGACCCCGAGGTCGCCTCCCGGGCCGCCGGCTGGCTGCGGGTGGCCGTGCTGGGCGCCCCGTTCGTGCTGGTCACCCTGGCGGGCAACGGCTGGATGCGCGGCGTGCAGGACACGGTGCGGCCGCTGCGCTACGTCCTGGCCGGCAACGGCCTGTCCGCCGTCGCGTGCCCGGTGCTCGTCCACCCCGTGGGGCTGGGGCTGCTGGGCTCGGCGCTGGCCAACGTGGCGGCGCAGGTGGTCGCGGCCACCCTGTTCGGCCGGGCCCTGCTGCGCGAGGGCGTGCCGCTGCGCCCCGAGCCCGCCCGCATCCGCGCGCAGCTGCGGCTGGGGCGCGACCTGGTGCTGCGCAGCCTGTCCTTCCAGGCGTGCTTCCTCTCCGCGGCCGCCGTGGCGGGCCGCTTCGGCCCGGCCAGCCTGGGGGCGCACCAGGTGGTGCTGCAGCTGTGGGTGCTGGTGAGCCTGGTGCTGGACTCGCTGGCCATCGCGGCGCAGGCGCTGGTGGGGGCGGCGCTGGGGGCCGGGTCCGCGGCGGCGGCGACCACCGTGGCCTGGCGGGTCACCCGGTGGTCGACGGTGTTCGCGACCGTGCTCGCGCTGGGGTTCGCCGCGGGCCACCGCGCGGTGCCGCGGCTGTTCACCCCGGACCGCGCCGTGCTCGACACGGTGCCCCAGGCGTGGTGGCTCTTCGTCGCCGTGATCCCCGTCGCCGGGGTCGTGTTCGCCCTCGACGGGGTGCTGCTGGGGGCGGGGGACGCCGCGTTCCTGCGCACCGCGACCCTGGCCAGCGCGGTGGTCGGCTTCCTGCCCCTGGTGTGGCTCTCCCTGGTGCTGGGCTGGGGGCTGACCGGCATCTGGGTGGGCCTGGTCGCCTTCGTCGTGCTGCGTGCCGCGACGGTGGTGGTGCGGACGCGGTCCGGGGCCTGGGCCCGGCCGGGCACCTGAGCCCGCCGGGGCTGGCAGGATCACCCCCCGTGGCCAGGACCCCCCGCACCGGCGCCGACGGGGCCGGTCTGCTCGTGGTGGACAAGCCCGCCGGGTGGACCAGCCACGACGTGGTCGGCCGGGCCCGGCGGCTCCTGGGCACCCGACGGGTGGGCCACGCGGGCACCCTCGACCCGATGGCCACCGGGGTGCTCGTGCTCGGCGTGGAGCGGGCCACCAAGCTGCTCGGGCTGCTGAGCCTGACCACGAAGACCTACACCACGACCATCCGGCTCGGGGCCGCCACCAGCACCGACGACGCCGAGGGCGAGGTGCTGGGCACCGCCGACGCCTCCGGGGTCACCGACGCGGTGCTGCGTGCGGGCGTGGCCGCGCTGACGGGGGAGATCGAGCAGGTCCCCGCGACCGTCAGCGCGATTAAGGTCGACGGCCGGCGGGCGCACGCCCTGGCCCGCGACGGGGTGGCCGTCGACCTGCCCGCCCGACCGGTGACGGTGACGGCGTTCGACGTCACCGCGGTCCGCCGCGACGGGCCCTGGCTCGACGTCGACGCCGAGGTCGGCTGCAGCAGCGGCACGTACGTCCGCGCGCTGGCCCGCGACCTCGGCGCCGGCCTCGGGGTGGGCGGGCACCTCACCGCCCTGCGCCGCACCCGGGTGGGGCCGTTCACCCTCGAGCACGCCCGCACCCTGGAGCAGGTGGCCGAGGAGCCCGTGCTCAGCCTCGACCTCGACGCCGCGGTGCGGGTCGCCTTCGACGTCCGCGACCTCACCGACGCCGAGGCCGCCGACCTGGGCCACGGCCGCCGGCTGGCCCCCACCGGGCGCGTCGGGGTGCACGCCGGCGTGGACGCGGCCGGGCGCACCATCGCGCTGCTCGAGGAGCGCGACGGGGCCGCCCGGCCGGTGTTCGTGGTCCGCCCGGCGGCCTGACCGTCCCGACGACGGTGGCCCGGGCGGCGCCGCGAGGCTGCCGCGGCGACCCGGCGGGGCGCGCCGTAGGCTCGGCCGCGTGCAGCGCTGGCGGGGTCTGGACGAGGTGCCCACGGGGTGGGGCCGCTGCGTGGTCACCATCGGGGTGTTCGACGGGGTCCACCGCGGGCACGCCCAGATCATCAGCCGCGCCGTCACCGACGCGCACGACCGCGGCCTGGCCTGCGTGCTCGTCACCTTCGACCCGCACCCGTCGGAGGTCGTCCGCCCCGGCAGCCACCCCGCGCAGCTGACCAGCCTCGCCCGCCGCGCCGACCTGGCCGAGGAGCTGGGCGTCGACGTGTTCTGCGTGCTGCCGTTCACCGTCGAGCTCTCCCGGCTCTCGCCCGAGAGCTTCGTCCACGAGCTGCTGGTGGAGCGGCTGCACGCCGCCACCGTGGTCGTGGGCCAGAACTTCACCTTCGGCCACAAGGCGCAGGGCGACGTGGACCTGCTGCGCCGCCTCGGCGCCCGGGCGGGGTTCACCGTCGACGGGGTCGGGCTGCTCTCCAGCGACGGCGGTGACGGCGACGGGCAGGGCGGCGGGGACCCGGTCACCTTCTCCTCGACCTACATCCGCTCCTGCGTCGACGCCGGGGACGTCGCGGCCGCCGCCGCGGCGCTGGGCCGGCCGCACCGGGTGGAGGGCGTCGTCGTCCGCGGCGACGGCCGCGGGCGCGGGCTGGGCTACCCCACGGCCAACGTGGCCCCGCCGATGCACTCCGCGGTCCCGGCCGACGGGGTCTACGCCGCCTGGTTCACCGTCCTGGGCTTCGGGCCCTCGGTGGGCGAGCTCGTGCCGGGGGAGCGCCACCAGGCGGCGGTGAGCATCGGCACCAACCCCACCTTCTCGGGCCGCACCCGCACCGTCGAGGCCTACGTGCTCGACGCGGATGCCGACCTCTACGGCCAGCACGTCGCGGTGGACTTCGTCGCCCGGCTGCGCGGCATGACGACGTTCGCCTCGGTCGACGAGCTGCTCGAGGCCATGGCCGGGGACACCGAACGCACCCGGGACGTCCTGTCCCGCGGCTAGGCTCCCCGGCGTGGCTGCCGCGACGGAAGGACCCCGCAGCACACCGGTCCCCGCCGCCCGCTCCCGCAGCTCCCAGACGCGTGACCCCCGGCCCCGCGCCCCCCAGCCCCGCAGCACCGTGGCCCACAACGTGGCCAAGCAGCGCGAGTACTACGGCGAGCCGCTCGGCGACCGGGTGCGCCGCCTCGTCGTCGCCCTCGACGTCTCCCAGGCTCAGGTGGCCGACGTCCTGGGCATCAGCGCCCCCATGCTCAGCCAGGTGATGAGCGGGCGCCGGCAGCGCATCGCGAACCCCGCCGTGCTGGCCCGGCTGGTGCTGCTGGAGCGCAAGATCCTGGTGCCCGAGGTGGCGGCGGGGTCCCGCGAGGCGATCCGGGCCGCGCTGGACGACGTGCGGGCCGCCACCCCCGCGGTGGCGGTCGCGTCGGCCTCCGCGCCGGACCGGGCGAGCGTGGCGCAGGGGCTGGCCGACCAGTTCGACCCCGACGAGCTGGCCCGGGCCGCGACCCTGCTGCGCTCGGACTGCCCGTCCCTGGCCCGGCTGCTGGCCGCCGCGGCCGCCGCCGCCGACGGGGCCTGAGCCCGGGGCCTCGCGAGCGCGCCGGGGTGGGCGGGACCGGCTGTTACCATGACGACCAGGTGTGGCTGCGGTCCGTGGCGGCCACCCTCTCGCGTCGGGCACGCCCGGCTCGGGTCGCGGCCCACCGGCCGCCCCGCCCCCGGCCCTCCGCCCGCACGACTCCTCGTGCCCGCGCCAGGCCCCGGGGTGCGTCAACCGCACGGACGTCACCAGAGCAGGGAGCACCACCGTGGCGCTGACCACCGACGAGAAGAAGCAGATCCTCACCGAGTACGGCCTCCACCCGACCGACACCGGCTCGCCGGAGGCCCAGGTCGCGATGCTCACCAAGCGCATCAAGGACCTCACCGAGCACCTCAAGACCCACAAGCACGACCACCACTCCCGCCGCGGCCTGCTGCTGCTGGTCGGGCGTCGTCGTCGGCTGCTCAAGTACGTCGCCCAGGTCGACGTCGAGCGCTACCGCTCGCTGATCCAGCGACTGGGCCTGCGCCGCTAGCGCACCGGAGGGGGAGGACGACCACGCGGTCGGCCTCCCCCTCCTCCCGCCGGGTCACCGGCACCCGCACCACCAGCACGCGCTCCACCAGCACGACCGGGCCCCACCGGGGCCCCCCGCCACCCACGGCCCGCCCCGCACCCGGCGTCGGTCCTCGGTAGTGGCACCCGCCGTCCACGGGGCCAGCAGGCCCGGACCGGGTGCCTCGATCGAAGACCGCCCCCCGTGCCCGGCAGCCACCAGGTGGGACGGCGACCACGACGCCCGGCCCCCGGCCGGCCCGTCGCCCGGGCGCCCGCGGGGACGCGGAGATCTGAAGACGAGAGGACGACAGAGAAGATGACCCAGACCACCGAGGCCACCACCGAGGCCACCGAGGACGGCGTCCACGAGGCGACCGCCGTCATCGACAACGGCAGCTACGGCACCCGCACCATCCGCTTCGAGACCGGCCGGCTCGCCCGCCAGGCCAACGGCGCCGTCGTCGCCTACCTCGACGAGGAGACGATGCTGCTCAGCGCGACCAGCGCGTCGAAGCGGCCCAAGGACAACCTCGACTTCTTCCCCCTCACGGTGGACGTCGAGGAGCGCATGTACGCCGCGGGCCGCATCCCCGGCTCGTTCTTCCGCCGCGAGGGCCGCCCGTCAACCGACGCGATCCTCACCTGCCGCCTGATCGACCGGCCGCTGCGCCCGTCGTTCGTCGACGGCCTGCGCAACGAGATCCAGGTCGTCGTCACCGTGATGAGCCTGGACCCGAAGGACCTCTACGACGTGGTGGCCATCAACGCCGCGTCCGCGTCCACCCAGATCGCCGGGCTGCCGTTCTCCGGCCCCGTCGGCGGCGTCCGCGTGGCGCTGCTCCCGGGCCAGGGCGGGACCGACCAGTGGGTCGCGTTCCCCACCGTCGACCAGCTCGAGGAGGCCGTGTTCGACATGGTCGTCGCGGGCCGCATCGTCTCCGGCTCCGGTGACGACGCCGACGTCGCGATCATGATGGTCGAGGCCGAGGCCACCGACACCGTGGTCGAGAAGGTCGCCGGCGGCCGCAAGGCCCCCGACGAGACCGTCGTCGCGCAGGGCCTCGAGGCGGCCAAGCCGTTCATCGCCCGGCTGTGCACCGCCCAGCAGGAGCTGGCCGCCAGCGTCGACCGCCAGACCGACGACTTCCCCGTCTTCCCGGCCTACGCCGACGACGCGTTCACCGCCGTCGAGGGCTCCGGGTCCATCGAGCTGGCCGAGGCGCTCACCATCGCCGGCAAGGCCGAGCGCGAGTCCCGCCTCGACGAGGTCAAGGCCCGCGTCCTCGAGTCCGTCGGCGAGCAGTTCGAGGGCCGCGAGAAGGAGCTCGGCGCGGCGTTCCGCGCGCTGACCAAGAAGCTGGTCCGCCAGCGCATCCTGCGCGACCAGGTCCGCATCGACGGCCGCGGCATCACCGACATCCGGTCGCTCTCGGCCGAGGTCGCCGTGGTCCCGCGCGCCCACGGCTCCGCGCTGTTCGAGCGGGGTGAGACCCAGATCCTGGGTGTCACCACCCTCGACATGGTCAAGATGGCCCAGCAGATCGACTCGCTCGGCCCCGAGACCTCCAAGCGCTACATGCACCACTACAACTTCCCGCCGTACTCCACCGGGGAGACGGGCCGCGTCGGCTCGCCCAAGCGCCGCGAGATCGGCCACGGCGCGCTGGCGGAGCGGGCCCTTCTGCCCGTGCTGCCCAGCCGCGAGGAGTTCCCCTACGCGCTGCGCCAGGTCTCCGAGGCGCTGAGCTCCAACGGGTCCACCTCGATGGGCTCGGTCTGCGCGTCGACGATGTCGCTGCTCAACGCGGGCGTCCCGCTCAAGGCCCCCGTGGCCGGCATCGCCATGGGTCTGGTCTCCGACCAGGTCGACGGCGAGACCCGCTACGTCGCGATCACCGACATCCTCGGGGCCGAGGACGCCTTCGGCGACATGGACTTCAAGGTCGCCGGCACCAAGGACTTCGTCACCGCGCTGCAGCTGGACACCAAGCTCGACGGCATCCCCTCCGACGTGCTCGCCGGGGCGCTCAACCAGGCGCGCGACGCCCGGCTGACCATCCTCGACGTCATGGCCGAGGCCATCGACGAGCCCGACGAGATGAGCCCCTACGCCCCGCGCGTCACGGCCATCACGGTCCCGGTCGACAAGATCGGCGAGGTCATCGGGCCCAAGGGCAAGATGATCAACTCGATCACCGAGCAGACCGGCGCCAACATCTCCATCGAGGACGACGGCACGGTCTACGTCGGGGCGGCGGACGGCCCCTCGGCGCAGGCGGCGATCGACATGATCAACGCGATCGCCAACCCGCAGCTGCCCAAGGTCGGCGAGCGGTTCCTGGGCACGGTCGTCAAGACCACCGCCTTCGGTGCCTTCGTCTCCCTGCTGCCGGGCCGCGACGGCCTGGTCCACATCTCCAAGCTGGGCCAGGGCAAGCGCGTCAACAAGGTCGAGGACGTCGTCAACGTCGGCTCCAAGCTCCGCGTGGAGATCGCCGACATCGACAACCGGGGCAAGATCAGCCTGGTGCCGGTGGCCGAGGACGACGCCGCCGGTGCGGCCGGCGACGCCGCCCCCGCCACCGAGGGTGCCGCGTCCTGACCGGGCCCTCCCGCTCCACCCCCGCCGCGGCGGCCGGACGCTCCCCGAGCGCTCCCGGTCGCCGCGGCGGCGGTCGTGGGGCCGCCCGGGCCGCGGCCCCCGACGGCGGCGGGGTGTCGCGCACCGTGCTGCCCGGCGGGCTGCGCGTGGTCACGGAGCACGTCGAGGGCATGCGCTCGGCGTCGGTCGGGGTGTGGGTCGGCGTCGGCTCGCGCGACGAGCAGCCCAGCGTGGCCGGCGCGGCGCACTACCTTGAGCACCTGCTGTTCAAGGGCACCCCCACCCGCACCGCGCTGGACCTCGCGCAGGCGGCCGACGCGGTGGGCGGCGAGCTCAACGCGTTCACCGCGAAGGAGCACACCTGCTTCTACGCCCACGTCCTCGACGAGGACACCCCGCTGGCCGTCGACCTCGTGACCGACGTGGTGCTGCGCGGCGTCTGCTCGGCCGCGGACGTGGAGATCGAGCGCGACGTGGTGCTCGAGGAGATCGCCATGCGCGACGACGACCCCGAGGACCTGGCGGGCGAGGCGTTCAGCGAGGCCGTGTTCGGCGACCACCCGCTGGGCCGGCCCATCATCGGCTCGGTCGAGTCCGTCGAGGCGATGACCCGCACCCAGCTGCACTCCTTCCACCGCCGCCGCTACACCCCCGACCGGATGGTCGTCGCGGCCGCGGGCAACATCACCCACGCCGAGGTCGTCGAGCTGGTGCGCGCCGGGCTCGGCCCGTCGGGTGCGGGTGCGGCGGACAGGCTGCCCCGCCCGGCCCGGCACGGCTCGGCCCGGCTGCGCGGCCGGCCCCGCCTGGTGCTCACCGAGCGCGACGGCGAGCAGGCCCACGTGGTGCTCGGGGTGCGCTCGCTGCCGCGGCACGACCCGCGGCGCTGGGCGCTGTCGGTGCTCAACGCCGCCGTCGGCGGGGGCATGAGCTCGCGGCTGTTCCAGCGGGTCCGCGAGGAGCGGGGCCTGGCGTACTCGGTGTACTCGGCGACGGACACCTACTCCGACGCCGGGGCGTTCTCCGTCTACGCGGGCTGCCAGCCCGAGAACCTCGCCGAGGTGGTCGACCTGTCGCTGCAGGTGCTGGCCGAGGTCGCGCAGGACGGCATCACCGACGCCGAGCTGGTGCGGGCCCAGGGCCAGCTGCGCGGCGGCCTGGTGCTGGGCTCGGAGGACACCGCGTCGCGGATGAGCCGCATCGGCCGCGGCGAGCTCAACCACGGGGCCCACCTCGACCTGGCCGAGGTGCTCGACCGGATCGCCGCGGTGACGCCCGAGCAGGTCCGCGAGGTCGCGGCGGCGGTGCTGCGGGCACCCATGGGGGCCTCGGTGGCCGGTCCGTACCCTCGCGTCCGGGACCTGCCGCCCCGGCTGCGCGCGCTGGCGCAGCCGTGACCGGCGCGGCGGGCCCGGCGAGCACGGAGGCAGCAGGGATGAGCAGGGACGAGGCCGACGCCGCGGGGTCGCTCCGCGTGGGCGTCCTCGGGGCGCGCGGCAGGGTCGGCAGCGAGGTGTGCGCGGCCGTCGAGGCGGCCGGGGACCTCGAGCTGGTGGCCGCGGTCGACGCCGGGGACCCGTTCTCCGCGCTGACCGACGCCCGCACCGAGGTGGTGGTCGACTTCACCCACCCCGACGTGGTGATGGACAACCTCGCGGCTTGCGTCGACGCGGGCATCCACGCCGTCGTCGGCACCACCGGGTTCACCGCGGAGCGGCTCGACGCCGTGCGGGCGCAGCTGGCCGAGCACCCGGGGGTGGGCGTGCTGGTCGCGCCGAACTTCGCCATCGGTGCGGTGCTGAGCATGCGGTTCGCCGCGCAGGCGGCCCGGTTCTACGACTCCGTGGAGGTCGTCGAGCTGCACCACCCGCAGAAGGCCGACGCCCCGTCCGGCACCGCCGCGCGCACCGCCGAGCTCGTCGCCCGGGCCCGCCGCGACGCCGGGCTGGGGCCGGTGCCCGACGCGACGTCGACCGGGCTGCCCGGTGCGCGCGGCGCCGACGTCGACGGGGTGCGGGTGCACTCGGTCCGGCTGGCCGGGCTCGTCGCGCACCAGGAGGTGCTGCTGGGCACGGCGGGGGAGACGCTGACGATCCGCCACGACTCGATGGACCGCACCTCGTTCGTGCCCGGGGTGCTGCTCGGGGTGCGCCAGGTCGGCGCCCGCCCCGGTCTCACCGTGGGCCTGGAACACCTGCTGGATCTGTGACCGGGAGGCTGCCGTGGTGAAGGGCCAGCGCCTGGCCGTGCTGATGACCGTGCTGCTCGTCGGCTACCTGGTGCTCGCCGGCCAGCGCGGCCTGGCGCTCATCGGCACCGGCACGGGGGTGGGCATCGGGCTCGGGGCCGCGGTGCTGGTGCTGCCGCTGCTGGGGGCGTGGATGGTGGTGGCCACCTACCGGCAGGGCGCGCGCAACCAGCACCTGGCCCGCCGGCTGCACGACGAGGGCGGCCTGCCCGACACCTCCGGGCTCCAGCGGCGCCCCTCGGGCCGCATCGTCCGGGAGTCGGCCGACGCGTACTTCGCCGAGCGCCTCGTCGAGTGGGAGGCCGCGCCGGACGACTGGCGCACCACCTACCGGCTGGCGGTGGCCTACGACGCGGCGGGGGACCGCAGCCGCGCGCGGGAGACCATGCGCCGGGCGGTGGACCTCGAGGCCGCCGAGCGGGCCGGCTCGTGACGAGCACGCGGCGGGCCCGCGTGAGCAGCACGGTGCGGGCCGGGTCGTGAGCACGCTGCTGGTGGTGCACCACACGCCGTCCCCGGCCACCCGGGAGCTGCTGGAGGCCGTGCTGGCCGGCGCCCGCGACCCCGAGGTCACCGGGGTCGAGGTCCGGGTGGTGCCGGCGCTGTCGGCGAGCGTGAGCGACGTGCTCGGCGCGGAAGGGTACCTGCTGGGCACCCCGGCGAACTTCGGCTACATGTCGGGGGCGCTGAAGCACTTCTTCGACACCACCTACTACCCGTGCCTCGACGCGGTGCGGGGGCGACCGGTGGGGTGTGGGTGCACGGCGGGTCGGACACCACCGGGGCGGTGCGGGCCGTCGCCGCGATGACCACCGGGTGGGCGCTGGCCGAGGTCGCGCCGACCCTTGAGCTCGCCGGGGCGCCCGACCGGGCCGCCCGGGAGGCATGCACCGAGCTCGGCGGCACGGTCGCCGCCACCCTGTCCCTCGGCGACTGACCTCCGGGGCGGGTACGCCCGCGCCCTCAGCGCCAGGGCAGGGGGACGGGACCGGTGTGGCGGCGCTCGCGCAGCACCCGGGCACCGAGGGTGGAGCTGCGGACCGCGCCGTCGGCGACCCAGCCGTGGCGCGGCAGGAACGCCTGCGAGGCGGTGTCGTGCTCGGCGACCCAGGCCGTCCCCGTCCCTGCTAGGCCGGCCGCGAGGCGCTCGGCCACCACCCCCAGCAGCCGGCCGCCGTGCCCGCGCCGGCCCCACCGCGGGGCCACGAGCAGGGTGGCCAGCTCGTCGCCGGCGGCGGCGGCGAACCCGACGACCTCGGGCCCCTCGGTGGCGACGAGGACGTGCGCGTCGCCGTCACCGGTCACCGCGGCCCGCCAGCGCTGGGCGACCCCGTCGTCGGTGAGGTCGGCCAGGGCGTCCGGCGGCAGGAACTCGGCCCACGGACCGCGCCACACCGCGAGCTGCACCGCGGCGATGGCGGCGGCGTCCGACGGTGCCGCGTCCCGCACCCCCGCCTCGGCCACCCGCCCACGGTAGAGCCCGCGCCGCCACGGGTGGGCGTGGTGACGGGCCCGCGTGGCACGGTGACGGCGTGAGCCCCCGCCGGATGTCCGCCGACGTCGCCCGCCGGACCGCCCTGGCCGCGCAGGGCTTCGCGGACCGCCCCGTGACCGGCCCGGTCACCCGGGCCCACCTGCGCCGCGTCCTGACGCGCACCCAGCTGCTGCAGCTCGACTCCGTGTCCGTCGCGGTCCGCGCGCACTACGTGCCGGTGTTCTCCCGGCTGGGGGCCTACCCCCGCGAGCTGCTCGACGACGTCGCCTGGCGGGGCGGGGTCCGCGGCAGCCACGGCCTGGTGGAGTACTGGGCGCACGAGGCGGCCCTGGTGCCGGCCGCGACGTGGCCGCTGCTGCGGTGGCGGATGCGGGACAACGAGGCGGCCGACTCACCGCGGTACCGCGCGGTGGCGGCGCGCAGCCCGGGGCTGACGGCGGACGTGCTGGCCGCGGTGGCGGCGATCGGGCCCGCCCCGGCCGGGCGGATCGAGGCCGAGCTCGGGGCGGGTGGGCGCACCGGCCGGGGGCCGTGGTGGGACCGCTCGGACACCAAGGTGGTGTGCGAGTGGCTGTTCGCCGCCGGCCGGCTCACCACGGGCACGCGGGTGGGGTTCGCGCGGCACTACGACCTGCCGGAGCGGGTGCTCCCGGCCGAGCTGCTCGCACAGGACCCGCCGGTCGACGAGGCGGTGCGGGCGCTCGTGGAGAAGGCCGCGGTGGCGCTCGGCGTGGCCACCGAGCCGGACCTGCGCGACTACTTCCGGCTGCCCCCGGGGCGCAGCCGGGCCGCGGTGGCGGAGCTGGTCGCCGCCGGGGTGCTGGAGCCGGTCGAGGTGCTCGGCTGGGGCGCCCCCGCGTACCGCCACCACGCCGCGCGGACGCCCCGCGAGGTCACCGGCGCCACCCTGCTGTGCCCGTTCGACCCGCTGGTGTTCTTCCGACCGCGCGCCGAGCGGGTGTTCGGCTTCCGCTACCGCCTGGAGATCTACACCCCCGCACCGCAGCGGGTGCACGGCTACTACGTCTACCCGTTCCTGCTCGACGGCCGCCTCGTCGGCCGCGTCGACCTCAAGGCCGACCGGGAGGCCGGGACGCTGCACGCGCTGGCCACCCATGCCGAGGACGGGGTGTCCCGGCCCCGGGTGGGGGCGGCCCTGGCCGGGGCCCTGGCCGACGCCGCCGGGTGGCTGGGCCTGGACCGGGTGGTGGTGGCCCCGCGCGGGGACCTCGCCCCCGACCTCGCCCGCGCCGTGTGACGCGGGCGGGGGTCGGGGGCCGCTCAGCCGGTCCGGGTCAGGCAGCGCCGTGCACGACGACGTCGCCGGAGCCCGTCCGCACCCGCAGCACCACCGGCTCGACCTCGGACTCGGGGGGTGCGTCGAGCACCTCGAGGTCGCTGCGGGCCTGCCCGGCCGTGCGGACGTCGAGCTCGGCGAGGACCCCGCGGCCGACGCCGAGGCGCACGTCCCCGGAGCCGGTGACCACCTCCACCCCGCCCGCGAGGGCGTCGACGGTGACGTCGCCGGAGCCGGTGCGCAGCTTGGCCGGGCCCTCGAGGCTCGCGGCCCGCAGCGCGCCCGAGCCGGTGCGGACGTCGGTGCGGCCACCGACGGCGGCGAGCTCGACCCGCCCGGACCCGCTGCCGACGTCGACCGAGCCCGCCCGCCCGGTGACGATCACGCCCGCCGAGCTGGCCCGCACGCGCAGCGTGCTGCCCGCGGGCGCGCGGACCACCACCTCGACCGGGACCGAGCGCAACGGGCCGGACTGCGGGGTGCGTACGACGAGGCGGTGACGGTGGGGCGCCCAGGCCACCTCGGTGCTGCGCAGCGCCTCGGCGCCGGCCGCGTCCTCCGCGCCGTCGCCGCCGTCGGGACCACCGGGGTCGCCGACCTGGCCGAGCGCGGCGAGCATCCCGCCGAGGCGCTGCTGCCAGCCGCCGGGGCGCCCGGCGGTCAGCGTGACCTCCACCTGCTCGAGGCCGTCGGCCAGCTCGACGCGGACCTCGCCGGCGCCGACCACCAGGTCGAGCTCGGGGGTGCCGTCGCCGACGGGGGTGAACTGCTCGGCGCGGCTGGGGGCGCTCATCCCTGCACCCAGCCGCGCAGCGTGCCGCCGCCGGTGCCGCCGCGGCCCGGGTCGTCGGCGCGGTGCTCCCCGCCGGGCTCCGCCGGGGGTGCGGCGCGGCGGGACGGGTCGTGCGAGGCCAGGGCGCCCTGGACGGCCTGCGACAGCCAGGAGTTCAGCGACACCCCCTGGGTGGTGGCGGCCTGCTCGGCCTTGGCCTTGAGCTGCTCGAACATCCGCAGCGTGACCCGGCTGACGTCGCCGCCGAGGTCCTCCGGCCGGGGCGCGGCGGTGGGGGCGGGGCGCTCGGCGGCGTCGTCCCGCTCGCCGGGGCCGGCCCCGGTGACGACGACGCGCACCTCGCGGCCGTCGAGGCGCACCTCGACGACGCGGTCGGACAGCGTCGCGGTCACCTCGGCGGCCAGGTCGGAGAGCGCGGCCATGAGGGTGAGCCGAGCCGCGGGCTCCACGGCCGCGGCGAGCGCGGCGGCGGTGCGGCGGGTGTCGGTGTCGCCGAGCGCGGCGGTGGCGACGAGGTCGTCCCGCAGCGCTGCGGTGTAGCTGGTGAGGTCCATGACGCCAGCGTGACGTCACCGGTGACGCCAGTCAAGCGCAGTGGTGGCGTCACCCTGGTGTCACCGGGCGCCGGTCAGTGGGGCCGGGTGTCGGATAGTGTCGGGTCGTGTTCGCCGACGAGCGCCGCCAGGCCATCCTGGCCGAGGTCCGCCGCTCCGGGGCGGTCTCGATCAAGGACCTCGCCCGGCTGCTGGACGCCACCGAGGTGACCGTCCGCCGCGACCTGGTGCGCCTCGACGCGCAGGGCCTGCTCGACCGCCGCCACGGCGGGGCCGTCACGCCGGGGTCGCTGACGCGCGAGCCGACCCACCGGCAGAAGGCCGTCGAGGCCGCCGCCGAGAAGGCGGCCATCGGCGCGCTGGCCGCGACCCTGGTGCGCCCCGGTGACGCGGTCGCGATCGGCCCGGGGACCACGACCGCGGCCCTGGCCCGGGCCCTGGTGGGGGTGGCCGACCTGACGGTGGTGACGAGCTCGTTGCTGGTGGCGACGGCCCTGGCCGAGGCACCGGGGGTCGAGGTGGTGCTCACGGGGGGCACGCTGCGGGGCGCCGTCCTGGCCCTCGTCGGCAGTGACGCCGAGCGGTCGCTGGAGGGGGTGCGCACCGACCGGGTGCTGCTGTCCGGCAACGGGCTCACCGCCGCGCGCGGGCTCTCCACGCCCACCGTCGTGGTGGCCGGGGTGGACCGCGCACTGGTGGCCACGGCCGGGGAGGTCGTCGTGCTGGCCGACAGCTCCAAGGTCGGGCGGGAGACGATGGTCCGGACCGTGCCGGCCACCGCGATCGACGTGCTCGTCACCGACCCGGGTGCCGATGCCGACGAGCTGGCCGGGCTCGCCGACGCCGGGGTCGACGTGCGCGTCGCCGGACCCGCACCGGACGCCATCGGTGTCGGTGTGGGTGTCGAGAATTGACACCTCCTGTCGTCCCGTGTTCAGTCCTCCCGTGACCAGCGCCGCGGACGACCTTGAGGACGGCACCGCGGGCCCGGCGGAGGTGACCCTGCGACGGCTCGCCGACGGCCGGGAGATCCGCTACTTCGACGCCCCGGGCACGGCCGCGGCCCGCGACGCCGTCGACCGGCGCGACCTGCCGCGGACCACCACCAGCTCGACCCTGCGGTACGACGCCCTGCTGGGGGAGTGGGTCGTGGTGGCGTCGCACCGCCAGTCCCGCACGTTCCTGCCCCCCGCCGACGCCTGCCCGCTGTGCCCGTCGACCCCGGGGCGCGCCACCGAGGTGCCCGAGCCGGCGTACCAGGTGGTGTCGCTGGAGAACCGCTTCCCGTCGCTGTCCGGGGCGGGGGACGAGCCGGGTGCGGGGGGACCCGGGCACGCGCCCGGCGCCCCGCTGGCCGTCGTCGCCCCCGGCTCCGGGCGGTGCGAGGTCCTCTGCTTCACCGACCGGCACGACCTGACCTTCGCCGAGCTCGACCCCGCCCGGGCCCGGCTGGTGGTCGAGGCGTGGGCCCACCGCACCACCGAGCTCTCCGCCCTGCCCGGGGTGGCGCAGGTGTTCTGCTTCGAGAACCACGGCGAGGAGATCGGGGTGACGCTGTCGCACCCGCACGGGCAGGTCTACGCCTACCCGTTCCTCACCCCCCGGGTCGCGACCGTCCTCGGCCGGGTCGCCGCCCACCGGGAGGCCCACGGCCGCAACCTGTTCGCCGACGTGCTGGCCGCCGAGCGCGACGGGCCCCGCGTGGTGGCGGCCAACGAGCACTGGACGGCCTTCGTCCCCGCCGCCGCGCGCTGGCCCCACGAGGTGCAGCTGTTCTGCCACCGGCAGGTGCCCGACGTGCCCGCGCTGACCGCGGCCGAGCGCGACGCCTTCGTCGAGGTCTACCTCGGCGTGCTGCGCCGCTTCGCCCACCGGTTCGCCGAGCCCATGAACTACATCGCGGCGTGGAACCAGGGGCCCACCGGCGCCGGCCGCGACGACTGGTGGCTGCACCTGCAGCTGTTCTCGTTCCGCCGCGCGGAGCACAAGCTCAAGTACCTGGCCGGCTCCGAGTCCGGCATGGGGGTGTTCGTCAACGACACCACCGCGGAGGACGTCGCCGCGGCGCTGCGCGCGGTGGTGCTGCCGTGACCGCGCCCGAGCCCGCCGAGCACGCCGCGGCCACGGCGCGCACCTTCACCGACGCCTTCGGCCGCGAGCCCGAGGGGGTGTGGGCCGCCCCCGGCCGCGTCACCGTCATCGGCGAGCACACCGACTACACCGACGGCTACGTGCTGCCGGTCGCCCTGCCGCACCGCACCTGCGCCGCGGTGGCGCGCCGCGACGACGACGTCGTCGAGCTCGTCTCCGCCCAGCACCCCGGGCAGGTGGTCTCGACCACGCTCGACGCGATCGGCCCGGGCGCCCCCGCCGGCTGGGCGGGGTACGCGGCCGGGGTGCTGTGGGCGCTGCGGCGCGGCACCGGCGCCACCCCCGGCCACGAGACCGGCGGGGTTTGCATCGCCGTGGACGGCCGCGTCCCCATCGGCGCGGGCCTGTCCTCCTCGGCCGCGCTGGAGTGCGCCGTGGCCCTGGCCGTCCGCGACCTGGCCGGGCTGCCGCTGGGCCGCACCGAGCTCGTCGACGCCGCCCGCGCCGCGGAGAACGACGTCGTCGGGGCACCCACCGGGATGATGGACCAGTCCGCGGCCCTGCTCTGCGAGGCCGGGCACGCGCTGTTCCTCGACACCCGCGACCGCAGCACCACCCAGGTGCCGCTCGACCTGGCCGCCGCCGGGCTGACGCTGCTCGTCCTCGACACCGGCGCCGCCCACCAGCTCACCGACGGCCAGTACGGCGACCGCCGCGGCGAGCTGGCCCGGGCGACGGAGGCCCTCGGCGTCCGGGCGCTGCGCGACGTCCCCGGGGTCGACGCGCTGGCCGACCTGCTCGCCCGCGACCCGGTGCTCGGGCGGCGGGCCCGCCACGTCGTCACCGAGAACGCCCGCGTGCTGGCCGTGGTCGACGTGCTGCGCTCCGGGCGTGACCCGCGCCTGGTCGGGCCCACCCTCACCGCGGGGCACGCCTCGCTGCGCGACGACCTCGAGATCTCGACCCCGGCCCTGGACACCGTCGTCGACGCGGCCGTCGCGGCGGGCGCGCACGGGGCGCGGATGGTCGGCGGCGGCTTCGGCGGCAGCGCGGTCGCCCTCGTCGAGACCGCGGCCGTGCGGCGGGTCACCGGGGCCGTGGCCGCCGCCGCCCGGGCCGCGGGCCACGAGGTGCCCCGGGCCTTCCTGGCCGTGCCGTCCGACGGCGCCCGGCGGGTGGCCTGACGCGCGGCCGGCGCGGGGGCGGGCACTACCCTGGGCCCGCGCTCCCGACCCACCCGACGCCCGTTCAGGAGGACCCCGTGGCCACCACCCGGCGGGTACGGCTCGTGGCCCGCACGGAGTTCGTGGCACCCCCCGACGTCGCGTGGGACACCGACGCCGACGGTGGGCAGGCCCTCGCCGAGTTCGCCGGACGGGCCTGCTACCAGAGCTGGGACAAGCCCAAGCCCGCCACCGCCACCAACGCCGGGTTCCTCGCCCACCTGCTCGAGGTCGGCCACCTCTCGGTGCTCGAGCACGCGACGGCGACCTTCTACCTGACCGGGGTCTCCCGGGCCGCGGTGCACGAGCTGGCGCGCCACCGGCACCTCTCGATCTCCCAGCTCTCCCCGCGGGTGCAGCCGAGCGACTCCGCGCCCGTCGTCCCGCCCGGCGTCCTGGGCGACCCCGAGCTCGAGGCGCTGTTCGACCGCGCCACCACCGCCGCCCACGCCGCGCACGACGAGCTGCTCGCCGCGCTCGAGGCCCGCACCGCCGGGGCCCCCGGGGCCACGCTGCGCCGCCGGCAGGCCCGCCAGGCCGCGCGCGCCGTCCTCCCGCTGGCCACCGAGGCCCGCGCGGTGGTCACCGGCAACTACCGGGCCTGGCGCCACGTCGTCGGGATGCGCGCCACCGACCACGCCGACGTGGAGCTGCGCGAGCTGGCCGTCGACGTGCTCCTCGCGCTGCAGGACGCCGCGCCCCACGTCTTCGCCGACTTCGACGTGGCCACGCTGCCCGACGGCACGCGCATCGCCTCCTCGCCGTACGTGACCGACTCCTGAGCCCCTAGCCTGGGCGGGTGGACACCCCCTACGAGGACCTGCTCGCCGACGTCATGGCGACCGGCGCCCGCAAGGGCGACCGCACCGGCACCGGGACCCGCAGCGTGTTCGGCCGCCAGCTGCGCTTCGACCTGTCCGCGGGCTTCCCGCTGGTCACGACGAAGAAGGTGCACCTGCCGTCGGTGGTGCACGAGCTGCTGTGGTTCCTGCGAGGCGACTCCAACATCGCCTACCTGCGGGAGAACGGGGTCCGCATCTGGGACGAGTGGGCCGACGCCGACGGCGAGCTCGGCCCCGTCTACGGGGTGCAGTGGCGCAGCTGGCCGACCCCCGACGGCGGGCACGTCGACCAGATCACCCGGCTCGTCGAGGGCATCCGCGCCAACCCCGACTCCCGGCGCCACCTGGTCTCGGCGTGGAACGTCGGGGAGATCGAGGACATGGCCCTGCCGCCGTGCCACGCGCTGTTCCAGTTCTACGTGGCCCCGGCCACCGCCGACTCCCCGGCCCGGCTGTCCTGCCAGCTCTACCAGCGCAGCGCCGACCTCTTCCTCGGCGTGCCGTTCAACATCGCCAGCTACGCGCTGCTGACCCACCTCGTCGCGGCGCAGACCGACCTCGCGGTGGGTGACTTCGTCTGGACCGGCGGGGACTGCCACGTCTACGACAACCACGTCGAGCAGGTCCGTGAGCAGCTCACCCGCACCCCGTACGCCCCGCCGACCCTCGAGCTGGCCCGGCGACCCGACTCGATCTTCGACTACCGGTTCGACGACGTCGTGGTCCGCGACTACCAGCACCACCCGGCGATCCGTGGCCGCGTCGCCGTCTGAGCCGGACGGCCCCACCCGCGTCGGGCTGGTCTGGGCGCAGGCCCGGGGCGGGGTCATCGGCGCCGGCGGCGGGCTGCCCTGGGACCTGCCCGAGGACCTCGCCCACTTCGCCGCGACCACCCGCGGTCGGCCGGTCGTCATGGGCCGGCGCACCTGGGACTCGCTGCCCGCGCGGGTGCGCCCGCTGCCGGGCCGGGCCAACGTGGTGCTCAGCCGCGACGCCGGCCTCGACGCCCCCGGGGCGCTCGTCGTGCCCACGCTGGACGACGCGCTGCGTGCCGCCGGGCCGGGCCGGTGCTGGGTGATCGGCGGGGCCAGCGTGTACGCCGAGGCCGAGCCGCGGGCGGACCTCGCCGTGGTCACCGAGATCGACCTCGACGTGGCCGGGGACACCTGGGCGCCCGGCCTCGCCGCGGGGTGGACGGGGGACGACCCGGCGTGGGCGCTCTCGCGCACCGGGCTGCGCTACCGGGTCCGCACGCTGCACCGTCACGCGCCCCGCACGAGGCCCACCGCACCGTAGGGTCGCCCCGGTGACCACCGCCCGGGACGAACGCGCCCAGCTGTCCGACCTGCTCGACGAGGTGGGTCCCGACGCCCCCACCCTCTGCGGGGAGTGGGACGCCCGCCAGCTCGCCGCGCACCTCGTGCTGCGCGAGCGCCGGCTCGACGCCGCGCCCGGCATCCTCCTCGGCCCGCTGTCCGGCTACACCGGGAAGGTGCAGCGCGGCATCGCCGCCCAGGACTGGCGGACGCTGGTCGGGCAGGTGCGTGGCGGACCCCCCGTGTGGTCGCCCTTCAAGGTCCTCGACCGGTTCGCGAGCAGCCACGAGTTCCTCGTCCACCACGAGGACGTCCGCCGCGCCCGTCCCGGCTGGGAGCCCCGCGCGCTGCCGGCGAGCACCCAGGACGAGGCGTGGCGGCTGGTCAAGGGCGTGGCCCGCCTCGGCTACCGCGCCAGCCCCGTCGGGGTGGCGCTGCGCCGCGCCGGCAGCGGCGCGACGATGACGCCCCGGTCCGGGCCCCGCACCGTCACCCTCGTCGGCGAGCCCGTCGAGCTGCTGCTGCACGCCTTCGGCCGCGACGCGGTGCGCGTCGACATGCAGGGGGACGACGCCGACGTCGCCGCCGTGGCGGGGCTGCAGCGCGGGTTCTAGGCCCGCGCGGGCCGGGCTCGGGGACCGGGGCCGTCGGCGGGACCGGGTAGCGTCACCGGTCATGTCCACCGCCGCACCCACCGCCTCGGCCGGGCGGCCCCTCGGTCGCGTCCTGACCGCGATGGTGACCCCGTTCGACGACCGCGGTGGCCTCGACGTCGACGCCGGGGTCTCGCTCGCCGCGCGCCTGGTCGACGAGGGCTCCGACGGCCTCGTCCTCGCCGGCACCACCGGCGAGTCCCCGACCACCACCGAGGCCGAGCAGACCACCCTGCTGCGCGCCGTGCTCGACGCCGTCGGCGACCGCGCCACCGTCGTGGCCGGGGCGGGCAGCAACAGCACCGCGCACTCCGTGGCGCTGGCCCGCGCGGCCGCGCAGGCCGGGGCGCACGGCCTGCTGGTGGTCACGCCCTACTACTCCAAGCCGTCCCAGACGGGGCTGCTCGCCCACTTCACCGCCGTCGCCGACGCGACGGACCTGCCCGTGATGCTCTACGACATCCCGCCCCGCTCCGTGGTGCCGATCGAGGGGGACACCCTCCGACGGCTCGCCGAGCACCCGCGGATCGTCGCCGTGAAAGACGCCAAGGGGGACCTCCCACTGTCCAGCCAGGTCATGACCGACACCGGGCTCGCCTACTACTCCGGCGACGACCCGCTCAACCTCCCGTGGCTCTCCGTGGGGGCGGTCGGCTTCGTCAGCGTCGTCTCCCACGTCGCCTCGGCCCAGCTGCGCGCCATGCTCGACGCCTTCGAGGCGGGCGACCACGCCGAGGCGCTGCGGATCCACCTGCGCCTCATGCCGGTGGCGCGGGCCTGCGCCCGCCTCGGCGGGGTCAGCTTCAGCAAGGCGGCGCTGCGCCGGGTCGGCGTCGAGGTCGGGGACCCGCGCCTCCCGCAGGTGCCCGCCGACGACGCGGCCCTCGTCGAGCTCGACCGCGACCTCGCCGCGTCCGGGCTGCTCGCCGGGGCGCACGCGTGAGCCGCGGCGGACGCGGCGGCCGGGGCCGCGGCGGCGGCCAGAACGGTGGCGGCCAGAACGGCGGCGGCCAGAACGGCGGCGGCCAGAACGGTGGTGGCCGGGCGCCCGCGGCGTCCGGGGCCTTCGACCCCACCGACCGGCTCGGGCCCCCGCCCAAGGCGCCGCGGAACGGCCTGCGGGTCATCGCCCTGGGCGGGATCGGCGAGATCGGCCGGAACATGACCGTCTTCGAGCACGCGGGCAAGCTGCTCGTCGTCGACTGCGGGGTGCTGTTCCCCGAGGACCAGCAGCCCGGGGTCGACCTGATCCTCCCGGACTTCGGCCCGATCGCCGACCGGATCGACGACGTGCAGGCGATCGTGCTCACCCACGGCCACGAGGACCACATCGGCGCGGTGCCGTTCCTGCTGCGGCTGCGCCCGGAGATCCCCGTCGTGGGCTCCCGGTTCACCCTCGCCCTGCTCTCGGCCAAGTGCCAGGAGCACCGCCTCAAGCCCAAGCTGGTCGAGGTCCGCGAGGGCGAGACCACCAGCCACGGCCCGTTCGACACCGAGTTCTTCGCCGTCAACCACTCGATCCCCGACGCGCTGGCCGTGGCCATCCGCACCCCCGCGGGGGTCGTGCTGCACACCGGGGACATCAAGCTCGACCAGCTGCCGCTCGACGGTCGCCTGACCGACCTGGCCGGCTTCTCCCGGCTCGGCGACGAGGGCGTCGACCTGTTCCTCGTCGACTCCACCAACGCCGAGGTGCCCGGCTTCGTCACCCCCGAGCGCGAGATCGGCGGTGTCCTCGACACCGTCATCGGCAAGGCCAACCAGCGGGTCATCGTGGCCTCGTTCGCCAGCCACGTGCACCGCATCCAGCAGGTGCTCGACGTCGCCCACCGCTACGGCCGCCGGGTGGCCTTCGTCGGTCGGTCCATGGTCCGCAACATGGGCATCGCCGAGCAGCTGGGCGTGCTCAAGGTGCCCACCGGTCTGGTCGTCGACCTCGACACCGCCACCTCGCTGCCCGACGACAAGCTCGTGCTCATCTCCACCGGCAGCCAGGGCGAGCCGCTGTCCGCGCTGAGCCGGATGGCGCGCGGCGAGCACCGCCAGATCAACATCCGCGCCAACGACCTGGTCGTGCTGGCGTCCTCGCTGATCCCCGGCAACGAGAACTCCGTGTTCGCCGTGGTCAACGGCCTGGCCAAGCGGGGCGCGAAGGTCGTCACCCAGCAGAACGCCAAGGTCCACGTCTCCGGGCACGCCTCCGCCGGCGAGCTGCTCTACCTCTACAACGCGGTGCGGCCGACCAACGTCATGCCCGTGCACGGCGAGTGGCGTCACCTGCGGGCCAACGCCGCGCTGGCCACGGCCACCGGGGTGCCCCCGGAGCGCGTGGTGCTCGCCGAGGACGGCGTGGTCGTCGACATGGTCGACGGGCTCGCCGAGGTCGTCGGCCAGGTGCCGGTGGGCTACGTCTACGTCGACGGCCTCTCGGTCGGCGACGTGGGGGAGTCGACCCTGTCGGACCGCCTCGTGCTCGGGGAGGGCGGCTTCATCTCCATCTCGGTGGCGATCAACGCGGCCAGCGGCCGCGCCGTCAGCCGGCCCGAGGTCTCCGGGCGTGGGTTCTCCGACGACCCGAAGGCGCTCGAGGCGTGCGTCGAGCTCGTCGAGTCGGAGCTCGCGCGCCAGGAGGCGGAGGGCGTCACCGACACCCACCGCATCGCCCAGGCCGTGCGCCGCGTCGTCGGGCGCTGGGTGGGCGACACCTACCGCCGCCGGCCGATGATCGTGCCGACGGTGATCGCGGTGGGCTCCCCGCCGCAGTGAGCGGGCTGCTCGAACGGCTGCTGGGGCTCTCCGGCCCGGTCGTCTACCTCCTCGTCGGCCTCGTCGTCTTCATCGAGGACGCGCTCTTCGTGGGCTTCGTCGTCCCCGGCGAGACCGCGGCCGTGCTCGGCGGCGTCCTCGCCTACCGGGAGCAGGCCGACCTCGTCGTCATGGCCGTGGTCGTCGTCGCCGCGGCGGTCGTGGGCGACACGGTCGGCTACGAGGTGGGCCGCCACCTCGGCACCCGCGTGCTCGCCACGGGGGTCGTGCGCCGCCGGCAGCGCCAGGTCGACCGGGCGCAGGACTTCCTGCGCCGCCGGGGCGGGTCCGCGGTCTTCCTCGGCCGCTTCGTCGCCTTCTTCCGGGCCGTGATGCCCGCGCTCGCCGGCACGTCCCGCATGCCCTACCTGCGGTTCCTGTCCTGGAACGCGGTCGGCGGGCTGGTGTGGGGCATCGGCTTCGTGCTCCTCGGCTACCTGGCCGGCAACTCCTACGCCACCGTGGAGAAGACGGTCGGGCGGGGCGCGGCGGTGGTCGTGGCCGTGGTGGTGCTCGTCGCGGTCGTGGTGTGGCGGGTGCGCACGCACCGCCGCGAGCAGGCCTGAGCCCGGCCCGGTCGGTCCCCGGCCGGTGTTGCGGGCGGGACTGACGGGACGGCTGCGACTAGCGTGACGCCCATGGCAGGCACGGCGGGCACCCGCGGCAGCACCCCTCCGCGCGCCCGGCGCAGCCCCGGCGGCTCCGACACCGGGAGGTCCCGCACCGCGGCGTCCGGCACCCGGGGGTCGGGCACGCGGGGCCGGTCCGCCACCCCGCGCACCGCCACCACCACCCGGGCGCCGGCCCGCCCGCGCCGAACCGCCCGCACGGTCTCCACCCCGCAGGGCCCCGGCCCGGCGGGTCTCGCCGCCGGCGCCGTCGCCGGGGCCGTCGCCCGCGGGGTCGGGGCCGGGGTGCGCGCCGTGGGCCGGACCCGGGAGATCGAGCCGGGCCACCGCCGGGACGGGCTCGCCCTGGTGCTGCTCGCCGCCGGCGTCCTCCTCGGCGCCGGGGTGTGGGCTGGGGCCGGCGGTCCGGTCGGTGCCGCGCTCGACACCGGCGTGCGCGCCGTCGTCGGCTCCGGGGCCCTCGCGCTGCCGGTGCTGCTCGCCGGCACCGCGGTCGCGCTCATGCGCAGCGAGCCGCACCCCGACGCCCGCCCGCGCCTGGTGCTGGGCAGCACCCTGCTCGTCGCCGGGGTGCTGGGCCTGGTCCACCTCGCCGCCGGCTCGCCGGGCACCTCCACGGAGTGGTCCCGGGCCGGGGGAGCGGTGGGCTGGGTGCTGGGCACCCCGCTGAGCAGCGCCGTCACCGTGGCCCTCGCGGCCCCGCTGCTGCTGCTGGTGGCCGTCTACGGCGTCCTCGTCCTGTCCGGCACCACCATCCGCGAGGTGCCCGCCACCATCGCCGGGCTGCTCGGGTGGCGCCGGGACGGCGCCGACGAGCTCGCCGACGGCGCGCAGCGGCCGGACGACGACTGGTCGCGCCCGCTCGACGAGGCCCCCACCACGGTGCTGGACGCCGCCGAGGCCCCCGCCCCGCTGCGCCGCCCGTCGCGGCGCCGGCAGGCCCGCACGGCGACCGACGTCGCCGCGG
>NZ_BAAGQZ010000022.1:88293-120967 GCF_054783215.1 Rhodococcus aerolatus | reverse complement strand
CACCTAGAATCAGCACCCAGGATCACGCGGAACACCGACTCACACACCACCTCCCTGGACGCGACCCCGCTGCTGAGTCCAGCCGTGCCCGCACAGCGTCAGCCTCGGCGCGTGCCTGCTCCCCCGCCTGGTCGTCCCTGGTGAACAAATCCGCCACGTCCGGCTGACCGAGCCGCGCCACCACCAGGCTGCGCACAAGATCGTCAACCCACTCCACACGCCTGCCGACACAGCCCTTGGCATCGCAGGCGTAGAGCAGGTGACCGCCTCGCGGCTGCACCCTCAGCACTGACCCACACGTGCCGCACTCGCCCACTCCATAGGAGAGCAGGTGCTTGCGGGCACCTGTGTTGGTGCTGCGCCGTGCCGGTGCGCTGAGCAGGGCTACAACCCTGTCGTGACTGTCCCTGTCCACGATCGCGGGCCAGGCAGCCTGTCCGACCACCTGACCGCCACGCACGCGCAGACCCACGTTTGCCGGTCGCTGAGCAAGCTTCCTGATGGTGCCGTGACGCCACTCGCCACGTCCGCCAGGTGTCAGCACACCGGCAGCGTTCAACTCGGCAGCAATCGACTTCATCGACTGGCCGGACAGCAGGTCCGCAACAATCTTGCGAACAACGTCAGCGGCCTCGGCGTCCTCGTTGTCCTGCCAGCCGGTCACCCGGCCGTTGCTGTCCCGCTCATAGACCCTGCCCCAGCCGTACAGCACGGCCCCGTTGGCTCGGCCTTCCTCGGCACGCTGCTGGGCGGCTCGGGCCACGCGCTCGGACTTGACCTCAGACTCAGCCGTGTCGAACTCACCCAGGATGCCCGCGTACATGCGACCGGCTGCCGTGCTCAGGTCCAGGTCTGACCCTTTCACCAGGGCAATGCCCACCTGAGCGGCCTTCAACGCATCGATGCCAGCAGCACGCTCAGCGCGGTTGCGCCACAGCCGGGACAGCCCGTAGGCCACCACCTGGTCGAACTCACCCCGCGCTGCTGCTGCCATGAGTGCTTCGTAGCCGGGCCTGTGCTTGCCGGTCAGAGCCGAAATGTCGTTGTCTGAGTAGGTACCAACCACGGTCCAGCCACGTGCAGCCGCCAGAGCCTCGCTGTCCTCCCGCTGTCGGGTGACACCCTTCTCCGTAGCGTTGGGGTCCTCGCTGATACGGACGTACAGAGCAGCGCGAGTGGTCATGCCCGCAAGTTACCCCCTCAGGACACACACGGTTCCCCGGCGGCCCGGGCAAGACGCAGTCCCCCGACGACTTCACCTCGCTGATGGACGACCTGGAGAGCCGGGTGTTCGGCGTGCTGCCGGACTCGACCGTCGTCTACCCCGGCCACGGCCGGGACACCAACCTCGGCGTCGAGCGGCCCAGCCTCGGCGAGTGGCGCCAGCGCGGCTGGTAGCCGTCCCGACGTCCTACCGGTGCCCGTGGGTGCGTTCGTAGGCCTCGCGCTCCGCCTCGTGCCGGCGGCGGGACCGGGCGCTGCTCAGGTCGACCTCGAGACCGTGCTGCTCGAGGCGCCGCGCACGGTTCTGGTCCATGTAGGCGACGGTGTAGAACGCGCTGAGCAGCACGGACAGCAGCACCATGAGCACCCGCACGTACGCCGGCCCGGGCAGCAGCAGGAACGCCAGGTAGATCGGCACGAACAGCACCTGGCTGCGCAGCACGTGGCGCACCGGTGCCCCGGGGCCGGCGACGTCGCGGCGCACCCACTCGCGCATCTCGTCGGGCAGCGGACGGCCGACGGCGTAGAGCAGCCACCGGATCGGTCCGGGACGGGTGCGGGTGCGGCTCACGGGGCCCCTCTCGTGGTGTACTGAGCACCCTAACCATTAGTGCACGAACGTCCAAGCCGGAGGGGTCCCGTGACCGAGCCGACCGAGGGGCCCGTCGACGTCCTGGCCCTCGAGCGCCAGCTCTGCTTCGCGCTCGCCGTCGCGCAGCGCAGCGTGCTCGGCGTCTACAAGCCGCTGCTCGCCCCCCTGGGTCTCACCCACCCGCAGTACCTCGTCATGCTCGCGCTGTGGGAGCACGCCCCGCTCCCGGCCGGGCGCCTGGCCGCGCTGCTGCAGCAGCACCCCGCCACGCTCTCGCCCCTGCTGCAGCGGCTCGAGGCGGCCGACCTGGTCACCCGCACGCGCAGCGTGACCGACGAGCGCGTCCTCGAGGTCGACGTCACCCCGGCGGGGGCCGCGCTGCGCGACGAGGCGCTGGCCGTGCCGCCGGCGGTGGTGGCCCGCCTCGGCGTGCCGCTCAGCGCCCTCGAGGCCCTGCACGCCGCGCTGACCGACGTCAACGCCGCTGCCCTGGCGGCGGCCACCGAGGACTGACCCCGCTGCGCAGTACACAAGAGTTCTTGTGCATGACTCCTTGTGGAGCTACGGTCGCTCCCGTGACCGCTCCCGGGGACCGCGACGACACCGTCCACCTCACCGACCCGCGGGCCATGCGCGCCCTCGCCCACCCCACGCGCCTGGCCCTGCTCGGGGAGCTCCGGGCCGGCGGGCCGCGGACCGTCGGCATGCTCAGCGAGGCCCTGGACGAGGCGCCCGGCTCGGTGAGCTACCACCTGGGGACGCTCGCCCGGCACGGCCTGGTCGTCGAGGTGCCCGAGCGGGCCCGGGACCGGCGCGAGCACTGGTGGCGCGCGGCGCACCGCATGACGTCGTGGGACGAGCTGGAGGCGCTGGCCGACCCGGAGCGCCGCGCGGCGGTGGGCGTGCTGCGCCGGACCGTGGCCGACCACTACGCCGCCGAGCTGCGCCGCTACCTGGAGGTCGAGCCCTCCCTGCCGGACGCATGGGTGGCCGCGGCGACGAGCAGCGACGTGGTGCTCCACCTCGACGCCGACCGTCTCGCCGAGCTCAGCGCCGAGCTCGACGCGGTCCTGCGGCGCTGGCACGACGCCGACCCGGGTCCGGACCAGCCGGGGACCCAGCGGGTGCGGGGCGTGGTCCACGCCTTCCGCGACCCCCGGACGGCACCGTGAGGACGGCACCGTGAGGGGCGGGCTCGGCTGGGTGTTGCTCGCCCACGTCGTCTCGCTGACCGGCAACGTCGTCACCGTCCTCGCGCTGCCGATCTACGTGCTCCGCACCACCGGCTCCCCCACCGCGGCGGGCGTGCTCGGGTTCGTCGCCACCGTCCCGATCGTCCTCGGCGGGGCGCTGGGCGGCGTGGTGGTCGACCGGCTCGGCTTCCGGCGGGCCAGCGTGCTCGCCGATTCCGTCTCCGGAGTCACGGTCCTGGCCATCCCGGTGTGCGCGGCCACGGTGGGACTGCCGTTCTGGCTGCTGCTGGTGCTCGTGTTCGGCAGCGGCCTGCTCGACACCCCGGGCTCGGGCGCCCGCCAGGCGATGCTGCCCGAGCTGGCGCAGCGGGCGGGCCGCAGCCTGGAGCAGGCCACGGGGACGCTCGACGCCGCGAGCCGCACGGCGCGGCTGGTGGGTGCCCCGCTGGCCGGGGTCGCGGTGGCGGCGGTGGGCCCGCTGCCGGTGCTCGTGCTCGACGCGGCCACCTTCGCCGTCGCCGCCGTCGTGGTCCGCCTCGCCGCGCCCGACCTGCGCGGGGTGGCGCCGGACCCCGCGACGGGCACCGGGCCGGGCACCGCAGCGCCCCGTGGCCTGCGGGGCTACCGGGCCGACCTCGCCGCCGGCCTGCGCTTCGTGGCCGCCGACCCGCTGCTGCGCGTGGTCGTCCTCATGGTCATGGTCACCAACACGTTCGACTCGGCGAAGTCGAGCGTGCTGCTGCCGGTCTACGCCACCGAGCGCCTCGGCGGGGCGGTCGCGCTGGGCCTGCTGGTCGGCGTCATGGGGGGCGGGGCGGCCCTGGGGGCGCTGGTGTTCGCCGCCGTGGGGCACCGGGCGTCGCGGCGGCTCACGTTCACCGTCGGGTTCGTGCTCGTCGCCGGTCCGCCGTACCTGGCCCTGGCCGTCGGGGCGCCGCTGCCCGTGCTGCTCGGGGTCTTCGCCCTGGCCGGGCTGGGCGCCGGGGCGATCAACCCCATCCTCGCGACGGCGACGCTGCGCCGGGTCCCCGTGGCGGCGCGGGCGCGGGTGTTCGGCCTTGCCGACGCGGGCGCGTGGCTGGGCGTGCCGGTCGGCGCGCTGGGCGCCGGGCTCCTGGTCAGCGGGGTGGGGCTGAGCGCCACCCTGGCCGGGATCGCGGTCTGCTACGTGCTCGTCTCGCTCGTGCCGCTGCTGGGCGGGCCGTTCCGGCTGCTCGACGCCCGGCCTGTGCCGGGGTCCGTGCCGCCGTCCGACGCGACGTCCGGGTCCGAGCCGGGCGCCGGGTCGGGGTCGGGGTCGGGGTCGGGGTCGGGCGCAGCGTCGGTGGACCGGGCGTCGACGACCTCGCCGAGGTAGCCCAGCACCGTCGCCGCCACCGCGACCACCGGCACGGCGAGGAACGCGCCGACGACGCCGAACACGCCGCCGCCCCCGGTCACCGCGAGCAGCACCACCGCGCCGTGCAGGCCCAGGCTGCGGCCCTGCAGCACCGGGGAGAGCACGTTGCCCTCCAGCTGCTGCACGACCACCACCACGAGGAGCACCAGCAGCGCCGTGGTGACCCCGTTGCTGACCAGCGCCACGAGGACGGCCAGGCCGCCGGCCACGAAGGCCCCGACGATGGGCACGAACCCGCCGAGGAACGTCACCACGGCCAGCGGCAGCGCCAGCGGCACGCCGAGGACGACCAGGCCCGCCCCGATGAACACCGCGTCGATGGTGGCGACGACCGCCTGGGTGCGGATGAAGTCGCCGAGCACCCGCCAGGACCGGCTCAGCACGGCGTCGACGTGCCCCCCGACCTGGCGGCCGACGACACCGTGCACCCACGGCAGGAACCGGGGACCGTCCTTGAGGAAGTAGAAGGTGAGCACGGCCGCGATGCCCAGGGTGACCACGGCGGACGTGGCCGCGCCGACCCCGGTGGCGACCCCGCCGGCGATGGTGGCCGCGCTGGAGCGCAGCTGGGCGCTGAGCCCGTCGACCACCGAGCCGACCTGGTCCTGGCTCAGCCGCAGCGGCGGGCCGGTGAGCAGGTCCTGCAGGGCGGCCAGCCCGCCCGACGCCTGGTCGGCCACCGCCCCCACCTGGGCCAGCACGGGCGGCACGACCAGGGCGAGGACGCCGGACGCCACGGCGACGGCCACGAGCACCACCACGAGCACCGCGGGCGCCGGGCGCCAGCCGTGGCGGCGCAGCCACCCCACGGGGGGCCACAGCACGGTGCACACGACCAGCGCCAGCAGCACGGGCAGCACGACGCCCCACAGCCGGCCGACGAGCAGGCCCAGCAGCACCGCGCCCGCGGCCACCACGAGCAGCCGCAGCGTCCACCAGGAGGTGGAGACGACCCCGGCGGCGATCACCTCGCCGCGGTGGCGCCCGGGGGCACCTGCGTCCGGCTCGCGCGCGTCGGGCACGGGGCTCAGGAGCCCGGGGCGAGCCGCCCCGAGCCGGGCTCGAAGACCTGGGCGCTGAACGTCCCCGCGGCCACCACGGCGGCGGCCAGCGGACCGGCGACGGCCACGAGCCGGGCAGTGCCCTCGTCGCCGAGGTGCGCCCACGGGCCGACGCCGAGCTCGTGGGTGGTGGCCTCGACGGAGCGGCGCAGCGCCCGCCCCGCGTCGGTCAGGCCCCCGTCCTCGTCCAGCACGCCGCGCTCCTGCAGCCGCGCGACGGACGCGGCCCACTGCTCGTCGGACCACCCGCGGGTGGCCTGCGCGGCGGGCACCCGGAAGCCGCGGCCGCTGGCGGTGTGGCTGACCAGGGCGTCGATGCCGGGCAGCCCGGCCGCGGTGAGGGCGGCGACGTGGCCGTCCCCGCGGTGCTCGCGCAGCAGCGTGATCCCGTGCCACAGCGCGACCAGCGGCGTGGTGGGCCACTCCAGGTCGGCGTGCGCGGCGAACAGCGGGCGGCCCTCGACGGTCGCACCCTCGACGGCGCGACGGGTGAGGTCCGCCGCCTCGGCGACCTCGGGGGCAGCGGCCGCGTCCCCCAGCAGCCGGCGCAGCGCCTCGTCGACCGAGGCGAACCGGGCGGCGACCACGTCGGCCGGGGAGGCCAGCGTCCACGCCCGCGGCACGTGCTTGGCCACCAGCGCGGGGTTGAAGTTGTTGAACGTCGCGGCCACCACGCCGGCGCCGACCGCGCCCATCGGGGCCGACCGTCCCGCGAAGTACGGCATGCGGCCCGGCCGCAGGCCCACCGCGGTCAGGTGGGCCTCGGTCTCGGGCACGAAGTAGGTCATCGAGTGGAGGGCCTCGATGGTGCCCAGGGCGCGCCCGGCCTCGTTCGGCTGCATGGTGGGCGAACCTACCCGGACCGGAGGTCCCGTCCGGCCCGGGACGTGTCACACTCGAACGCATGTTCGACGAGGGCCGGCTGCAGGCGATCCGGGACACCGGGCGACCGCGCGGGCCCCGCTGGCGCCACGTGCTGCCGCCGGTCCGCGTGGCCGTGGACCTCGGCGCGGTGTTCGCGCTGCCCCCGCACCACTCCGGGACGTCCGTGCCGGACGGGCTGGCCCTGCGCGGGGTGGTCACGGCCCGGCTCAGCGCGTGGGCCCGCTCCGCGCAGGGCGACTGGTTCGCGCTGGTGGCCTACGACGCGGCCGCGGCCGACGGCAGCACCCGGGCGGCGGTGTCGCACTGGGTGCCCGCCCACGTGGTCCGGCCCGTCGAGGGCTCCCGCGGCAGCTGACCGGGCCTGGTGGTGGCCGTCGCCTGGTGGTGCCCGTCGCCTGGTGGTGCCCGCCGCCTGGTGGTGGCCGTCGCCTAGTGGTGCCCGCCCTCGGCGCGGCGCAGGGCGTGCGGGGCGAGCCGGTGCAGCCCCCGCACCCGCACCGGGCGCATCGAGCGCAGGGCGAGCCCGTCCGCCCCGTCGAGGGCGTCGGCCAGCTCCCGGTCGACCAGGATGGTGTCCGGCTTGGCCACCGACGTGAGCCGCGCGGCGATGTTGACCACCGAGCCGAACGCGTCGCCGAAGCGCACCAGCACCGGGCCCAGCGCCATGCCGACCCGGATGCCGGGCAGCGTGTCGTCGTCCGCGACGTGCTCCGCGAGCTCGAGGGCGATCGCCGCGGCGTCCCGGGGGTCCTCGACGGCGAACATGACCTCGTCGCCCACGGTCTTGACCACCCAGCCGTGGTGCTCGGCGATGACGCCCATGGTGGCGGACTCGAAGTGCTCGAGCAGGTCGTCGAGCTGGGTCGGGTCGAGCTGGCGGGTCAGCCGGGTGTAGCCGACGATGTCGGCGAACCCGACGACGAGGGTCCGCCGGCCGACGTCCTCCCCCGCGCCCGCGAACGCCCGGGTGCTGTTGACCACGAGGTGGCGCCGCCAGGCGTAGGTCTGCAGGCCCTCGATGATGGGCAGCAGCTCCCCGGTGATCTCGGCGACCGCGTCCCCGAGCCGGTCGGGGTCGACGTCACCGTCGCGCTCGGCCACCACCGCCAGCTGCTCGACGACGTAGCGGCGCACCAGGTCGGTCTGCCACTCCGCGAGCCGGGACAGCGACTGGCCCAGCGCCCGGACGATGGGCACCTCCATCTCCGGCTTGACCACGCCGTCGGCCACCAGCCCGGTCACCTGCTGCAGGGCGTGCAGGTCCTGGTCGGTGAACAGCGCCGCGTCGTCGTCGCCGC
Source organism: Rhodococcus aerolatus (assembly GCF_054783215.1). Lineage (NCBI taxonomy): Bacteria > Bacillati > Actinomycetota > Actinomycetes > Mycobacteriales > Nocardiaceae > Rhodococcus > Rhodococcus aerolatus. Next base: position 113,315 of record NZ_BAAGQZ010000022.1, on the reverse strand, counting down.
TCTCGGCGAAGCCCATCGCCACCCACAGCCGGCGGGCCCGGTCCAGCGGCACCCCGGCCTGCTCCGCCATCTGGCTGCGGGTGTACCGGCGGGGTCCACCGAGCAGCACCTCCTCGAGGTCGCGCTGCACGCGCTCGAGCGCGGCCTCGCCCTGGCGCAGCGTGGCGGGCAGGACGTCGCCCGGCGAGGCGGCGTCGCCGTCACCGCCGGGCTCGTCCGCGGCGTCGGTGTCCCCGGTCCCCGCCCCGTCGCGGTCGTGGTGGTCGGAGCGGGACCGGCGGGAGCTCACCGCGTGGTGTGGACGATCAGCACGTCGCACTTCGCCTTGCGGGCGGCGTCGGAGGGCACCGAGCCGAGCAGCCGGCCGGTGAGCGAGTTCAGGCCCCGGTTGCCGACGACGAGCAGGTCCGCGTCGAGGTCGGTGACGATCTGCATCAGCGACTCGACGGGGTCGCCCTTGACGGGGCGCTTGGAGATGTCCTTGGCGCCGGCGGCGTGCGCGCGGTCCGACGCCGTCTGCAGCGTGTCCTCCGCGGGGGCGGAGCCGACGACCTGGTAGGCCTCGTCGCCGAGCGCCTTCTCGGCGTCCTTCACGTCCTTGCCGCTGTTGGGGTAGTACGCGCAGACGATCACCAGCGTGGCGCCGGCGTCCCCGGCGATGGCGCCGGCGCGGTCCACGGCCTTGAGCGAGGAGTCCGAGCCGTCGGTGCCGACGACGACAGTGCGGTAGGCGGTCAACTGATCCTCCAGGAGGGTCGCAGCGGGCCACGGTGCCCGGTCCGCGCAGAACTTATCCCGAGAGGCTGCCCGCGCGCGCCCCCTGCGCGTGACCCGTCGTGGTCGTGTCGGGGTCGCGCCCGCCCGCGCCGACGTCGGGCAGCCGCGGGTCGCGGGCGTCGGGGTGGGGGCCGCGCGAGCGGGCCGCCAGCACCGCGGCCACGAGCAGGGCCACGGCGGCGTACCCGGGGCTGTTGCCCGTCACCTGGTCCAGCCAGGTCCACCGCTCGTGCTCGAGGTCCTCGCCGATGGGCAGCGACCACACCACGCCGAGGCTCCACAGCACCGTGACCGCGGCCAGCGGGTAGCGCCAGGAGCGGTACTGCCGGGCGGCGAGCAGCGGGACGAGCAGGATCACGTAGGACCAGTGGTGGGTGACCGACAGCGGCGCCACGAGCAGCGCGACCAGCGCGACCACCCCGGTGGCGACCACGTGCTCGCCGGCGACGGTGAAGCGGTGCGCGGCCCACGCTCCGGCGACGACGACCACCGCGGAGAGCGCCAGCCACACCGCGGTGCGGGTGCTGCCGTCGAGCCCGGCGCGGGCCACCAGCCCGGTGATCGCCTGGTTGGGCCCGTACTCGGCGCCACCGCCGCGGCTGCTGTTGAAGAACTCCGAGGTCCAGTACTGCTTGGAGTCCGACGGGTCGATCACCCAGCCGATGACCGCGCACGCCAGGAACGCCGCGGCGGAGCGCACCACCGACGCCCAGTCCCGGCGCAGCAGCAGCAGCAGCCCGAACGCGGCGGGGGTCACCTTGATGGCCGCGGCCACCCCGATCCCGACGCCGCGGAACCGGGCGGGCACGACGCCGAGGCAGTCCAGCACCACGAGCGCGACGATGAGGATGTCGACCTGGCCGAAGCTCAGCGCCTCGCGGACCGGCTCGAGCAGCAGGGCGGGGGCCAGCAGCACCAGCGGGGCCAGCGGGGGCGACTCGACGCCCAGCCGCGAGCACACCGCGGTCAGCACCCACAGCACCAGCAGCACCGAGGCCACCGTCCACACCCCGTGGGCGACGGGGTCGGCGAGCAGCGTGAACGGCACCACCATCACCGCGGCCAGCGGGGCGTAGATGAAGCGCAGCCCGGCGGGGCCCTGGAAGTCGGGGCCGTAGAGGGCGACGCCGTCGAGGTAGGCCCGCCCGCCGGCGCGGTAGACGTCGAGGTCGATGAACCCGTGGCCCGCGATCTCGATGCCGCAGCCCACCGCGAGCGCGGCGGCGGCCACCAGCAGCAGGGCGCGCCCGGGGGCGGCCCGGACCTGCGCGGTCAACGTCATGGCCCTGAGCTCCTCGTGGTCCGTGCGGCGCGGCGCTGCCCCGGCGCCCGGTGGCGAGGGTAGCCCGGCGGCGTCGGCGCCCGGGCTCACCGGGCGCCGGGCCGGGGGTGGCCTACGGTGGACGGAGTGCGCACCCCCCGCCGCCGCTGGGTGGTCCTGCTCGTCGTCGTCGTGCTGCTGCTCGCCGGTGCGGTGGCCGTCGTGGCGGTCCGCTCCTCCGACGAGCCCGCCGTGGCCTCGACCGACGTCACCATCGACGTGCTCGACGGCCCGGCCCGCGACACCCCGCAGCGCCTCGACGCCACCTTCTACACCCCGGCGGTGACCCCGGCGCCGGTGGTGATGCTGGCGCACGGCTTCGGCGGCAGCAAGGACTCCGTCGCCGACCAGGCCCGCGCCCTGACCCGCGCCGGGTACGCGGTGCTGGCGTGGAGCGCCACCGGCTTCGGGGCCAGCACCGGCCAGATCTGGCTGAACTCCCCGGACCACGAGGTCGCCGACGCGGTGCAGCTGGTCGACTGGCTGGCCGCCCGCCCGGAGGTCGCGCTCGACGCCCCGGGCGACCCGCGCGTCGGCGTGGCGGGCGAGTCCTACGGCGGCGCGCTGGCCCTCGAGCTGGCCGGGGTCGACCGGCGGGTGGACGCGGTGGCGTCCTCGATCACGTGGAACGACCTGGGCCAGGCCCTCTTCCCCGACCTGGCCGCGCCGAGCGCGCCCGACGCGGGGACCCCGGCGGCGGGCGCCACCGGGTCCGACGGGGTGCTCAAGCGCAGCTGGGCGGGCATCTTCTTCGGGTCCGGCCAGGCCCGGCCGGGCGGGGGCGGCGGGGGGGGTGGCGGGGGTGGTGCCGCCGCGCCGACGGGCGACCCGACGTGCGGCCGGTTCGCCCCCGAGATCTGCGCCGCCTACCAGCAGGCCGCGGTGACCGGACGGCCGACGGCCGCGCTGCTCGACACCCTGCGCGCGGGCTCCCCCGCCGCCGTGGCCGACCGGGTCACCGCGCCGGTGCTCCTGGCCCAGGGCGAGCAGGACACCCTGTTCGGCCTCGACCAGTCCGACGCCACCGCCCGGCAGGTCAGCGCCGGCGGCGGGGCCGTCAGCACGTTCTGGTTCGCCGGCGGGCACGACACCGGGGGCACCACCCCGGCGGTCCGCGACCGGGTGGCGCAGTTCCTCGACGTCCACCTGCGCGGTGCGGCCGACCCCGACGGGGCCGCCGCCCCCGGCGCGTTCTCCTACGAGGTGCCGGGCTCGGTCCGCACCGACGGCACCGTGCGCACCCGCACCGTCCGCGCCGAGGGCTACCCCGGTCTGGCCGGCGCTGCCGCGACCCCGACCACGACCCAGCAGCTGCGCGGCGGGGACGCGACGGTGGTGCGGCCGCCCGGCGCCACCCCCGCCGCCATCTCCACCGTGCCCGGGCTGGGCGCGCTGGCCGGGGCCGCGGCGGGCGCGCTCAGCGGGCTGGCGAGCCTCGACCTGCCCGGCCAGACGGCCACCTTCACCACCGACCCGCTGACGACCCGGCTGGTCGCGACCGGGTCGAGCCGGGTCGCGCTGACGGTCGCCGAGCTGCCCACCGGCGGCGCGCCCACCGGTGAGGCCGTGCTCTACGCCAAGCTCTACGACGTCGCCGCCGACGGCAGCCGCACCCTGCCCGGGGGCGCCGTGGCGCCGCTGCGCGTCACCGGCCTGCCCGCCGACGGGTCACCGGCCACGGTGGTGGTGACCCTGCCGGGCATCGTGCGTCCCGTCGAGGCGGGCCACCGCCTCGAGCTCGCCGTCGCCACCACCGACCAGGCCTACGCGACGCCCGCCACCCCGCAGCTGCTGCGGGTCGGCCTGGCGGACCCCGCGCTCGCCGTGCCCACCGTCGCGGGCGCGGCCACCACCACCTCGACGGTCCCGCTCGCGCCCCTGCTGGGCATCGTCGCCGTGCTGCTGGCGGTCGTCGCGGCGCTGGGGGTCGGCCTGCTGCGCCGTCGCCGCGGCGCCGGGGTCGACGTCGACCCGGCCCTGGCTGACACCCCGCTGGTGGTCCGCGGCCTGGCCAAGAGCTACGCCGACGGGTTCCGGGCCGTCGACGGCGTCGACCTCACCGTGCGGCACGGCCAGGTGCTCGGCCTGCTCGGGCCCAACGGCGCGGGCAAGACGACCACGCTGCGGATGCTCATGGGTCTGATCACCCCCAGCGACGGCGAGATCCGCGTCTTCGGCCACCGCATCCGGCCCGGCTCGCCGGTGCTCTCCCGGCTGGGCTCGTTCGTCGAGGGGTCTGGGTTCCTGCCGCACCTCTCGGGGCAGGCCAACCTGCGGCTGTACTGGGAGGCCACCGGCCGCCCCGCCGCCGACGCCCACCTCGAGGAGGCACTGGCCATCGCCGGGCTCGGCGCCGCGGTGGGGCGCAAGGTGAAGTCCTACAGCCAGGGCATGCGCCAGCGCCTCGCCATCGCCCAGGCCATGCTCGGCCTGCCGGACCTGCTCGTGCTCGACGAGCCGACCAACGGCCTGGACCCGCCGCAGATCAAGGCCATGCGCGAGGTGCTGCGCGACTACGCCCGGACCGGGCGCACCGTGCTCGTCTCCAGCCACCTGCTGGCCGAGGTGGAGCAGACCTGCACCGACGTCGTCGTGATGCACAAGGGCCGGGTGGTCGCGGCCGGGACCGTCGCCGAGATCGTCTCCGCCGACGGCCGGGTGGTCGCCCGCGTCGACGACACCGCCGCCGCGGTGACCGCGCTGCGCGGCCTCGACGGGGTCGGCGCGGTGCACGAGTCCGAGCCCGGCGTCGTCCAGGCCGACCTCGAGGGGGTCCCCGCGGCCGATGCGGTCCGCACGCTGGTCTCCGCCGGGGTGTCCGTCACCTCCGTCGCCCCCCGCAACCGGCTCGAGGACGTGTTCCTCGCCCTCGTCGACACCCCGACCGCGGCCCACCCGGGCGGCCCGCCGCAGGAGGACCCGCAGTGAGCACCGACACCGGCACCGCGCGCACCCCGGCCGGGGACGACCCCGCCGCTGACGGCCGGGCGCGGGGCTACCGCGCCTCGCGCACCCTGGGGGTGCGCACCGAGCTGCGCCGCCAGCTCACCCGGCGCCGCACCCAGGTCAGCCTCGGGTTCCTGGTGCTGCTGCCGTTCCTGCTGGCCATCGCGTTCACCTTCGGCGACAGCTCGGGCGGCGGCGGCGGCGGGGGCGGGCGGGGCGGCAGCGGGCTGGTCGACCTGGCCACCTCGGGCGGGCTGAACTTCACCGTGTTCACGGTCTTCGCCTCGGTGGGGTTCCTGCTCGTGGTCGTCGTGGCGCTGTTCTTCGGCGACTCGGTGGCCAGCGAGGCGTCGTGGTCGAGCCTGCGCTACCTGCTCGCGGTCCCGGTCCCCCGCTCCCGGCTGCTGCAGCAGAAGGCCGTGGTGGCGGCGCTCGTCGCGCTGGCCGGCCTGGTGCTGCTGCCCGTCGTCGCCCTCGCGCTCGGCACCGTGGTCTACGGCACCGGCCCGTTGGTGAGCCCCGTCGGCGACGCGCTGCCCTTCGGCACCGGCCTGCTGCGGCTGCTCGTGGTCGTCGGCTACACCGCGGTGCAGCTGTCCTGGGTGGCGGGGCTGGCCATGCTGCTCTCGGTGGCCACCGACGCCCCGCTGGGGGCCGTGGGCGGGGCCGTGATGGCGACCATCCTCTCGGAGATCCTCGACGCGATCCCCGCCCTGTCCGGCGTCGCGTGGGTGCTGCCCACCCACTACTCGTTCGCGTTCACCGGGGCGCTGACCGCGGAGCTCGACTGGGACCAGATGACCCGCGGTGCGCTCTCGGCCCTGCTGTACGCCACCGCGTTCGGCACGGCGGCGTGGCTGCGGTTCCGCCGCAAGGACATCACGAGCTGAGGACGGGCCGGCGCGCCACGAGCAGGACGTGGGTGGTGGGCCAGGGCAGCGGCTGCCCCGCCGGGGTGGTCAGGGTGGCCGCGGCGGCGAGCAGGTGCTCGACGACCCACTCGTTGCGCCACGGCCCGGACCGCTCGTCGACCTCCAGCCCGGCCGCGGTGACCAGCTCGCGCCAGCCGTCCCACGTGACGGCGCAGAACTGCTCGTGGGTCTCGGAGAGCCAGCTGTCGGTGTAGGTGTGCTTGCTCAGCAGCTCCATGGCGTCGCCGAGGCGCAGCGCCAGGGTGCGGTCGTCGAGGACGGTGTGCGCGAACGCGGTGCCGGTGTGGCGGCGGAAGTCCTGGGCGAACTGGGCCACCCGCCCGGCCGGGGTGCGGGCCTCGAGGTGGGCGCGCGCCGCCTCGGGGCCCAGCGCGGCGAGGTCGACGGCCGGCTCGTGCAGGCCCGGCTCGTGGAACACCAGGTGCACGGGGGTGTCGGGGTCCTCGGGCCCGCACACGTCGGAGTTGATCCACACCCCGCCCGGGGCGGTCTGCTCGGCCACCGCGGCGACGAAGCGGCGCAGCCCGTCGAGCCCGCCGGCGTAGCTGAGGATCTCGTGGGTCAGGGCGAAGGTCAGGCTGGTGTCGACCGAGCCCGGCGCCGCCACCGGGCCCGCCATGACGTTGCGCTGGTGGAAGAAGGTGCTGGGGTTGGCGAAGACGCCCTGCTCCAGCTTGTGGCGGCACTCCTCGTAGAGGTGCCGGGACACCTCGACCCCGATGAGGTCACACTCCGCCAGGGCCGGGTCCGCGGCGGCGCGCTCGAGCATGGCGCCGGTGGCGCAGCCGATGTCGACGATGCGGCCCGGGCGGACGAACGGCCGGGCCTGGGCCCACTTGCGGTCGGCGGCGTCCTCGAAGGCCCGGCTGTAGGTGCGGTAGTCCCGGGTGTCGGTGAGCGAGCCCTCCGACCCGACGACGGGGTCGGCGGTGACGGTGCGGACGAGGTCGTCGAGGGCGTAGCGGTCGACGAGGTCCACCGTGGCGGGGTGGGCGTGGTCGCGCCAGGTGCCGTCCCCGGCGGCGAGCAGGCCGAGGACCTCCCACGGCCGCAGCGGGGCCTCGGGGTGGTCGAGCTCCACGGGCGCCACCCGGTAGCCGAGCGCCCGGTAGGCCCGCAGGACGGCCGGCGTCGAGCAGGCCACCACGGTGGTGGCGGGGTCGGGCTCGCAGCGGCCCCCGGTGGCGTGGCCGACGGAGGCGACGACGAGGGCGGCGAACCGGTCGGTGGCGGGCACGTCGACCACGGGCACCACCAGCGAGCGCAGCCCCTCCTGGGCGGAGAAGCGCTCGATCGCCGCCTCCCGGCGGTGCCCGGGCACCGGGTTGCGCCGCGTGTTCTGGTGGTTGGCGCTGGTCACGGCCCACACGACCGTCGCGTCGGGGGCCAACTCGAGGCGCTGGGCGTCGGTGTCGGTCGCCCGGCCGGCGAGCAGGTCGGCCAGGTAGCGGGCCTGGAACCGGGTGAGCAGGTGGTGGCGGCCCGGCAGCAGGACGTGGGTGAGCACGCCCGCATCGTGCCGGGCGCCGGGCTCACACCACCAGCCGCAGCGTCCGTGCTGCCGGGGCCAGCTCGACGCGGCGGCCCCAGCGCAGCTCGAGCGCGTCGTCCTCGATGCCGTCACCGAACGCGACGAGGCGGTCGGACTCCACGTCGAGCAGCAGCGGCTCGTCGGTCACCTCGCCCGCGGTCACCCGGGTGCTCGTGCCCGGCGAGGCCCACGCCTCGCGGACGAACCAGACCAGCCGCCGCTGCGTCGGGCCCGGCAGCGCCGCCGCCGCCGCCCGCTCCCGGGCGACCGAGCCGCACCACCCGGTGGCCCCGGTCCCGGTGCCGACGAGCACCCCGGAGGACGCCTGCCGCTCGGGCTGCCCGCCTGCCGGGGTGATCCGGTAGCGGGCGGTCTGGTGCCCGGGGTGACCCAGGTACACCTCGTTGAGCGCCCGCAGCACCTGGCCGTCGTCGGTGGTGGCCTGCACCATGACCCGCTCCTCGACCGCGGGGTGCGCCACCGCCGCCCGCAGCAGCCCGGCCGCGGCCGCGGGTCGGTGGGTGACCAGCACCCCGGGGTTGCGCCCGGGCTCGCCGTCGACGCCCACCACGGGCTGCCCGTCGAGGTAGCCGGCCACGTTCGCCACGAGGCCGTCCTGGCCGACGACCACCACGACGTCCTCCGCGGCGAAGAGGAAGCGGGGCAGGTCCGCCCGCTCCACCGCGCCGCGGCGCCAGTCCAGCGGCACGGCCGCGGAGACGGTGCGGACGGCCTCGGTGAGCGCGTCGTGGCGCTCCTGCACCTCCGCGAGCCCCCGGCCACGCGCGGCCAGCGCGAACTCGGCCTGGCCGCGGGTGCCGTGGCGCTCGAGGAGCTCCTCGAGCTCGGTGCGCCGGGTGACGAGGACGACCCGCGGGGCCAGGCTCACGACGGCTCCCCCGCCGCGGCTGGGCCACCGCCGGTCCGGCCCAGCCGGGCGAGCACCGGGGCGAGCAGGTCCGGGGTGAGCACCAGGCTCTCGACCTTCGGCAGGCCGCGGGCCAGCTCGTGCAGCGCGAGGGCCAGCAGCACCCCCTCGCCGACGTCGCGGTGGGCGTCGAGGTGGGCGCGCTCGGCGTCGGCCTGCGCGGCCCCCACGGTGCGCACCCGCTCCGCGTCGACCTCCGTGGCGACCCGGGTCCGCGCGGCGCGGGCGTCGGACTCGACCGCCGCGGCCGCGGCCTCCTCCTCGGCCCGGCGGCGGGCGTTGGTGCCGCGCTGGGTGACGAGCTGCTCCTCGCGGCGGGCCAGCTCGACCTGGCTCTGCAGCTCGTTCTCCCCGATGGCCCGCTCCCGCTCGACGGCCACGGCCCGGCGCTCGTAGGTGGCGCGGTCGGCCTCCTGCTGCACCCGTTCCCGCGCCGGGGTCTGCAGCGCCTTCTCCACGTCGGGCTGCGGCCGGATCGCGACCACCCGGACGTCGAGGACGGCGAGACCGGTCTGCGACAACCGGGGGTCCGAGGCCAGCCCCTGGGCGGCCTCGGCGCGGACGGCGGCGACCCCGCCGACGAGCGCCTCGGCCAGCGGGGTGCGGGCCAGCAGGTCCAGCACCCGCTGCTGGGCGCTCTCGGTCAGCAGCCCCGCGAGCTGCGCCAGCGGGGTGCCCCGCCACGCCCCGGTGTCCGGGTCGACGGAGAAGTCGACGCGCTGCGCGGCCAGCCCGGGGTCGACGACCCGGCTGGTGAGGCTGAGCTGGACGGTCACGTCCTGGAAGTCCGCGGTGCGGGCGTGGAACACCAGGGGCAGCTCGCGGTCGTCGACCGGGACCTCGGAGAGCACCGCGGTGCGCGGGGAGAACCAGAAGCTCAGCCCGGTGCCCTCGTGCACCACCGCGCCGCCCCGCTGGTGGCGGACGTGCACGGTGGGCGCTCCCCGCAGGTGGCGGAGGAAGGGGTAGTGCGCGATGTCGGCCATGTCGGACCTCCTCGGTGGGGTGCCACCGAGAATAAGCGCATCAGTGCTTTATTGCAACGAGCCTCAGCGCACCCCCGCGGCGTCCATGCCGCGCAGCTCCTTCTTCAGGTCGGCGATCTCGTCGCGCAGCCGGCCGGCGAGCTCGAACTGCAGGTCCCGCGCCGCCGCCATCATCTGGTCGGTCAGGCGCTGCACGAGGTCGGCCAGCTCGGCCCGGGGCATGGAGCTGACGTCCTGACCCTGGTACACCCCCGAGCTCGCGGCCCGCCCCGCCTCGCCCGGTGCCCGCTTGCCGCGGCTGGCGTTGCGCCCCGAGCCGCCCACGGCGACCACGGCCTCGGTGTCCTCGGCCTCCGCGTAGACCTGGTCGAGGATGTCGGCGATCTTCTTGCGCAGCGGGCGCGGGTCGACGCCGTGCGCGGTGTTGTAGGCGATCTGCTTCTCGCGGCGGCGCTCCGTCTCGTCCATCGCGTACTGCATCGAGTCGGTGATCCGGTCGGCGTACATGTGCACCTCGCCGGAGACGTTGCGCGCCGCGCGGCCGATGGTCTGGATGAGGGACTTGCCGCTGCGCAGGAAGCCCTCCTTGTCCGCGTCGAGGATGGCCACCAGGGAGACCTCGGGCAGGTCGAGGCCCTCGCGCAGCAGGTTGATGCCGACCAGCACGTCGTACTCGCCCTGCCGCAGCTGGCGGAGCAGCTCGACCCGGCGCAGCGTGTCGACCTCGGAGTGCAGGTAGCGCACCCGGATGCCCAGCTCGAGCAGGTAGTCGGTGAGGTCCTCGGCCATCTTCTTGGTCAGGGTGGTCACCAGCACGCGCTCGTCGCGCTCGGCCCGGACCCGGATGTCGTGCACCAGGTCGTCGATCTGGCCCTTGGTCGGGCGGACCTCGAGCTTGGGGTCGACGAGGCCCGTCGGCCGGATGACCTGCTCGACGAACTCCCCCTGCGCCCGGGCCAGCTCGTAGTCACCGGGGGTTGCGGAGAGGTACACCGTCTGGCCCACCCGCTCGCTGAACTCCTCCCAGGTCAGCGGGCGGTTGTCCGTGGCCGAGGGCAGCCGGAACCCGAACTCGACGAGGTTGCGCTTGCGGGACATGTCGCCCTCGTACATGCCGCCGATCTGCGGCACCGTCACGTGCGACTCGTCGATCACCAGCAGGAAGTCCGGCGGGAAGTAGTCGATGAGCGTGGCCGGGGCGGAGCCCGCGGCGCGGCCGTCGATGTGGCGCGAGTAGTTCTCGATGCCGGAGCAGAAGCCGACCTGGCGCATCATCTCCACGTCGTAGCCGGTGCGCATGCGCAGCCGCTGCGCCTCGAGCAGCTTGCCCGCCCCCTCCAGCTCGGCCAGCCGGGACTCCAGCTCCGCCTCGATGTCCCGGATGGCGCGCTCCATGCGCTCCGGACCCGCGACGTAGTGGGTGGCCGGGAAGATGCGCACCGAGTCGACCTGGCGCACCACGTCCCCGGTCAGCGGGTGCAGGTAGTACAGCGCCTCCACCTCGTCGCCGAAGAACTCGATGCGGATGGCCAGCTCCTCGTAGGCCGGGATGATCTCCACGGTGTCCCCGCGCACGCGGAACGTGCCGCGGTTGAACGCGAGGTCGTTGCGGGTGTACTGCACGTCGACCAGGGCGCGGAGCAGCGCGTCGCGCGAGACCTCGCCGCCGACGTCGAGCTGCACCGAGCGGTCGAGGTAGGACTGCGGGGTGCCCAGGCCGTAGATGCACGACACCGAGGCCACGACGACCACATCACGGCGGGACAGCAGGTTCATCGTCGCGGAGTGGCGCAGCCGCTCGACGTCGTCGTTGACCGAGGAGTCCTTCTCGATGTAGGTGTCGGTCTGCGCGATGTAGGCCTCGGGCTGGTAGTAGTCGTAGTAGCTGACGAAGTACTCGACCGCGTTGTTGGGCAGCATCTCCCGCAGCTCGTTGGCCAGCTGCGCGGCCAGCGTCTTGTTCGGCGCCATGACCAGCGTGGGCCGCTGCACCTTCTCGATGAGCCACGCCGTGGTGGCCGACTTGCCGGTGCCGGTGGCACCCAGGAGCACCACGTCCTGCTCCCCCGCGGCGAGCCGCTTCTCCAGCTCGGCGATCGCGGTGGGCTGGTCACCCGCCGGCTCGTACTCGCTGACGACGCGGAACGTCCCGTCGGAGCGCGGGACGTCCTCGACGGGTCGGAACTCCGACTGCGGGAGGCTGGGGTTCTCGGTCGCGAAGGCCACGGGTCCAGGGTAGGCGCGGGCCCCGACAAGTTCCGGGCCACGGCAGGGCCACCCCGGCCGCTACCGTGCCGGGGTGGCCCTGCACCCCCCGAAGCACGAGACCTTCGACGTGGGCGCGAGCACGAACGTGGACCCCAAGGGCACCACGCGCCCCGTGGACACCTACCGGGAGACGGCCTGGGGGCTGTACCTGTCGCGGCCGGCCGACCACGAGAGCTTCCACCACCTGGAGTCGTGGCTGCTGCCGGGCCTCGGCCTGCGGGTGACCGTGTTCCACTTCACCGCAGGCCACGAGCGGGACCAGGACTTCTACGTCGACCTGGGCGAGTACACCCGCCCCGCCACCCCCGGCGGGGCCTGGACCGGGGTGGACCACTACGTCGACCTGGTGGTCCGGACCGGCCGCGGCACCGAGGTGCTCGACGTCGACGAGCTGGTCGAGGCCCACGCCGCCGGGCTGCTGGGGACCGGGGACACCCGGCGCGCCATCGAGCGGACCGCGGTGGCCGTCGACGGGATCGCCAGCCACGGCCACGACCTCACCGCCTGGCTGGCCGGGCTGGGGCACCAGCTCAGCTGGCGCTGACGGGGACTCGCGCTCAGCCGGCGCCGGCGGCGTCCCACCCGGTCGAGGCGGCCCACGCCCGCGCCGGCGCCCGCCACGCCGGGTCCGGCCCGGCCCGCCACGCCTGCAGCGCGACCGGGTCGGCGCTCAGCCAGTCCCGCCACAGCAGGGCGTCCTCGTGCTCGCCGTGCCCGGCCACCGACACGGCCACCACGGCCGCGCGCGCCGGGTCGCCGGAGCGCAGCACGCCGTCCGGGCCCGGCAGCAGCCCGGCACCCGCCAGCCCGTCGCGCACCGGCGCCACGTCGTCGGCCCGGTGCACCGCGACGGACACCGCGAGCACGTCCACGCCGGCCATCCCCGGCACGGCCGTCGGCCCCACGTGGTCCACCCGGGCGGCGCGCTCCCCCGCCACCGCGGCGACCCGCGCGACCAGCCGACGGGCCTGCGCGGGCCAGGTCGGGTCGGCCGCCACCACCGCCGTGGGCAGGGCGGGCAGGCCGCGCACCCCGCGCAGCGTCTCCTCGTAGGGCACCAGCCGCTCGCGCCACAGCGCGTCGACCACCGGGCCCAGGTCCTCGGGGGCACCGGAGTTGTCCAGCCACACGTCGGCCACGGCGCGGCGCTGCTCGTCGCCGGCCTGCGCGCGCAGCCGGGCGCGCGCGTCCTCGGCCGTCATCCCGCGCACCTCGACGAGCCGGCGGACGCGCTCCTCGGGCTCGGCGTGGACCACCACCACGAGCGGGAACCACGGCGCCATCCCGCCCTCGACGAGCAGCGGGACGTCCTGCACCACGACGGCCCCGTTCGGGGCGGCGGCGACCAGCTCGGCGGTGCGGGCCCCGATCCGCGGGTGCAGCACGGCGTTGAGCCGGCGCCGCGACTCGTCGTCGGCGAACGCGACCGCGGCGAGCGCCGGGCGGTCGAGCGACCCGTCCGCGGCGAGCACCCCGTCGCCGAACTCGGCGACCACCGCGGCGAGGCCGTCGGTCCCGGGCGCGACCACCTCGCGGGCCACCGCGTCGGAGTCCACCAGCACCGCCCCGAGCCCGGCGAGCCGGCGCGCCACGGTGGACTTCCCGGCCCCGATGCCGCCCGTCAGACCCACCCTCAGCACGCCCGGGAGTCTGGCACACGGCCCACCCCGGGGGCCCCCGCGCGCCTGCCGGGCCCCGGACCCCCCGCGTCCTACGGTGGGGCCCCAGCCCGGACGCCGGTGCTGGCAGGCCCCACCGTGACCAGGAGGACCCATGCCGAGCCGTCCCGCCCCCGCCGGGCGCCACCGCCTCGGGCTGCCCGGCTCGTGGCACTGCGTCGAGCACGCCGCCGTGGCCACCGCGCTCGAGGAGCACCGGCGCACGTGGTTCACCGGGCTGCTCACCCCCGCGCGCCACAGCCTGGCCGGGCTGCGCCGCCGCGCGGTCGCCCCCGACCTGCGCTGGGCCGTCGCCGCAGCCGGCTGACCGGCAGCGGGCACCCGCGACCCACCCCCGGACGACGAGAGGCCCGACCACCCTGCGGTGGTCGGGCCTCTCGTCGTGCTCAGCCGGTCAGCACCGGCCCGGGCTCACGCCCCGCCGGAGAGCTTCTCGCGGAGGGCGGCGAGCTGGGCGTCGCTGGCGAGCGAGCCACCGGACTGCGCCGGGGCCGCGGCGGGCGCGCCCTCGGTGCCCTCGTCGTCGTCGGCGTCGTTGCTGACACCGGTCTCGGACGAGTAGTTGGTGCCCGCGGCGTCGGCGGCCTCGTCGGCCGCGGCCTTCTCGACCTGCGCCTTGTGCTGCTCGTGGCGACGCTCCGCCTCGGCGTAGCGGCGCTCCCAGTCCTCGCGCTGCTTCTCGTAGCCCTCGAGCCACTCGTTCGTCTCGGAGTCGAAGCCCTCCGGGAAGATGTAGTTGCCCGCGTCGTCGTAGGAGTCGGCCATCCCGTACTTGGACGGGTCGAACTCGGCGGCGAAGTCCTCGTTGGCCTGCTTGAGGCTCAGCGAGATGCGGCGACGCTCGAGGTCGATGTCGATGACCTTGACCATGACGTCGTCGCCGACGCCCACGACCTGGTCCGGGATCTCCACGTGGCGCTCGGCCAGCTCGGAGATGTGCACCAGGCCCTCGATGCCCTCGTCGACGCGGACGAACGCACCGAAGGGCACCAGCTTGGTGGCCTTGCCGGGGACGATCTGGCCGATGGAGTGCGTCCGGGCGAACTGGCGCCACGGGTCCTCCTGCGTCGCCTTGAGCGACAGGGAGACGCGCTCGCGGTCCAGGTCGACGTCGAGCACCTCGACGGTGACCTCGGTGCCGACCTCGACGACCTCGGACGGGTGGTCGATGTGCTTCCAGGACAGCTCGGAGACGTGCACCAGGCCGTCGACGCCACCGAGGTCCACGAAGGCACCGAAGTTGACGATGGAGGACACGACGCCCTTGCGGACCTGGCCCTTCTGCAGCTGGTTGAGGAACTCGCTCCGGACCGCGGACTGGGTCTGCTCGAGCCACGCCCGGCGCGACAGGACCACGTTGTTGCGGTTCTTGTCGAGCTCGATGATCTTGGCCTCGATCTCCTGGCCCACGTAGGGCTGGAGGTCGCGGACCCGGCGCATCTCGACGAGCGAGGCGGGGAGGAAGCCCCGCAGCCCGATGTCGAGGATGAGGCCGCCCTTGACGACCTCGATGACGGTGCCCTTGACGGGCTCGTCCTTCTCCTTGAGCTCCTCGATCGTGCCCCAGGCGCGCTCGTACTGCGCGCGCTTCTTGGACAGGATCAGGCGACCCTCCTTGTCCTCCTTCGTGAGGACCAGGGCCTCGACCTCGTCGCCGACGGAGACGACCTCGTTGGGGTCGACGTCGTGCTTGATCGAGAGCTCGCGCGAGGGGATGACGCCCTCGGTCTTGTACCCGATGTCGAGCAGGACCTCGTCCCGGTCGACCTTGACGATGGTGCCCTCGACGATGTCGCCGTCGTTGAAGTACTTGATCGTCGCGTCGATCGCAGCCAGGAAGTCCTCGGCGGAGCCGATGTCGTTGATCGCGACCTGGGGGCTGCTGGACGAGAGGGTGGTGGTGGGGGGCATGTGGTGGAGTGCTCCGGGGATTGGGTGTCGGTTGACGGATGTTCGGCCTGGCGGTGACGCTGTGGTCCGCGGCGCCGCCGTGACGGTGGCACCGTGGATCGGGTGGGTCCGGTCGTGACGCAAGCGGTCCGCGGCGCGGTGACCTGCACCGCACCGGGGTGACGACGGGGCGTGGCGGCCCAGCTCGGGCCACGCTGCAGCGACGACGCTTGCGTCGATGGACATTACTCGGGTGCCCCGACACCCGGCAAACCCGTGCGAGGTGGAGGTCCCGGTGCCGTCGGACGACGCGTCCCCGCAGGTCAGCCCGTCCGACGGCGCCCCGGCGCCGACCGACGACCGCCACGGTGCGGCCGTCGCGTCGCTCGGGGTCGTCGGCCCGTCGCGGCGGGCCCGGGTCGACGCCGCGTCGACCACCCGGGCGAGCCGGTCGTGGTGGGACGCCGACGCGGCCGACTACCACCGCACCCACGCCGACTTCCTCGGCGTCGACGCCCCCGGGGGCGCGTTCGTCTGGTGCCCGGAGGACCTGCACGAGGACGAGGCCGGCCTGCTCGGCGACGTCGACGGCCGCGACGTGCTCGAGGTGGGCTGCGGCTCGGCCCCCTGCTCCCGGTGGCTCGCCGCGCACGGGGCGCGCGCGGTCGGGCTCGACCTCTCGGGGGCGATGCTGGCCCGTGCCCGGGAGGCGGTGCGGGCCGACGCGGCGCGCGCCGCGGCCGCCGGCGAGCACCCCGTGGCCCTGGTGCAGGCCACGGCCGAGGCCCTGCCGTTCGCGGCCGCGTCGTTCGACGTCGTCTGCTCCGCGTTCGGCGCGGTGCCGTTCGTCGCCGACCCGGGCCTGGTGATGCGCGAGGTGGCCCGGGTGCTGCGGCCGGGGGGCCGCTGGGTGTTCGCCACCAACCACCCGGTGCGGTGGATCTTCCCCGACGACCCCGGGCCCCGCGGGCTGACCGCGACCATCCCCTACTTCGACCGCAGCCCGTACGTGGAGGTCGACGCCGACGGGACGCCCACCTACGTGGAGCACCACCGCACCCTGGGCGACCGGGTGCGCGACGTGGTCGCGGCCGGGCTGGAGTTGCTCGACGTCGTGGAGCCGGCGTGGCCGGAGCACCTGGAGCGGGAGTGGGGGCAGTGGAGCCCGCTGCGCGGCGAGATCTTCCCCGGCACGGCCATCTTCGTCACCCGCAAGCCCGCGTGAGCGCCCTCGACGACCAGGCGGCGCGCTGGGCCGCGCTCGACCCGCTGCTGCCCATCCCCGCGGCCCCCGCCGGCGAGGTCCGTACCGGGGCCGGCTGGGCGGCGGTCCTGCAGCCGCGGACCCCGGGGCCCGACGACCCCGAGCTGCTCTCCGCCGCTGACGCCTCGCTGGAGGTGACGGCGGTGCTCGGCGCGGACCCCGCCCCGGGGCTGCGGGCGCTGCTGCCGCTCGCCCTGGCCGAGGCCGCGGAGGTGCCCGGGCGGGCGACCGTGCTGAGCTGGCCCAGCCGGGACGTCGCCGCCACCCGGGTGCTGCTCGACCACGGGTTCGCGCCCCTGTCGGTGGTGGCCGTGGCGGCGCGTCCGACCGGCCGCCCGGACGGGGCCGTGCGCACCGCCGGGCCGGACGACCTGGCCACGGTGCTGGCCCTGGTCCTCGCCGAGCGGGCCTACTCGGTGAGCACCGGGCCGGCCGTGGCCCGGCCCGGGGACGCCGCGCTGCTGGAGGCGGAGCTCGCCGCGCGCCTCGGCGGGGCGGGCACGGTGTGGCTGGCCGAGCGGGCGGGCCGCGCGGTGGGGGTACTCGACGGTGGCCTCGTCTACGCCGCCCCGGGCAGCTGGCTGGCGGGTCGGCTGCCGCTCGGGGTGTGGGGCGCGGTGCACCACTGCGGGGTGCTCGACGCCGACCGCGGCGGCGGGGTGGGCCGGCGCCTCGTCGAGCACGCCCACGCCGCGTGGTCGGCCGCGCAGGGCGTCGTCCTGCACTACCACCCGGCCAACCCGCTGTCCTCGGTGTTCTGGCCCCGCCGGGGCTACCGCCCGCTGTGGACCGTCTGGGAGCACCGCCCCCCGCCCCGGGGCTAGTGGGCGGCGTCGTCCCAGGAGCGGCCGGTGCCGACGGAGACGTCCAGCGGCACGTCGAGCTGGTATGCCGCGCCCATCTGCGAGCGCACCAGCGTCTCCACCTGCTCCCGCTCCCCCGGCGCGACCTCCAGCACGAGCTCGTCGTGCACCTGCAGCAGCATCCGCGAGGACAGGCCCGCGTCGTGCAGCGCCAGGTGCACCCCGAGCATGGCCTGCTTGATGATGTCGGCGGCGCTGCCCTGGATGGGGGCGTTGAGCGCGGCCCGCTCGGCCACCTCGCGGCGCTGCCGGTTGTCCGAGGTGAGGTCGGGCAGGTAGCGGCGCCGGCCGAACAGCGTCGAGGTGTAGCCGTCCTTGCGGGCCTGCTCGACGACCTCGTGCAGGTAGTCGCGCACCCCGCCGAAGCGGGCGAAGTAGGCCTCCATCTGCTCGCGCGCCTCCTCGGTGGAGATGCCGAGCTGGGCGGAGAGGCCGAACGCGCTCAGGCCGTAGGCCAGGCCGTAGCTCATGGCCTTGACGCGGCGGCGCAGCTCGGGGGTGACCTCCTCCAGCGGCACCCCGAACGCCCGGGCACCCACGAAGGTGTGCAGGTCCTCCCCGGTGTTGAAGGCCTCGATCAGCCCCGCGTCCTGCGACACGTGGGCCATGATCCGCATCTCGATCTGGCTGTAGTCCGCCGTCATCAGCGTCTCGTACGCGGCGCCGCCGGACCCCCGCCCGACCACGAACCCCTCGCGGATGCGGCGGCCCGCGTCGGTGCGGATGGGGATGTTCTGCAGGTTCGGCTCGGTGCTGGACAGCCGGCCGGTCGCCGCGATCGTCTGGTTGAACGTGGTGTGGATGCGGCCGTCGTCGGCGACGGACTTGAGCAGGCCGTCGACCGTCACCTTGAGCCGGGTGGCGTCGCGGTGGGCCAGCAGGTGCTCCAGGAACGGGTGGCCGGTGCTCTCGAACAAGGTCTCCAGCGCGGCCGCGTCGGTGGTCCACCCGGTCTTGGTCCGCTTGGTCCGCGGCATGTCGAGCTCGTCGAACAGCACCACCTGCAGCTGCTTGGGCGAGCCCAGGTTGATCTCCTTGCCGATGACCTCGTAGGCCGACGCGGCGGCCGCGGAGACCTGCGCGGCGAAGCCGGACTGCAGGTCGGTGAGGTGCTCGGTGTCCACCCCGATGCCGTCGGCCTCCATCTCGGCCAGCACGCCGAGCAGCGGCAGCTCGAGCTCGGCGAGCAGCGCGTGGCCCTCGATGCCGGCGAGCTCGGTGTCGAGGGCGTCGGCGAGGTCGGCCACCGCCCGGGCGCGCAGGATCTCCCCGGTCGCGACCTGGGCGGCCGCCGCGGTGTCCGCGTCCTCGCCCTCGGCCCCCGAGGCGTCGAGCAACGAGAGCTGGCCGTCCCCGTCCTCTTCCACCCGCAGCTCGCGGTGCAGGTAGCGCAGCGCCAGGTCGGCGAGGTCGAAGCTGCGCTGCCCCGGCCGCACCAGGTAGGCCGCGAGCGCGGTGTCGGAGGTGGTGCCGCGCAGCGCCCAGCCGCGGCCGCGCAGCGCGTGCAGGGCCCGCTTCACCTCGTGCGCGGCCTTGGGGACGGTCGGGTCGGCCAACCAGTCGGCCAGGGCCGCGTCGTCCTCCGGCGAGGCGTCGGCGGCGAGGACGAAGGCGCCCTCCCCGTCGGCCGCGGCCAGCGCGACCCCGGTGAGGTCACCGCCCGCGGGGGTGCCGACGCCGGTGACGGACAGGCCCACCCGGGACCCGTCGCGGGCGTGGGCGTCGAGCCACGCCGCCACCTCGCCCGGCGCGAGGGCGACCCCGCTGACGTCGAAGCCCTCCTCCGCCTCTGGCTCGGAGGACGACAGCGTCGCGAACAGGCGGTCGCGCAGCACGCGGAACTCGAGGTCGTCGAAGAGCTGGTGGATCTTCTCCCGGTCCCACGGCGCCAGCGCCAGCATGTCCGGGGAGTAGGGCAGGTCGACGTCGCGGACCAGCTCGGTGAGCTGCCGGTTGCGCAGCACCGAGGCGAGGTTCTCCCGCAGCGCGTCGCCGACCTTGCCGCGCACCTCGTCGACCCGGGCCACCAGCTCGGTCAGCGAGCCGTACTGCCGGATCCACTTCGACGCCGTCTTCTCCCCCACCCCGGGGATGCCGGGCAGGTTGTCGGACGGGTCGCCGCGCAGCGCCGCGAAGTCCGGGTACTGCTCGGGGGTGAGGTCGTACTTCGCCGCCACCTCCTCGGGGGTGAACCGCGTCAGCTCCGAGACGCCCTTGCGGGGGTAGAGCACCGTGACCCCGTCGGTGACCAGCTGCAGCGCGTCGCGGTCCCCGGTGCACACCAGGACGCGGTAGCCCTCCGCCGCGGCCCGGGTGGTGAGGGTGGCGATGATGTCGTCGGCCTCGTACCCGGCGATGGCCATGACCGGGATGCCCAGCGCGCCGAGGACGTCCTTGGTGATGTCGACCTGGCCGCGGAACTCGTCGGGGGTGGCGCTGCGGTTCGCCTTGTACTCCGGGAACGTCTCGGCCCGGAACGTCTGCCGCGACACGTCGAACGCCGCCGCCACGTGCGTGGGCGCCTCGTCGCGCAGCAGGTTGATGAGCATCGAGGTGAACCCGTAGACCGCGTTGGTGGTCTGCCCGCTGGTGGTGCGGAAGTTCTCCGCGGGCAGCGCGAAGAACGCCCGGTAGGCCAGGGAGTGCCCGTCGAGCAGCAGCAGGGTGGGGCGGGGCCCGGCCTCGTCCTGCCCGGCCCGGCCCGGCTCGGTGGTGGCGGCGGTGGCCGAGGGGCTGGCGGCGGGGCTGGGTGTCACGGGGCCCGAGCGTAGTGACCTCCCCCGACGGCCGCGGCCGGACGAGCGTGACCGCCGGTGCCGCCCGGGTCACACGAGCGTTGCGCAACGGTTACACCGCGGTCCCGGCTGCTGCGGCATGATCGGCGGGCCCCGCGGCTAGGTTCCCACCGACCCGTGACGCCGACCGCCGTCCGCGCCCGGTCGCGAGCCCCCGCCCCCGAGACCACTCACCGCGCCTGAGACCAGAAGGAGCCCCCGTGCCCCCTGCTCCACCCCCCGTCCGGGTGCCGAGGGCGAGCCACGTCCTCGTCGTGCTGCTGCTCGGGGTCCTCGGCGTGCTCGCCCTCGGCGGGACCGCCCTGGCCTCGGCCGCCGCCCCGGCGCCGGCCGCCGCACCGCTGGCCGCGCAGGCCACCGGCGGCGTGCAGGTCAGCGGCACCCTGACCAACGGCGGCGACCGACTCTCGGGCGTCACCGTGAAGGCGCTCGACGCCACCGGGGCCGAGGTCGCGACCACCACCTCCGGCAGCGACGGCCGCTTCCAGCTCACCGTCCCCGCGGGGACCTACACCTTCCAGGTGGACCCGGCGACGCTGCCTGCGGGCGTGAGCGTGCAGGGCGACGTCACCCGCCAGGTCAGCCAGGGCCAGCTCGCCGTGGTCCTGTTCTCCTTCGGCCAGCCGCGTGAGGCGCTGCAGACCTCGCTGGTCGACGACATCGTCAACCGCTCGGTCGACGGCCTGCGCTTCGGCCTCGTCATCGCCATCACCGCGGTCGGGCTGAGCCTGATCTACGGCACCACGGGGCTGACGAACTTCGCCCACGGCGAGCTGGTCACCCTCGGCGCCGTCATCGCCTGGGTGGTCAACGTCAAGCTGGGTGTGCAGCTCATCCCGGCGACGGCGATCGCCATCGTCGTCGGGGTGGGCGTGGGCATGCTCAACGACCTCGCCATCTGGCGCCCGCTGCGGCGCCGACGGTCCGGCCTGGTGGCCCAGCTGGTGGTCTCCATCGGGCTCTCGATCGCGCTGCGCTACCTGATCCTGGTGTTCTTCTCCGACCGGTCGCAGCCCTTCGCCGACTACCAGGGCCAGGTGCAGAAGACCTACGGCCCGGTGCAGCTGACCGACGTCAACCTGGCCTGCATCGTCATCAGCTTCCTGGTGCTGGTGGGGGTGGCGCTGCTGCTGCAGCGCACCCGCATCGGCAAGGCCATGCGGGCGGTGGCCGACAACCGCGACCTGGCCGCCTCCTCGGGCATCGACGTCGACCGCGTCGTGCTGTTCGTGTGGGGCCTCGGCGGCGGGCTGGCCACCCTCGGCGGCGTGCTGTTCGGCATGAGCGAGCTCGCCGGCACCGTGCAGTACGAGATGGGCTTCAAGCTGCTGCTGCTCATGTTCGCGGGCATCACCCTGGGTGGTCTCGGCACCGCCTACGGCGCGCTGCTCGGCTGCGTCATCGTGGGCCTGCTGGTGCAGCTGTCCACCCTGGTCATCAACCCCGACCTGAAGTACACCGGAGGACTGCTGGTGCTCATCGTGATCCTGATCCTCCGCCCGCAGGGGATCCTCGGCTCCCGCTCCCGGATCGGCTGACGCGATGATCGACATCGTCACGCTGCTGCGCGACTCCATCGCCCAGCTCGTCGGACCCTCCGCGATCTTCTACGCGCTGCTCGCCATCGGGCTGAACCTGCACTTCGGCTACACCGGGCTGCTGAACTTCGGCCAGATCGGGTTCGCCCTCATCGGCGGCTACGGCGTCGGCATCATGGTCATCACCTACGAGCAGCCGCTGTGGGTGGGGGTGCTCGTCGGCCTCGCCGGGGCGGGCCTGCTCGCCCTGGTGCTGGGCATCCCGACGCTGCGGCTGCGGGCCGACTACCTCGCCATCGTCACCATCGCGGCGTCGGAGATCCTGCGGCTGATCTTCCGCTCCACGGCGACGAGCCCCGTCACCGGCGGCACCCGCGGGCTGTTCGGGTTCGCGACGCCGTTCACCGACGCCAGCCCGTTCGAGCCGGGCAAGCGCTACGAGCTCCTCGGCATCGGGTTCCTCGGCAACGACCTGTGGTCGATGCTCGTGGGCTGGACCTTGGTCGCGATCGTGTCCGTGCTGGTGTTCCTGCTGGTCCGCAGCCCCTGGGGCCGGGTGCTCAAGGCGGTGCGCGAGGACGAGGACGCGGCCCGCTCGCTGGGCAAGAACGTGTTCGTCTACAAGATGCAGGCCCTGGTGCTCGGCGGCGTGCTCGGCGGCATGGGCGGGGTGTTCAACGCGCTGCAGACGCAGTCGCTGAACCCCGACTTCTTCTCCACCGCGCAGACGTTCTTCGCCTACGCCGCCCTGATCCTCGGCGGCGCGGCCACCGTGCTGGGGCCGGTGGTGGGGGCCATGCTGTTCTGGTTCCTGCTCTCCTTCACCGACGGCTTCCTGCGCCAGGCCTCCGCCGGCTCCGACGCCCTGCTGCCGCTGACCAGCCAGCAGGTCGGCGCCCTGCGGCTGATCCTGGTGGGGGTGTTCCTCGCCCTGCTCATGGTCTTCCGGCCGCAGGGCATCCTGGGCAACAAGCGAGAGGTGCAGCTCGATGCCAAGTGACGACACCGCCGGGGCGCACGCCGCCGGCACCACCGACGACCCGGTCGAGGAGGCGCTGCGCGCCGACCCCGGCCCCACGGCGGGCGCGGGCGGGGTGCGCGCGGTGGGCACGGCCCTCTCGGCGGAGGAGCGCCGCGCGCTGTTCGCCGACGTCCCCCGCGAGCCCGGCGCGCCCAAGCCGGACCCGGCGCTGGTGGCCGACGGGATCACCCGGCAGTTCGGCGGGCTCAAGGCCGTCGACGTCGCGCACGTCGAGTTCCAGCGCGGCTGCATCACCGGCCTGATCGGGCCCAACGGCGCGGGCAAGACGACGCTGTTCAACCTGCTCACCGGCTTCGACCAGCCCAACACCGGCACCTGGAGCCTGGACGGGGAGTCGCTGGGCCGGTCGGCGCCGCACTCGGTGGCGCGCAAGGGCGTGGTCCGCACCTTCCAGCTGACCAAGGCGCTGTCGAAGATGACCGTGCTCGACAACGTCAAGCTCGGCGCGACGGGGCAGACGGGCGAGCGCATCCTCGGCGCCCTGCTGCCGTGGACGTGGCGCAAGCAGGAGCGCGAGGTCGACGCGCGGGCCCGGGAGCTGCTGGCCCGGTTCAAGCTCGACGCCAAGGCGGACGACTTCGCCGGCTCGCTGTCCGGCGGGCAGCGCAAGCTCCTGGAGATGGCGCGCGCGCTGATGATGAACCCGCGGGTGGTCATGCTCGACGAGCCGATGGCCGGGGTGAACCCGGCGCTGACGCAGAACCTGCTGGCCCACGTGAAGAGCCTGCGCGACGAGGGCATGACGGTCGTGTTCGTCGAGCACGACATGGACGTCATCCGCGACATCAGCGACTGGGTCGTCGTCATGGCGCAGGGCTCGGTCATCGCGGAGGGCCCGCCCGAGGAGCTATCCAGCAACCAGGCCGTCGTCGACGCCTACCTCGGTGGGCACCACGACCGGGCGCTGGAGTTCGACGCCGACGGCAACCCCGTCGGGGAGACCGCCGAGATGGTGGCGGAGATGGAGCGCGAGATGGCGGCCGGGGCCGACCCCGGCGCCGACCCCACCCACGCGGGCAGCACCACCGGACGGAAGGACGCGTCGTGAGCAGCAGGGAGCGCACCACGGACGAGGACACGGCGGGCCTCAGCGCCGCCGAGCTCGCCGCGCGGCCCGAGGAGCACAACCGCCTCGCCGAGGGTGCGCTGATGCGGGCCGACGACATCACCGCCGGCTACGTGCCGGGGGTGAACATCCTCGAGGCCTGCAACTTCTTCCTCCGCCAGGGCGAGATCGTCGGCATCATCGGCCCCAACGGTGCGGGCAAGTCGACCCTGCTCAAGACGCTGTTCGGGCTCATCCCCGTGCGCAAGGGCGCGGTCACCCTCGACGGGGGCGACATCACCTCCGCCAAGGCCCACGTGCTGGTGACCAAGGGCGTCGGCTACGTGCCGCAGAACCAGAACGTCTTCCCCTCGCTGACCATCGAGGAGAACATGCAGATGGGGATCTACCTGCGGCCGAAGAAGTTCGGTGAGCGGTTCGACTTCGTCTCCGACCTGTTCCCGCTGCTGGGCCAGCGGCGCAAGGTCAAGGCGGGCGCGCTGTCCGGCGGGGAGCGGCAGATGGTGGCCATGGGCCGGGCGCTGATGATGGAGCCCTCGGTGCTGCTGCTCGACGAGCCGTCCGCGGGCCTGTCGCCGATGTTCCAGGACGAGGTGTTCGTCCGCTGCAAGCAGATCAACGCCCGCGGGGTCTCGATCATCATGGTCGAGCAGAACGCGCGCCGGTGCCTGCAGATCTGCGACCGCGGGTACGTGCTCGACCAGGGCCGCAACGCCTACACCGACTCCGGGCCCAACCTCATGAACGACCCCAAGGTCGTCGAGCTGTACCTGGGCACGCTCGCCGGGTCGTCGGAGAAGAAGACCCCCGAGCCGGCCCCGCCGTCGCTGAGCAAGGAGAGCTGAACGGGGAGAGCTGACCGGGGACACCTGACCCGGCCGCACGCCGAGCAGCCACCGACGGCCGCGGACCCCACCCGGGGGTCCGCGGCCGTCGTCGTGCGCGCGCCCTTCCCCCGGGCGGCCCCGGGGGCGCACCATCGGTGCGTGACGACCCTGCTGGCCTACCTGGCGGTGTTCCTCGGCCTCGACGTCCTGGCGCTGGCCGGATACGCCGTGGACAGCCGCGCCTGGCCCAACCCGCTGCAGCGGACCGCCCCGCGCCGCTCCTCGCCGGCTCCCCCGGGCTAGGCGGAACCAGGTCCCCTCCCCCGACCCCGGACGCACCGGAGGCCCGGCACCGGACGCTCCGGGCCA
>NZ_BAAGQZ010000022.1:0-88235 GCF_054783215.1 Rhodococcus aerolatus | reverse complement strand
GGTGGTGAGCGGGTCGATCAGCGGTGCGTCGGCACCGCGGGGGGTGCTACTTGCTGGCCGACGGGCCGATGCCCACCTCGGCCATGCGGGTGAGGATCTTCTTGGACTCGTCGAAGCCGATCACGACGATGCCGTCCGGGTTGAACTGCTTGACCTGGTCGACCTCGGCGTTGAAGGACTGCGCGTTCGGGTCGTAGATGACCGTCTGGATCTGGTCGTCCGGGATGCCGGCGGCGGTGAGGTTCTTGCGGATGTTGGCCGCGAGACCGGTGCCGTACGGGTCGTTCAGGGCGAGCATGGAGAGCCGCTGGACGCCGTCACCGGTGATCAGCTGGGCCTGCGCCTGCGCCTGCAGGGTGTCGGCCGGGGCGGTGCGGAAGTACTGCCCCTTGTCGGCGTAGCAGGTGAACTGGTCGGAGGTGTTGGCCGGGGAGAACATGACCGTGCCCGCGGTGGCGATCTTGTCGACGACCTTCAGCGAGACCGAGGACGAGGCCGCACCGACGATGACCTGGTCGCCCGCCGCGAGCTCGCGGTCGACGGTCTGGTTCGCGGTGTCGGTGGTGGTGTCACCGGAGTCGCCCTGGTCGAGCTGGACGGGCTGGTCGAGCACGCCGCCGGCGGAGTTGACGTCGTTGATCGCGAGCTGGACACCCGCGACCTCGGGGGGGCCGAGGAAGGCGAGGCTGCCGGTGTCGGGCAGCAGGGTGCCGACCTTGAGCGGGGTGGTGACCGGGGCGCCGGCGGTGGCCGTCTCCGGGGTGCAGTCCAGCGGGGTCGGGTTGTTCGGGTCACCCACGACGGTGAACGTCGGGTCCTCGGTCTGGTTCTGGTCGTTGAACTTCAGCACCCCGTACGAGCCGACGGTGGGCTCGCCGGCGGCGTTGAAGGCCAGCTGGCCGGTGACGCCGTCGTAGTCGAGGTCGGTCCCGGCCTTGGCCAGGGGCAGGCACTCCTGGAAGGAGGTGCACTTCTGCCCGCCCTCGGTGACGGAGTTGATGTTCGCCGCGATGGCGGTGCCCGCGGTGGACTTGGCCTGCACCGCGGCGAGCGCGGAGATGACGACCGCGTCGTAGGACTCACCGGAGTAGTTGAAGTCGACCAGGCTCGGGTTGACGCCCTTCAGGCGGTCCTGGAAGTCCTTGCCGGTGTCGGTGAGCGGGGTGGTGCCCTTCATGCCGGCGAGAAGGCCCGCGGGCAGGCCCTCGCCCAGCGCGTTGCCCATGTTGCCGTCGACGCCGTAGACGAACTTGCCGCTGGCCGCGGCGGCGGACGTGTCCGTCGAGCCACCGGACGAGCTGTCCGAGCTGCTGCAGCCGACGAGCGCGACGCTCAGCGCACCGACGACAGCTGCGGCCCTGAGCAGGGTGCGATCAGCCACCAAAGTCTCCTTGTGATTGCGGGTGCGGTGGGCGCACGGAAGCACGCCCACCACGGGTGTCGGGTGACCGTAGACCGATCTTGGTGCCCGGCACGAGACCCGTGCCCGCTCGTTGCGAGACTGTGACGCGCCGACCCACGGCCGTCACACGGGCTCAGCGGACGGTGTCCCCCGGCGCCGCCTCGAGGCTGTCGAGCACGGCCTGGGCGACGGCCCTCATCGTCGTGCGACGGTCCATCGCGGCCCGCTGGATCCACCGGAACGCCTGCGGCTCGCTGAGCGACTGCGACTCCATCAGCGCCCCCTTGGCCCGCTCCACCACCTTGCGGGTCTCGAGCCGCTCGGTGAGGTCGGCGACCTCGCCCTCCAGCGCGGCAACCTCGGCGAAGCGGCTCGCGGCCAGCTCGACGGCGGGCACCAGGTCGGCCTTGGAGAACGGCTTGACGAGGTAGGCCATGGCGCCGGCGTCCCGCGCGCGCTCGACGAGCTCGCGCTGGCTGAACGCGGTGAGGATGACGACCGGGGCGATGCGCTCCGCGGCGATCTCGGAGGCCGCGTCGATCCCGTCGCGACGGGGCATCTTGACGTCCATGATCACCATGTCGGGCCGCAGCTCCCGGGCCTGCTCGACCGCGTCCTGCCCGTCGACCGCCTGCCCGACGACGTCGTAGCCCTCCTCGCGGAGCATCTCGACGAGGTCGAGCCGGATCAGCGCCTCGTCCTCGGCGACGAGCACCCGCTTGGTCGGGCTGGTCGCGACGGCGTCCTGGGTCACCGGTGGGTCCTCCTGGTCTGGCGGGTGGCCGGACCCGCGGGTGGCGGGGGGCCGGGGACCAGACTAGCGGCGCGGACGCTCCGCGCGGGTGGGCCGGCCGCGCTGTCTAAGGTGGTCGCGGCCCGCCCCCGTAGCCCAACTGGCAGAGGCAACGGACTCAAAACCCGTCCAGCGTCGGTTCGAACCCGACCGGGGGCACCACACCACCGCGGCGCCCCGGAGCGGTCGTCAGAACGCCGAGCACAGGGCGAGCGCGACGACCCCGCCGGCGGCGGTGTCCTGCGCCACGACCGCGCCGTCGACGGTGATGCGGCAGCTCAGGTCCCCGCCGGTGCCCGTGGCGCTCAGCGTCGCGAGCAGGAAGCCCGGCCCGGCGGTGAAGCTGGAGGTGTAGGGCAGCGCGCCGACCGGGGTGGTGGTGATCTCCCCGGACGGCCCCGCCAGCACGAGCGAGACGCCCGTCGCGGTGCCGGTGACCTCGTAGGTGACCTGGGAGCCGGGTCCGGCGGTGGGCCCGGGCAGGGTGGGCAGGGTGGGCTCTGCGCCCCCCGTCGGCGCCGGGCGGGGCGCGGTGGAGCGGGGGGTGGTGGGAGGAGCGGTGGCGGCGCTGGTGACCGCGGGCGCGGCGGACGGGCCGGTGCCGCCGGTGCCCCGGACGACGAGGACGGCCCCGACGACGACCACGGGCACGACGAGCACCGCGGCGACGACGGCGGGCACCCAGCGCGGCGGGCCCCCCGGGGGCGGCGGCGCGGCACCCGGCGGTGCGGCGGCCACCCAGGCCGGACCGAGGTGGGCGGGGGCCGGGCGAACGGGCCCGCCGCCGTAGCCGGGCTGCCCCGGCAGCGCAGCCGTCGGCCCGTGGGGCCCATGGCCTCCCGGGGGCGGGCCCGGCGGCGGCCACGACCCCGGTCCCCAGGGCGGTGGTGGTGGTGGCGCGGTCACGGTGCCGCTGTGCCCTGCCCCGGCACCCGCAGCAGCCCTTCCTGGACGGTGGTGGCGAGCAGCGTGCCGTCCCGGGCGAAGAACCGGCCCAGCGCCAGCCCGCGCGAGCCGCCGGCGGCCGGGGACTCGCAGTCGTAGAGCACCCACTCCCCCGCGGGCGGGGTGCGGTGGAACCACATCGCGTGGTCCAGGCTCGCCCCCATCACCCGGTCGACGCCCCAGTACAACCCGTGGGCGGCGAGCACCGCGTCGAGCAGGGTGAGGTCCGAGGCCCAGGCCAGCACGCACACCCGCAGCACGGACGAGTCCGGCAGCACGCCGTCGGGCCGCATCCACACCTGGGTGCGGCCGAGCGGGCGGCTCGTGCCGTGCGCGGCCCAGGGCGGGTCGTCGACGTAGCGGACGTCCACGGGGCGGTTGAGCCGGGCGACCGCGGCCAGCGCGCTGAGGTGCTCGTGGCCGGCGAACCGCTCGGCCAGGCTGGGCAGCTCCTCGGGCGGGGCCACGTCCGGCATGGGTGCGGCGTGCTCGGGCCCGGCGCCGCCGCGGGCGAACGAGGCGGACAGGGTGAACACGACCTCGCCGCGCTGCACCGCGTCGACCCGGCGGGTGGTGAAACCGTGCCCGTCCCGCACCCGCTGCACGTGGAAGTCGATGGGCAGGCGCGGGTCCCCGCCCCGGATGAAGTAGGAGTGCAGCGAGTGCACGGCGCGGTCGTCGGGCACGGTGCGGGCCGCGGCCACGAGGGCCTGCGACGCCACTTGGCCGCCGAAGACGCGGGTGGGCGACGGCGTCGGGCTGACGCCGCGGAAGTGGTCGTCGTCGACCTGCTCGAGGTCGAGGATCGACACCAGCAGGTCCAGGGCGGGCTGGCCCACCAGGGGCTGCCTCACGGCCGCGACCGCGCCCGGGTCACCGGTGGTCGTCCTCGCCGAGGCGGTGGACGTGGATGAGGTTGGTCGAGCCGACGGTCTTGGGCGGCGACCCGGCCACGATGACGACGAGGTCGCCGCGGGCGTAGGTGCCGAGCTCGAGCATGGCCTGGTCGACCTGCTGCACCATCGCATCGGTGGAGTCGAAGCTCGGCACCAGGAACGTCTCGGTGCCCCACGTCATGGCCAGCTGGCTGCGCACCCCGGGCTCGGGGGTGAAGGCGAGCAGCGGGATGTCGGTGTGCAGCCGGGCGAGCCGGCGCACGGTGTCCCCGGACTGGGTGAAGGCGACGAGCGCGACGGCGTTGAGCCGCTCGCCGATGTCGCGGGCCGCGTAGGACAGCACGCCGCGCTTGGTCCGCGGCACGTGGTTCAGCGGGGGCACCACGGTGGACTCGTTCTCCACCGCCCGCACGATGCGGCCCATGGTGCGGACCGTCTCCATGGGGAACTTCCCCACCGACGTCTCGCCCGAGAGCATCACCGCGTCGGCGCCGTCGAGCACCGCGTTGGCGACGTCGGAGGCCTCGGCCCGGGTGGGCCGGGAGTTGGTGATCATCGACTCGAGCATCTGCGTGGCCACGATGACGGGCTTGGCGTTCTCCCGGGCGATCTGGATGGCCCGCTTCTGCACCAGCGGCACCTCCTCGAGCGGCAGCTCCACGCCGAGGTCGCCCCGCGCGACCATGACGGCGTCGAAGGCCAGCACGATGGCCTCGAGGTTGTCGACGGCCTCGGGCTTCTCGAGCTTGGCGATGACGGGCAGCCGCCGCGAGCCGACCCGGTCCATGACCGCGTGCACGAGCTCGACGTCGGCCGGCGAGCGGACGAACGACAGGGCGATGAAGTCGACGCCGAGGCGCAGCGCGAACTCCAGGTCGGCGGTGTCCTTCTCGCTCATCGCGGGCACCGAGACGTTCATCCCGGGCATCGACAGTCCCTTGTGGTCGCTGACCGGGCCGCCCTCGGTGACCCGGCAGACCACGTCGTCGCCCTCGACCGCGGTGACGGTGAGCCCGACCTTGCCGTCGTCGACGAGCAGCCGGTCGCCGACCACGGCGTCCTCGGCGAGCTTGTCGTACGTGGTGGACACCCGGTCGTGGGTGCCCTCGACGTCGGCGACGGTGACCCGCACCTCCTCGCCCGTGGCCCACGTGACGGGGCCGTCGGCGAACGTGCCGAGCCGGATCTTGGGGCCCTGCAGGTCCGCCAGGACCCCCACCGCGTGGCCCGAGGCGTCCGAGGCCTCGCGCACCCGTCGGTACATCCGCTCGTGGTCGGCGTGGGTGCCGTGGCTGAAGTTCAGGCGGGCGACGTCCATGCCGCAGTCGACGAGCTGGCGCACCTGCTCCGCCGAGCTGACGGCGGGACCCATGGTGCAGACGATCTTCGCGCGACGGTTCACGTCTGTGGAGCGTAGTCCTGCCCCGGCACCCCGTCGGGACCGATCAA
Source organism: Rhodococcus aerolatus (assembly GCF_054783215.1). NCBI lineage: Bacteria > Bacillati > Actinomycetota > Actinomycetes > Mycobacteriales > Nocardiaceae > Rhodococcus > Rhodococcus aerolatus. Next base: position 82,750 of record NZ_BAAGQZ010000022.1, on the reverse strand, counting down.
GAGGCGCAGGTCACCCGCTGCCGCGCGGGTCACACCACGGCGAGCGGCAGGGCCGTGGGGTGCACCGGGGAGGGCAGGTCGGACTCCCCGGTGAGGTAGGTGTCCACGGCGTGGGCCACCGAGCGGCCCTCGGCGATGGCCCACACCACCAGCGACGCGCCGCGGTGGGCGTCGCCGCAGACGAAGACGCCCGGGGCCGCGGTCTGCCAGTCGGGTCCGCACCACAGCGAGCCCCGCGGGGTGCGCTCCAGGCCGAGACCGTCGAGCAGCGCCATCGGCTCCACGCCCTCGAAGCCGATGGCCAGCAGGGCCAGGTCGCAGGGCAGCTCCTCGGGCTCGCCGACGGGGGTGACCACGCGGCGGCCGTCCTCGCGGGTCACCTCGACCTCGCTGAGCACCATGGAGCGGACGTGGCCGGAGTCGTCGCCGCGGAACTCCTGCACGGCGACGGAGAACTGGCGCTGCCCGCCCTCGGCGTGGGCGGGGTAGCTGCGCAGCAGCACCGGCCACACCGGCCACGGGGACCGCTCGCGGTCCGGGGTCTCGGGGGCCTCGGGATACTGGTCGAGCTGCAGCACCGAGGCGGCACCCTGGCGGTGCGCCGTGCCGAGGCAGTCGGCCGCGGTGTCCCCGCCGCCGATGATGACGACGTGGCGCCCGGCGGCGTCGATCGTGGTGGGCCCGTCGCCCTCCCGCTCGTGGTTCGAGGGCACCAGGTGCTCCATGGCCAGGTGCACGCCCGTCAGGTCGCGGCCCGGCAGCTCCGGGTCGTCGCGGCCGGCGAGCGCGCCGACGGCCAGCACCACGGCCTCGTGCCGGGAGCGCAGCGCGTCGACGGTGAGGTCCACCCCGACCTCGACGCCGGTGACGAAGCGGGTGCCCTCGTCGCGCAGCTGGGCGAGCCGGCGGTCGAGGACGTGCTTCTCCAACTTGAACTCGGGGATGCCGTAGCGCAGCAGCCCGCCGAGCCGGTCGTCGCGCTCGTAGACGGTCACGTCGTGGCCGGCGCGGGTCAGCTGCTGGGCGGCGGCGAGGCCCGCGGGGCCGGACCCCACGACGGCGACGCTGCGGCCGGTGCGCACGGCGGGGGGCTGCGGGGTGACGGTCCCGGTGGCCCAGGCGGAGTCGGCGATGGCCTGCTCGACCCGCTTGATGGTGACGGGGCCGCCGGTGGCGTCGGAGATCGACAGCACGCAGGCCGCCTCGCACGGCGCGGGGCACAGCCGCCCGGTGAACTCCGGGAAGTTGTTCGTCGCGTGCAGCCGCTCGGTCGCCGCGTCCCACCGGTCGCGGCGCACGAGGTCGTTCCACTCCGGGATCAGGTTGCCCAGCGGGCAGCCGGCGCTGCCGCTGTGGCAGAACGGGATCCCGCAGTCCATGCAGCGGGTCGCCTGCTCGGCGGTCTCGCGGTGCAGCTGGTCGAGCGGGAGGTCGATGTAGACCTCCCGCCAGTCGCCGACGCGCTCGTCGACGGGCCGCTTGGCCGCCTCCGCGCGCTCGACCTCGAGGAATCCGAACGGGTCAGCCACGAGCCGCCTCCATGATCGCCTGCTCCACGTCGCGCCCGTCCGCCTCGGCCGAGCGGGTCGCCTCGAGCACCCGGGCGTAGTCGGTGGGCATGATCTTGGTGAACCGGGCCGCACCGGCGTCCCAGTCAGCCAGCAGCCGCCGCGCCACCGTGGAGCCGGTCCAGCGCTCGTGGTCGGACAGCGTGCGCGCCAGGAACTCCCGGTCGTCGTCGTCCAGCGGGTCGAGGCTGACCATGGCGGTGTTGACCAGGCCGGCGTCGAGGTCCAGGACGTAGGCGATGCCCCCGGACATGCCCGCCGCGACGTTGCGCCCGGTCGGGCCCAGCACCACCACGCGGCCTCCGGTCATGTACTCGCAGGCGTGGTCCCCCACGCCCTCGGCCACCGCGGTCGCCCCGGAGTTGCGCACGCAGAACCGCTCGCCGACCCGGCCGCGCAGGAACGCCTCGCCCGAGGTCGCCCCGTAGAGCAGCGTGTTGCCCGCGATGACCTGCTCCTCCGGGACGAACCCGGCCGCGGGGTCGGTGGTGACGACGACGCGCCCGCCGGAGAGGCCCTTGCCCACGTAGTCGTTCGCGTCCCCGGTGAGCCGCAGCGTGATCCCCGGCGGCAGGAACGCCCCCAGCGACTGGCCCGCGGACCCGGTCAGCTCGACGGTCACGGTCGAGTCGGGCAGGCCCTCGGCACCGAACCGCCGGGTGACCTCGGCCCCCAGCAGCGTCCCCACGGTGCGGTTGACGTTGCGCACCGGCAGCTCGAGGCGCACCTCGTGGGCGTCCTCCAGCGCGGCGTCGGCCAGCTGCAGCAGCGTCTGGTCCAGGGCCTCGTCGAGGCCGTGGTCCTGGCCGCGGGTGCGTCGCCGCGCCGCGTCCGGGTCGCTGCCGGTGGTGACGGCGAAGATCGGGCTCAGGTCCAGGCCCCGGCTCTTCCAGTGCGCCACCGCGCCGTCGGTGTCGAGCAGCTCGGCGTGCCCGACGGCCTCGTCGAGGCTGCGGAACCCGAGCTCGGCGAGCAGCTCGCGGACCTCGCCGGCGACGAAGCGGAAGAACTCCTCGACGAACTCCGGCTTGCCCGTGTACCGCTTGCGCAGCTCGGGGTTCTGCGTGGCCACGCCGACGGGGCAGGTGTCGAGGTGGCAGACGCGCATCATGATGCAGCCGGCCACGATGAGCGGGGCGGTGGAGAAGCCGTACTCCTCGGCGCCGAGCAGCGCGCCGACGACGACGTCGCGACCGGTGCGCAGCGCCCCGTCGACCTGCACGGTGATGCGGTCGCGCAGGCCGTTGAGCACCAGGGTCTGCTGGGTGTCGGCCAGGCCGATCTCCCACGGCGTGCCGGCGTGCTTGAGCGAGGTCAGCGGGCTGGCCCCGGTGCCGCCGTCGTGCCCGGAGACCAGGACCACGTCGGCGTGGGCCTTGCTCACCCCGGCCGCCACCGTGCCCACGCCGACGGCGCTGACGAGCTTGACGTTGATGCGGGCGTCGGCATTGGCGTTCTTCAGGTCGTGGATGAGCTGGGCGAGGTCCTCGATGGAGTAGATGTCGTGGTGCGGCGGCGGGCTGATCAGCGCCACCCCGGGCGTCGAGTGCCGCGTCTTGGCGATGGACGGGTACACCTTGTACGCGGGCAGCTGGCCGCCCTCGCCGGGCTTGGCCCCCTGCGCCATCTTGATCTGGATGTCGGTGGCGTTGACCAGGTAGTCGCTGGTCACCCCGAAGCGGCCGGAGGCGACCTGCTTGACGGCGGAGCGCCGCGTCAGGTCGTGCAGCCGCTCGGTGTCCTCGCCGCCCTCGCCGGAGTTGGAGCGCGCCCCCAGCCGGTTCATGGCCACGGCCATGGTCTCGTGGGCCTCGGCGGAGATGGAGCCGTAGCTCATGGCGCCGGTGTTGAACCGGGTGACGATGGCCTCGACGGGCTCGACCTCCTCCAGCGGCACCGGCGTGCGGTCCTCGGTCTTGAGCCGGAACAGCCCGCGCAGGGTGCCGCCCTCGGCCGCCAGCCGCTCCACCTCCGCGGTGTACTTGCGGTACACCTCGTGCTGCCCGGTCTTGGTGGCGTGCTGCAGCAGGAACACCGTCTCGGGGGTGAACAGGTGCAGCTCGCCCTCGCGGCGGAAGGCGTACTCGCCGCCGACCTCGAGGGTGCGGTGCACGCGGTCGGTGGGGTTCTCCGGGTAGGCGCGGCGGTGGCGCAGCCGCACCTCCTCGGCGAGGACGTCGAGGCCCACCCCGCCGAGCTGGCTGGTGGTGCCGGTGAAGTACTCGGCCACCACGTCGCGGTCCAGGCCCACGGCCTCGAAGATCTGCGCGGCGGTGTAGGACCCGACGGTGGAGATGCCCATCTTCGACATCACCTTGAGCACGCCCTTGCCCAGCGCCGTGAGGTAGTGCTGGACCGCGGTGGTCTTCTCCAGGCCGCGCAACTCGCGGCGCTCGACGAGGTCGGCGATGGTCTCGAACGCGAGGTAGGGGTTGACGGCCGCGGCCCCGAAGCTGATGAGCAGCGCGACGTGGTGGACCTCGCGGGCGTCGCCGGACTCGACGACGAGCGCGGTGCGGGTGCGCTCCCGGGTGCGCACCAGGTGGTGGTGCACCGCGGAGACGGCCAGCAGCGACGGGATGGGGGCCAGCCGGTGGTCGGAGTCGCGGTCGGAGATGACGAGGGTGCGCGCCCCGCCGGCGATGGCCTCCGACGCGGTCGCCCGCAGCTGGGCCAGCGCGTCGGCCAGGCCCTCGCCGCCGCGGCCGACCTCGAACAGGGCGGGCAGCACCACGGCGCGCAGGCCGGGCTGGTCGCCGTCGTCGTCGATGTGCACGATCTTCGACAGCGCCGCGTTGTCCAGCACGGGCCACGGCAGCACGATCTGCCGGACCGAGGCGGGCCCGGGGGCCAGCAGGTTCTGCTCCGGGCCCATCACGCGGGCCAGCGAGGTGACGATCTCCTCGCGGATGGAGTCCAGCGGGGGGTTGGTCACCTGGGCGAAGAGCTGGGTGAAGTAGTCGTAGAGCAGCCGCGGGCGCTGCGAGAGCACCGCGACCGGGGTGTCGGTGCCCATGGACCCGATCGGTTCCTGCGCCGAGGACGCCATCGGGGTGAGCAGCATCCCCAGCTCCTCGGAGGTGTAGCCGAACACCACCTGCCGGCGCACCACCGAGTCGTGGGTGGTGGTGACGCCGGGCCGGGCGGGCAGCTCGTCGAGGGAGAGCAGGCCGGCGTGCAGCCACTCCTCGTACGGGTGCTCGGCGGCGAGCGCGCCCTTGACCTCGTCGTCGCCCACGATCCGGCCCTCGGCGGTGTCGACGAGGAACATCCGGCCCGGGTTGAGCCGGCCCTTGGCGACGACCTGGTCGGCGGGCACGTCGAGCACGCCGGACTCGCTGGCCAGCACCACGCGGTCGTCCGCGGTCTGCCACCAGCGGCCCGGGCGCAGCCCGTTGCGGTCGAGCACCGCGCCGACGACGGTGCCGTCGGTGAAGGTGACGCACGCGGGGCCGTCCCAGGCCTCCATCACCGAGGCGTGGAAGCGGTAGAAGGCGCGCCGGGCGGGGTCCATGCCCGGGTTGTTCTCCCAGGCCTCCGGCACCATCATCAGCACCGCGTGCGGCAGGGAGCGGCCCCCGAGGTGGAGCAGCTCGAGCACCTCGTCGAACGAGGCGGAGTCCGACGCGTCGGCCGTGCAGATGGGGTAGAGCCGCTGCAGGTCGCCGGGGACGAGGTCGCTGTGCAGCAGCGCCTCCCGGGCGCGCATGCGGTTGCGGTTGCCGCGGATGGTGTTGATCTCGCCGTTGTGCGCGACGTAGCGGAACGGGTGCGCCAGCGGCCACGAGGGGAACGTGTTCGTCGAGAAGCGGGAGTGGACCAGGGCGATGGCGCTGGCGAAGCGCTCGTCGTGCAGGTCGGGGAAGTACGCCGGCAGCTGCGCGGTGGTGAGCATCCCCTTGTAGACCATCGTGCGCGAGGACAGCGACGGGAAGTAGACGGCCGTGCCCGCCCGGGTCGTCGCCTCGGTGGTGTGCTCGGCGCGCTTGCGCAGGCAGAAGGCGAGGCGGTCCAGGGCCACGCCCGACGGGGCCGCGGCGGGGTCGTCGCCCTCGGCGCGGTGCGCGGTGACGAACACCTGGTCCATGTGCGGCATGCAGGCCAGCGCGGTGGGGCCGATGCCGGCGCCGTCGGGGTCGGTGGGGACGTGGCGCCAGCCCAGGACGTCGAGCCCCTCCTCCGCGGCGATCTCCTCGACCCGGGCGCGGGCCGCGTCGCGCGTGGCGGGGTCGGTGGGCAGGAAGCACAGCCCGGCGGCGTAGCGGTGGCTGCCGTCGTCGGCCGGCTCGGGCAGCGGGAAGTCGACGCTCGCCCGCAGCAGCGCGTCGGGCAGCTGGACGAGGATGCCGGCGCCGTCGCCGCTGGTGGGCTCGGCGCCCGCGGCGCCCCGGTGCTCCAGGTTGGCCAGCGCGGTCAGGCCGTCGGAGACGATGCCGTGGGTGCTGCGGCCCTTGAGGTCGGCGACCATCGCGACGCCGCAGGAGTCGGCCTCGTTCGCCGGGTCGTAGAGACCCTGGGCCTGGGGGGTCGAGGAGAAGAGCACGCGTACCTCCACGTGGGTCCGTCGGGACGCCGGTGGCCCGTGGGGGTCGAGCAGGGGTTCTGGCTGCTGGGTCGAGCGGGTGGAGCAGCACGCACGGGCTGGTCACGGGCGTGCGCGGTGGAGGCAGACTAGCAGCGGGGCACGTCGGTGGGCCCCGGTGAGAAGTCTGGGGCCGGTGCCCCGACCCGGCCAGTCGGTGCGACGTCCGTCTCAGCCCCGGGGCGGGTCCTTCGACCCGACCGGGTCGCGCCGCGCGGCGGTCTCCCCCGGCTCCTGGGCCCCCGACTCGTCCCCGGGCTCGCGGTCCCCGGGCTCGTGGTCCCCCGGCTCGTCGTCCTCGGCAGCGGGCCCGCCGAGGGTCGCCGGGTCCTCCCGGCCGCGCGGGGCGCGCCACACGTAGAGCGCGGCGGCGAGGAAGACGACCGTGGCGGTGATGACGTTGATCCGCAGCCCCAGCACCATCGTCGCCGGGTCGGTCCGCATCAGCTCGATGCCGAAGCGGCCCACGCAGTAGCCCGCCACGTAGAGCGCGAAGGCGCGGCCGTGCCCGAGCCGGAAGCGCCGGTCCGCCCACACCACGACGGCCGCGACCACCAGGTTCCACAGCAGCTCGTAGAGGAACGTGGGGTGCACCACCGCCAGCGGCGCGGCCCCGTCGGGGACCACCCCGTTGAGGTCGTCGACCCGCCCGGCCGCGTCCAGCCGGGGGTAGATGGCCATGCCCCACGGCAGCGTGGTCGGGCCGCCGTAGAGCTCCTGGTTGAAGTAGTTGCCGAGCCGGCCGATGGCCTGCGCCACGACGATGCCGGGGGCGATCGCGTCGCCGAAGGCGGGCAGCGGGATGCCGCGGCGGCGACACGCGATCCACGCGCCGACCCCGCCGAGCAGCACCGCGCCCCAGATGCCCAGGCCGCCCTGCCAGATCTTCAGGGCGTCGACGGGGTGCCCGCCGGGGCCGAAGTAGGTCCGCCAGTCGGTGGCGACGTGGTAGAGCCGGCCGCCCACGAGGCCGAACGGGACGGCGAACACGGCGACGTCGGCGACCGCACCCGGGGCCCCGCCGCGCGCCACCCAACGCTTGTCGCCCCACCAGATGGCCACGACGATCCCGGCGATGATGCACAGGGCGTAGGCCCGCAGCGGGACCGGGCCGAGGTCCCACACGCCCTGCGGGGGCGCCGGGAACGAGGCCAGCACGGTCGTCGGGCCGCTCACGGGGCGACCGCCGCGGCCCGCACACCCTCGGCGAGCTCGCCGACCAGCGCCCCCACCGCCGCGGGGCCGTCGGCGGCCGCGGTGACCAGGGCGGAGCCGACGATGACCGCGTCGGCGTACCCGGCGACCTCGGCGGCCTGCTCGCGGGACCGGATGCCGAGGCCGACGCCGACGGGCACGTCGGAGTGGCGGCGGATGCGCTCGACGAGGGTGGGCGCGGCGCTGGAGACGGCGTCGCGGGCTCCGGTGACCCCCATCGTCGAGGCGGCGTAGACGAAGCCGCGGGAGACCTCGGCGGTGGAGTCCACCCGCTCCTCGCTGGAGGAGGGGGCGAGCAGGAAGATGCGGTCCAGGCCGTGGGTGTCGGAGGCGGCGAGCCAGCCCCCGGCCTCGTCGGGCACCAGGTCCGGGGTGATCAGGCCCAGCCCGCCCGCCGCGGCGAGGTCGCGGGCGAAGGCGTCGACCCCGTAGCGCAGCACCGGGTTCCAGTACGACATGACCACGGCCCGTCCGCCCGCGTCGGCGACGCGGCCGACCACGGTGAGCACGTCGCGCAGCCGGAAGCCCGCCCGCAGCGCGGTCTCCGCGGCGCCCTGCACGGTGGGCCCGTCCATCACCGGGTCGGAGTAGGGCACGCCGACCTCGACGAGGTCGACCCCCGCCTCGACCATCGCGACCATGAGCTCGGCGCTGGTGTCGACGTCGGGGTAGCCCGCGGGCAGGTAGCCCACCAGGGCCGCGCGGTCCTCGGCGCGGCACCGGGCGAACATCGGGGCCAGCCGCTCGCCGGAGCGGTCGCGCCCGCTCACAGCTGCTCCCCCGCGCCCGACCCCGGCCCGTCCTCCGGGTTGGGGGTGGGGTGGTCGAGGTGCTCCTCGTCGACGACCCCGAAGTAGCGGGCGGCGGTGTCGACGTCCTTGTCCCCGCGCCCGGAGAGGTTGACCAGGATCGTGGCGCCCGGCCCGAGCTCGCGGCCCAGGGCCAGCGCCCCGGCGATGCCGTGGGCGGACTCGATGGCCGGGATGATGCCCTCGGTGCGGCACAGCAGCCGGAAGGCGGCCATGGCCTCGGCGTCGGTGACGGCCACGTACTCCGCCCGCCCGAGGTCCTTGAGCAGGGAGTGCTCGGGGCCGACGCCCGGGTAGTCCAGGCCCGCGGAGATGGAGTACGACTCCGAGGTCTGCCCGTCGGCGTCCTGCAGCAGGTAGCTCATCGCGCCGTGCAGCGCGCCCGGGCTGCCCATGGTGAGCGTGGCGCCGTGCCGCGCGGTGTCGGTGCCGTCGCCGCCGGGCTCGCAGCCGACGAGCCGGACGTCGGTGTCGTCGAGGAAGGCGTGGAAGATGCCGATCGCGTTGGACCCGCCGCCGACGCAGGCGACGACCGCGTCGGGCAGGCCGCCGTGGTCGGCGAGCAGCTGGGCGCGCGCCTCGAGGCCGATGACGCGGTGGAAGTCGCGGACCATCACCGGGAACGGGTGCGGCCCGGCCACCGTGCCCAGGCAGTAGTGCGTCTCGTCGACGTGGCTGACCCAGTCGCGCAGCGCCTCGTTGATGGCGTCCTTGAGGGTCGCCGAGCCGGTCTCGACGGCGACGACCTCGGCCCCCAGCAGCCGCATCCGGGCCACGTTCAGCGCCTGGCGCTCGGTGTCGACCTTGCCCATGTAGACCACGCACTCCAGGCCCAGCAGCGCGCACGCGGTGGCGGTGGCGACGCCGTGCTGCCCGGCCCCGGTCTCGGCGATGACGCGGGTCTTGCCCATCCGCTTGGTCAGCAGCACCTGGCCGAGCACGTTGTTGATCTTGTGGGACCCGGTGTGGTTGAGGTCCTCCCGCTTGAGCAGCAGCCGTGCGCCGCCGGCGTGCTCGGCCAGCCTGCTCGCCTCGAACACCGGCGAGGGACGGCCGGTGTAGTCGCGCTGCAGCCGGTCGAGCTCGGCGAGGAACCCCGGGTCCACCCGGGCCTTCTCGTAGGCGACGGTCAGCTCCTCCAGGGCACCCACCAGCGCCTCGGGGACGAACCGGCCGCCGTAGTCGCCGAAGTGGCCGGTGTCGTCGGGCTCGTGGGTGCTGCGGTGCTGCAGGCCCTCGCTGGCCCGCGGCAGCGTGCTCGCGGTGGGGGTGTCGGTGGCGGTCACGCCCCCAGTGTCCCCCACGCGCCCCGAGCCGACCGCGGGCCCCGGTGGGTCAGCGCGCGGGCTTGGGGCAGGACGGGTGCGAGCCGGCGGTGACCAGGTCGGAGACGGCGGCGCGGGGGTCCCCGCTGGTGACCAGGCCCTCGCCGACGAGCACGGCGTCGGCCCCGGCGCGGGCGCAGGCGAGCAGGTCCGCGGTGCCCCGCACCCCGGACTCGGCCACGGTGACGACCTCCGACGGCAGCCCGGGGGCGATGCGGGAGAAGCTGGTGCGGTCGACCTCGAGGGTCTTGAGGTTGCGGGCGTTGACCCCGATGACCTTGGCCCCGGCCAGCAGGGCCCGGTCCGCCTCGGCCTCGGTGTGCACCTCGACCAGCGCGGTCATGCCGAGGGACTCGACACGGTCGAGCAGGGCGGCCAGCACGTTCTGCTCCAGCGCCGCCACGATGAGCAGCACGAGGTCGGCGCCGTGCGCCCGGGCCTCGTGCACCTGGTAGGGGCTGACGACGAAGTCCTTGCGCAGCACGGGCACGTCCACGGCCGCGCGCACGGCGTCGAGGTCGGCCAGCGAGCCGCCGAACCGGCGCTGCTCGGTGAGCACGCTGATGGCCCGCGCGCCCCCGGCCTCGTACTGCCGGGCGAGGTCGGCCGGGTCGCCGATCTCGGCCAGCGGGCCCTTCGACGGGCTCTTGCGCTTGACCTCGGCGATGACGGCGATGCCCGGCGTGCGCAGCGCGGCCATGGCGTCACGCGCGGGTGACGCGGCGGCGGCGGCGGCCTTGACGGCGGCCAGGTCGCGCACGGCCTCGCGCTCGGCCATGTCGGCGCGCACGCCCTCGATGATGGAGTCCAGAACGCTCATGGTGCCCCAGGTCCCCCCCGCCGGCCGTCGTCGGCGGCGCCTCGATCGGCGCCCCCTCGATCGCGGCCCAGCCTAGACCGCGGGTGACCTGGGTCTCGGTCGCCCCCCTCGTCCGGCGCAGCACCGTCACCGGGCGCGACCGGCTCGGGGTCCGCGGTCGGGTCCTCCCCCGCGTCGAGCGCGTCCCAGAGGACGCGCTCGGTGACGGCGGCCGCGGCGGCCGGGTCGCGGGGGCCCGCGTCCCCGCCGCCCACCTGCTCGCGCGCGCTCGCCCGGCGCGCGCCGGGGGTCTGGTAACGGGTGGAGAGACCCCCGCCGGTGCGCTCGACGCGCAGCAGCAGGACGGCGGCGAGCACCGCGACCGCGGCGGCGAGCAGCGCCAGCACCGGCCCGGCCGCCCCCGTGGAGGCCGTCACCGCGGCCGCGGCGGCGGGCGGGTCGAGCAGCGACGCCGCGACCGCGTCGTCCGGGCCCTGGGTGAGCAGCGAGACCGCGGGCAGGCAGGCGCCCACCCCGACCAGGGCCACCAGCACGGCGACCACCCGCCGGGCCCAGCCGCGCACCGCGAGCACCGCGGCCACGGCCGCCAGCAGCGCCAGCGCGAGCGGCACCGTGCCCGCCGCCCAGGTCGACCCGGCCAGGCCTGCGGTGCGGGTGCCGCGCAGGTCGTCGCTGGCGGTCGCCGTCACCCACGTCACCCGCGAGGAGGACCACAGCACGGCGGCCGCGACGACGAGCGCCAGGCAGGCGGCGCCGACCCGGCTCCTCACCGCGGGGCCCGCATGGTGCCCGCGGCGGCCACCGCGGCCAGCACGGCCAGGGCCTTGTTGCGGCTCTCGGTGTCCTCGGCCTCGGGGTCGGAGTCGGCCACCACGCCCCCGCCCGCCTGCACGTAGGCCGTGCCGTCCTTGACCACGGCGGTGCGGATGGCGATGGCGGTGTCGGCGTCGCCGGAGAAGTCCAGGTAGCCGACGATGCCGCCGTAGAGGCCGCGCCGGGTCGGCTCGTGGGCCTCGATGAGCTCCATCGCCCGCGGCTTGGGCGCGCCGGAGAGCGTGCCCGCCGGGAAGCAGGCGAGCACCGCGTCGAGGGCGTTGCGGCCGCGGGCCAGCCGGCCGACCACCGTCGAGACCAGGTGCATGACGTGGCTGTAGCGCTCCACGTGCCGGTACTGGGTGACCTTGACCGAGCCGGGCGCGCACACCCGGCCCAGGTCGTTGCGGCCGAGGTCGACGAGCATGAGGTGCTCGGCGTTCTCCTTCTCGTCGGCGCGCAGCTCCTTCTCCAGCAGCACGTCCTCCTCGACGTCGCGCCCGCGCCACCGGGTGCCGGCGATGGGGTGGGTCGTCGCCGCCCCGTCGACCACGGTGACGAGGGCCTCCGGGCTCGACCCGACCACGTCGAAGGCGGTGCCGCCCGCCCCGTCGGGCACCTTGAGCAGGTACATGTACGGGCTGGGGTTCGAGGCGCGCAGCACCCGGTACACGTCGAGCGGGTCCGCCTCGGTGGCCATCTCGAAGCGCTGGCTCAGCACCACCTGGAACGCCTCGCCCGCCTCGATCTCCCCGACCAGCGAGCGCACACCCGCGCAGTGCTCGGCGGAGGTGCGGGCCCGGTGGAACCGGGGCTCGGGGGTGTCGAACCGGGTGACGGTCGAGGCGGCGGGGGCCTCCAGCCGGGCGGCCATCGCGTCGAGCCGGGCGACGGCGTCGGCGTGGGCCTCGTCGACGCGGTCGTCGGAGCCGTCCCAGTTCACCGCGTTCGCGATGAGGGTGATGGTGCCCTCGTGGTGGTCGACGGCGGCCAGGTCGGTGGCCAGCAGCATCACCAGCTCGGGCAGCTGCAGGTCGTCGGTCGCGGTCTCGGGCAGCCGCTCCACCCGGCGGACCACGTCGTAGCCGAGGTAGCCGACCATCCCCCCGGTCAGCGGGGGCAGGCCCGGCAGCCGCTCGGAGCGCAGCAGCTCGCACGTCTCCCGCAGCACCGCCAGCGGGTCACCCCCCGTAGGGGCACCGGCGGGCACCGCGCCCTGCCACACCGCCTCGCCGTCGACCACGGTGAGCGCGGCCGCGCTGCCCGCGCCGACGAACGACCACCGCGACCAGGAGCGGCCGTTCTCCGCGGACTCGAGCAGGAACGTGCCGGGCCGGTCGCCTGCGAGCTTGCGGTAGGCCGAGACCGGGGTCTCGGCGTCGGCCAGCAGGCGGCGGGTCACGGGCACCACGCGGTGCTCGGCGGCGAGGGCGCGGAACTCCTCGAGCGCGGGGCTGGTCACTCCGAGCGGGGCGGGCATGGGGCCCAGTGTCCCAGCCCGCCGCCCACGTCCCGGCCTCAGGTGGCGCGGGCCGGGCCGCTGCCCGGGGGCAGCGGGAAGAAGCCGCTGGTCCGCTCGACGTACTCGGCGTAGCCCTCGCGGGAGCTCATGTGCTTCTCCATGAGCTCCTTGCCGGTGGTCTTCATCAGCAGCCGGCTCATCAGCGCCGGGCCGACGACGGTGAGCAACACCCACGGGCTGCCGAGCGCGACGAGGAACACGCCCCACCAGACGGCGAAGTCGCCGAAGTAGTTGGGGTGGCGGGTGAAGCGCCACAGCCCAGAGTCCATGACCGTGCCCTTGTTGGCGGGGTCGGCCTTGAACTGCTCGAGCTGGTGGTCGCCGACGGCCTCGAAGAACAGCCCGGTGCCCCACACCAGCAGGCCGAGCACCACGAGCGCGCCCGCGACGAACCCGCCCCCGGTGCTGGCCATGCCCACAGTCACGGGCAGCGAAACCACCAGCATGACCAGCGCCTGGGGCAGGTAGACCTTGCGGACCATGTGCCGCTCCGGGTCGCCGTCCGCCTCGGCCAGGATGTCGGCGTAGCGGGGGTCCTCCCCCTTGCCGCGGCTGCGCAGGAAGATGTGCCCACCCAGCCGCAGGCCCCAGGCGGCCACGAGCACCAGCAGCAGGACGCGCCGCCACGGCGCCCCGTCGGCGACGAGGGCGGAGACCAGAGCGACGAGCACGAACCCCGGACCCCAGACCACGTCGACCACGGCGTGCTTGCCCGCGGCGCGGGCCCAGAAGAAGGTGGCGGTGAACAGGACCACGACCGCGAGGGCGGCGGCCAGCAGGGTGAGCAGGATCGATCCGACGGAGGCCACGGCGGGAGTCTCGTCTACCGCGCGGTGACGGACCAGCCGTCACGGGTCAGCGGCAGCCCGGACGTGCCGTCGGCGGCCGGCTTCACCGCGAGGAACTGGTCGACGCCCATCCGGTTCTCCTCGAAGGCCAGCGCGCTGCCGACGATGTAGAGCCGCCACACCCGTGACTGCGCCTCGCCGATCATCTCGACGACCTCGTCGAAACGGGACTCGAAGGTGTCGAGCCACGCCCGGATGGTGTGCACGTAGTGCTCGCGCATCACGTGCACGTCGCGGATCTCGAACCCGGCGCGCTCGATGTTGTTCGCCGTGGTGCCCAGCGGGACCATCGTCATGTCGGGGGCGATGTAGCTCTCGATGAACGCGCCGCCGCCGGGCGCCCCGTCCCGCGACATCTGCTGCAGCAGCAGCCGTCCCTCCTGCTTGAGCAGGCGGAACAGGGTGCCGGTGTAGACGTCGTAGTTCTTCGCCCCGACGTGCTCGCCCATCTCGATGGTGCTGATCGCGTCGTAGGGGCCGTCGGCCACCTCGCGGTAGTCCTGCAGCCGCACGGTGACCTTCTCGCCCAGACCCCGCTCGGCAACCCGCTTCTCGATGAAGTCACGCTGCTCGCGGGAGATGGTGACGCCGGTGGCGTGCACGCCGTAGTGCTCGGCGGCGTGCAGGATCATCGAGCCCCAGCCGCAGCCCACGTCGAGCAGGCGCTGGCCGGGCTGCAGGCCCAGCTTCTGGCAGACCAGGTCGAGCTTGTCGGTCTGCGCCTCGTGCACGGTGTAGCCCGGGGTGCCGGGGGGCTGCGTCCAGTACCCGCAGGAGTAGGCGACGTGCTCGTCGAGCAGCAGCTCGTAGAACTCGTTGGACAGGTCGTAGTGGTGGCTGATGGCCTCGCGGTCGCGGTCCTTCGAGTGCAGCAGGCCCTTGAGCCGGGCCTCCTCGCCCGGGGCGGGCGGCTTGGGGCCCAGCGCGCCGAGGCGCAGCGCGGTGCCCGCGGCCTTGACCACGCGGCGTGCGCCGAGCTCGGGCTTCGCCAGCCCGCGCTCGCGCACCACGCCCCAGAAGTGCTGGATCGCGGCGGTCATGTCGCCCTCGATGTCGAGCTCCCCGGCCACGTAGGCCTGCGCGAAGCCCAGCTCGTCGGGCTGCCACAGCAGCCGGCGCAGCGCGCGCCGCGACCGGACGACGAGGACGGGGGCGTCGGCGGGGCCGGCCTCGGAGCCGTCCCAGCAGCGCAGGCGCAGCGGCAGGTCCGTCCCGGCGACCTCGTTGAGCAGGGCGGACAACCTCGGTGCGGCACCGGCCACGACGACTCCTCTGCGGGGTGGGGGTGACGGGTGAGCCGCGGCGGCGCCGCGCCCGTCGGGGGCAGTCTGCCGCGGGGGCAGGCTCTCCTGGGTGAACGGGGGTGGGACCCGCAGCGGTTCACCGGCTAGCGTGACCAGGCGTGGAGCAGGGTGGGACGGCGCCGGACTTCGAGCTGGTGGACCAGACGGGCACGCCGCGGCGGCTGAGCGCGCTGCTGGCGGACGGGCCGGTGGTGCTGTTCTTCTTCCCCATCGCGTCCTCCAACGGCTGCACGGCCGAGGCGTGCCGCTTCCGGGACCTCGCCGACGCGTTCGCCGGCACCGGCGCTACCGTGGTCGGCTGCAGCCCCGACGAGGTGGGCACCCAGCGGCAGTTCGCCGACGCCCACTCCCTGGAGTTCCCGCTGCTGGCCGACCCGGAGGGGACGGTGGCGGCGCAGTTCGGGGTCAAGCGGTCCGGCCTGCTCGGCAAGGTCGGACCGGTGCAGCGGCGCACCTTCGTCATCGACCCGGACCGGACGGTCCGCACCGTGGTCACCGGGGAGCGCAAGCCCCGCCACCACGCCGACGACGCCCTCGCCGCCCTGCGCGGCTGAGGCCCGGCCGCGGTCTGCCACACTGGCCCCATGGAGATCGTCGGGCTCGTCGTCGTCGGACTGACCATCCTGGTCGTGGTCGCGCTCGTCATCGCGATGCTGGTGCAGTCGCTGCGCGACTGACCGCTAGGACGGGGGCTGCTCCGGGGCCAGCAGCACGTCGGCGTCGAAGCACGTGCGGTCGCCGGTGTGGCACGCCGCGCCCACCTGGTCGACCGTGAGCAGGACGGTGTCGCCGTCGCAGTCCAGGCGCACCTCGTGCACGTGCTGGGTGTGCCCCGAGGTGGCGCCCTTGACCCAGTACTCCTGCCGCGAGCGCGACCAGTAGGTGGCCCGGCGGGTGCGCAGGGTGCGGTCCAGCGCCTCGGAGTCCATCCACGCCACCATGAGCACCTCGCCGGTCCCCCGCTGCTGCGCGACGGCCGCGACGAGGCCGTCGGCGTTCGGCGTCAGGCGCGCCGCGACCTCCGGGTCCAGGCTCACCGCACCACCACCCCCTCCGCGCGCATCGCGTCCTTGACCTGCCCGATGGTGAGCTCGCCGAAGTGGAACACGCTGGCCGCGAGGACCGCGTCGGCGCCCGCGGCGACGGCCGGCGGGAAGTGCTCGACGGCCCCCGCCCCGCCGCTGGCGATCACGGGCACGGTGACCGCCGCCCGCACGGCCCGGAGCATCCGCAGGTCGAAGCCGGCCTTGGTGCCGTCGGCGTCCATCGAGTTCAGCAGGACCTCCCCCACCCCGAGCTCGGCGCCGCGCACGGCCCAGCCGACGGCGTCGATGCCGGTGCCGCGCTTCCCGCCGTGGGTGGTGACCTCCCAGCCCGACGCGGTGGGCGCCGCGCCGGCGGGCACGGTGCGCGCGTCGACGGAGAGCACGATGCACTGCGAGCCGAACCGCTCGGAGAGCTCGCGCAGCAGCTCGGGCACGGCGATGGCCGCGGTGTTGATGCTGACCTTGTCCGCGCCGGCGCGCAGCAGGGTGTCGACGTCGGCCGCGGTGCGCACCCCGCCGCCCACGGTGAGCGGGATGAAGACCTGCTCGGCGGTGCGGGCGACGACGTCGAGCATGGTGGCCCGCCCGCCGGAGGAGGCGGTGACGTCGAGGAACGTCAGCTCGTCGGCCCCCTGGGCGTCGTAGAGCGCCGCGAGCTCGACCGGGTCCCCGGCGTCGCGCAGGTTCTCGAAGTTGACGCCCTTGACCACCCGGCCGGCGTCGACGTCGAGGCAGGGGATGACGCGCACGGCCAGGCTCACGCCGGCACCGCCGGGCCCACGTCCCGGGGCTCGCCCACCTCGGCCAGCAGCGCCAGCAGCTCGTCGTGCACCCCCGGGGACGCGGCGAGCACCGACGGGGAGTCGATGCGCCACGGCTGCCCGGCCAGGTCGGTGACCACGCCCCCGGCGGCCCGCACCAGGCACACGCCCGCGGCGTTGTCCCAGGGGTGGTGGCCGAAGGTGACCGAGCCGCCCAGCACCCCGGCGGCCGTCCACGCCAGGTCGACCCCCGTCGCCCCGAGCAGCCGCACCCGCAGGCACGCCTGGGACAGCGAGCCCATCACCGCGTACCGGAAGGGGCCGGGGTAGGCGCCCCGCGCGCGCAGGTCGAGCGAGCCGATGACCGTGGTCACCTCGGCCAGGGTGGCCGGGGCGAGCGGGGGCAGCGCCTCGCCGTCGCGCAGCAGGGGCCCGCCCTCGACGGCGGTGTAGCGCTCGCCCAGCAGCGGCAGCCAGGTCAGCCCCGCCACCGGCTGCCCGTCGTGCACGAGCGCGAGCAGGATGCCGGCCAGCGGCATGCCGGCGGAGTAGTTGGCGGTGCCGTCCACCGGGTCGAGCACCCAGGCGGTGCCGGAGCGCAGGTCGGGCCCGCCGAACTCCTCGCCGTGCACCGCGATCCCGGTGCGCTCGGTCAGCTGCGCGCCCAGGGTGCGCTCCAGCTCGAGGTCGACGGCGGTGGCGAAGTCCGTGGGCCCCTTGGCCTTCGCGCTCGGCGCGCCAACCCCGGCGGTGAACCGGTCGGTGACGGAGTCGAGCAGGGCGGACGCCTCGGCGACCAGGCCCGGCAGGTCCAGCCCGCTCACGCCCGCACCGCGGCGAGGGCCTCGGGCAGGGTGAACCGCCCCGCGTAGAGCGCCTTGCCGACGATCGCGCCCTCGACGCCGGTGCCCACCATGGTCGCCAGCGCGGTCAGGTCGTCCAGGGTGGACACCCCACCGGAGGCGACAACGGGGGCGTCGGTCGCCGCGCAGACCTGCGCCAGCAGCTCGAGGTTGGGCCCGGTCAGCGTGCCGTCCTTGGTGACGTCGGTGACGACGTAGCGGGCGCAGCCGTCCCGGTCGAGGCGGGCCAGGACGTCGAACAGCTCGCCGCCGTCGCTGACCCAGCCCCGGGCCTTGAGCCGGTGCGCGCCGTCGACGAGCTGGACGTCGAGGCCGACGGCCACCCGGTCGCCGTGCCGGGCGATGGCCGAGGCGCACCACGTGGGGTCCTCCAGCGCGGCCGTGCCCAGGTTGACCCGGCGGCAGCCGGTGGCCAGGGCGGCGTCGAGCGAGGCGTCGTCCCGGATGCCGCCGGAGAGCTCGACGGCGACGTCGAGGCGGCCGACGACCTCGGCCAGCAGCTCCCGGTTGCTGCCGCGGCCGAAGGCGGCGTCGAGGTCGACCAGGTGCACCCACTGCGCCCCGTCGGCCTGCCACTGCAGGGCGGCGTCGAGCGGGGAGCCGTAGTCGGTCTCGCTGCCCGCCTCCCCCTGGACGAGGCGGACGGCCTTGCCCTCGGCGACGTCGACGGCGGGGAGCAGCTCCAGGGTCACGTGGGCCAACCCTAGTCGGGCCGCTCAGCCCAGCGAGCCCACCCAGTTCCCCAGCAGCACGGCCCCGGCGTCGCCCGACTTCTCGGGGTGGAACTGGGTGGCGCTCAGCGGCCCGTTCTCCACCGCGGCCAGGAACGGCTCGCCGTGGGTCGCCCAGGTCAGCAGCGGTGCGCGCAGCGGGCCGGAGGACTCCATCTCCCAGCGGCGCACCCCGTAGGAGTGCACGAAGTAGAAGCGGGTGGCCGCGTCCAGGCCGGCGAACAGCGCCGAGCCGGCGGGGGCGTCGACGGTGTTCCACCCCATGTGGGGCAGCACGGGCGCCTGCAGCCGCTCCACGGTGCCGGGCCACTCGTCGCACCCCCGGGCGGCCTCGTCCGCGCCCGAGGCGGGGCTGAACTCCACCCCGGAGCTGAAGAGCACCTGCATGCCGACGCAGATGCCGAGCACGGGCCTGCCCCCGGCGAGGCGCTCGCCGATGATGCGGTCGCCCCGGACCGCGCGCAGCCCGGCCATGCAGGCGGCGAAGGCGCCCACCCCGGGGACGACGAGGCCGTCCGCGGCCAGCGCCACCGCCGGCTCGGCCGTCAGCGTCACCTGCGCCCCGGTCCGCTCGAGGGCCCGCACGGCCGAGCGCAGGTTGCCCGACCCGTAGTCCAGGACGGCGACCGTGGCTCTGCTCACCGGCCCAGCCTAGGGCCGGGCTCAGACCAGGTAGGCCACCGCACCGGCGAGGGCGAGCGCGGTGAGCACGGCCAGGACGGCGGCGAACAGGCGGGACGTCGTGCGCATCGTCCACGCGCCCCCGGCCAGGAACCCGGCGAGCAGGACGAGGACGACGACGATCGCGGTGCTCACGGTCGCCGAGGGTACGGGTGCGAGGATGGCCGTCGGCCCGCCGCTTCCCGGGTCCGGCAGGGAGGGACCGTGACGAGCGCGCGCGACACCGGGGCGCCCGACGACGTGGTCGCCGCGGTCGCGGCCGGGGCGGCGGACGACGCGGGTGGGGTCGACCCCGCGCTGCTGGGCCGGTTCCTGCCCATCGTCGTCGAGGCCGCGAGCTCGGGGCGCCGGCTGCGGCGCGCCGAGCTGACCGCCTGCGGTGAGCGGGGCGCGGCCGCCGCGCTGGCCGGGGTGCCGCTGCGCGCGCTGATCGACCTCTACCTCTCGGCGTGCTGGCGGCTCTGGGAGCAGCTCGACGTGGTGGCGGGGTCCGACGCCGCCCGGGTGCGCGCCGCCGGCCTGGCGGTGCTGCGGGCGGCCGACGACGCCGTGGCCGCGCTGGCCGAGGGCTTCCAGCTGGCGCGCAACGACCTGTCGCGGCAGCAGGAGGCCACCCGCCGCGAGGTGGTGGAGAAGCTGCTGGCCGGGGGGCCGGACGCGGTGTCGGCCGCGGGCCGGGCGGCCGACCTCGGGGTGGACCTCACCAGCCCGCACGCCGTGCTCGTCGCCCGGCACGAGCGCACCTTCGACGACCCCGCCACCTCGAGCGTGCCCAGCCGGCTGGAGCGGGCCCTGGGGGGCGCCCACGGGGACGCGAACCCGCTGGTCGTGGTGCGCGACGGCCTGCTGGTGTGCGTGTTCGCGGCCCCGGACCAGGCCAGCGTCGAGCTCGTCGCGGAGCGGCTGCGAGGCGTCCTCGGCGGCGGCTCTCCGGCGACGTGGCAGGCCGCGGTGGGCCGCAGCCTCGCCGGGGCGACGTCGGTGCGGGTCTCCCACGAGCAGGCCCGCGGCGCGCTGGAGCTGGCGGGCCGGCTGCGGCTCGACACCCCCGTCGTGGACGCCGCCGACCTCGTCGTCTACCAGGTGCTGCTGCGCGACCGGGACGCCGTCGACGAGCTGGTGCGCACCGTGCTGGGCCCGCTGGCGGGGGCCCGGGGCGGGGCGGGGCCGCTGCTGGAGACCCTGGACGCCTACTACGCCACGGGCGGGGTGGCCACCGAGACCGCGGCCCGGCTGCACCTGTCGGTGCGGGCGGTGACCTACCGGCTGGCCCGGGTGCGCGGGCTGCTCGACCTCGACCCCACCGACCCCGCGAACCGCTTCGCGCTGCACGCGGCCGTCCTCGCCGCGCGGCTGCTGCGGTGGCCCGAGGTGCCGCTCGGCGGGGTCTGACGCGGGCCTCGTTGCCGACGGTCGGCAACGGGGGTGGGTCGAACTCGTCCCGTCGCCGACCCCGCGCCGGCCCGTCCGCTCCGTCACGATTGGGGGGAGCCACGAACCGTCCCCGCGTAGAGGAGCTGCTGTGTACGACGTCCCGAGCTGGTTGTGGGTGGGCTTCGCCGCCACCGTGGTCATCGCGCTGGCGGTGGACCTGCTGGCGCACCGCGACGACCACACGATCGGCTTCAAGGAAGCCGCCTGGTGGAGCGTCGGCTGGGTCGGCCTGGCCGTGGTCTTCGGTGCCGTCGTCGCCGTGGTCGTCGACCCCGTCGGGGGCACCGGGGAGAACGCAGGGGTGCAGTACTTCACCGCGTGGCTGCTGGAGAAGAGCCTGTCGGTGGACAACCTGTTCGTCTTCGCGCTGATCTTCGCCTACTTCAAGGTGCCCGCGAAGTACCAGCACCGCGTGCTGTTCTTCGGCGTCATCGGCGCCCTGGTCTTCCGCGCGGTCTTCCTCGCCCTCGGCGTGCAGGTCGTGGAGCGCTTCTCCCCCGTGCTGTTCCTCTTCGCGGCGATCCTGCTCTACAGCGCCTACAAGCTGATCAAGGGCGAGGACGACGACTACGACCCGAGCACGTCGCTGGCGCTCAAGGCCATGCGCAAGGTCGTGCCGATGAAGGACGAGTACGACGGCACCAAGTTCTTCATCCGCGAGGCGGGCAAGCGCTACGGCACCCCGCTGCTGGCCGTGGTGGTGGCGATCGAGGCCGCCGACCTGGTCTTCGCCGTCGACTCCGTGCCCGCCGTGCTGGCCGTCAGCTCGGACCCGTTCATCGTCTACACGTCGAACGCGTTCGCGATCCTGGGCCTGCGGGCGCTGTACTTCCTGCTCGCCGGGCTGCTGGACAAGTTCCACTACCTCGGCAAGGGCCTCGCGATCATCCTGGCCTTCATCGGGGTCAAGCTCATCCTGCAGGCCAGCCACGAGAACTTCTCGACCTCGATCCCCGAGATCCCCTCGCTGGTGAGCCTGGCGGTGATCGTGGTGGTGCTGGCCGGCTCGATCGGGCTCAGCCTGGCCCGGCCGCTGCCGCCCGAGGAGCAGACCACCCCGGACGCGACCGAGATCGACGAGTCGGACGCGCCCACCGCGGACGACCGCACCCGCTAGACCCGGCGCGGCGAGCCCCCGACGACCACCCGGTCGTCGGGGGCTCGGCCGTGGGACGCCCGTGCCCACCCGATCCGCGCACCGGGCCTGCTGTCCGGTCGGGGGCGTGAGGAGTGGGCGCAGCGTCCCCGACCCGGTGCTCGTCCGGTCCTAGAGCGCGCCCTTGGTCGACGGGACGCCGGTGACGCGGGGGTCGGGCTCGACGGCCTGGCGCAGCGCCCGGGCGACGGCCTTGAACTCGGCCTCGCTGATGTGGTGCTGGTCGCGGCCGTGGATGACCCGGACGTGCAGCGCGATCCGGGCGTTCAGCGCGAGCGCCTCGAACACGTGCCGGTTGATGACGGTCGCGTAGGGCGCGCCGGTGCCGCCGATGAGCGCACCGAGCATGTGCTCGGGCTCGCCGGTGTGCACGCAGTACGGCCGGCCCGAGACGTCGACCGCGGCGTGGGCCAGGGTCTCGTCCATCGGGATCCAGGCGTCGCCGAACCGGCGGATGCCCTTCTTGTCCCCCAGCGCCTCCAGCAGCGCCTGGCCGAGCACGATGGCGACGTCCTCGACCGTGTGGTGGGCCTCGACGTGGACGTCCCCGGTCGCCTGCACGCGCAGGTCGAAGCTGGCGTGGGTGCCCAGCGCGGTCAGCATGTGGTCGAAGAACCCGACCCCCGTCGACACCTCGACCTGGCCGGTGCCGTCGAGGTCGAGCTCGACGAACACGCTCGACTCCCGCGTCGTGCGCTCCACCCGTGCTGTGCGTCCACTCATGCCGGTCATGCTCGCACGGGGGCGGCGGGCCAGGACGCCTGGCGCCGGGTGTCCGCCGCGCGAACGACTTGCCGCCGCGCGCGGGGTATGACGGCTGGTGATCTTGGAGGTGGGTCCATTCCAATGGCGCGCAACCCACCGAGACCGAAGTCAGGACCGACCTGTGGCGAACCCGCTCAAGCTGTGGCCCGAGCTGTCACCCCATCCCGGCAACCACGAGGGCGGGAGCTGGTCGCGCCTCAACTTCCTCGTCGACGGCATCCTCGCCATCGCGGCGACGCTCCTCGTGCTCGACCTGCGTGTGCCGGACCCGACCGGGCCCGCGACCAGCACGTCCTCCCCGGGGGTCGGTCCCGGGGAGCTGGGCCACGAGCTGACCAGCGCCCTCGCCCCCGCCTACCTCGGCTACGCCACCGGTTTCCTCTTCATCGCCGGCGGGTGGCTCGCCATCCGGCGGCTGGCTCGCTACATGCCGGCGATCGACCACTGGGGCACCGTCATCGTCCTGGTCACGCTCGGGTTCTTCGTCCTCACCCCGTTCGCCGTCCAGGTCTTCGCGCGATCGACCAACGACGAGAGCGACAACATCGCGGCGCTCCGGCTCCTCAGCATCATCATGCTCGCGACGTCGATCGGTTTCGGTGCGCTCGTGGAGTACCTCCACCGCGTGGTCAACAACGAGCCGTCGGTCCACCCCGATCGGTGGTCGATCTTCCGCACCGCCAGCCGCCTGGCGTGGGTCCTGCCCTCGGTCGCGCTCGCCCTGACCTTCGTCAACGAGCTCGCCGCCGGCGTGGCCCTGGCCTTGAACGTCCTCGTCAACTTCTGGCCCAACGACGGGCACGGTCTGGGCACGGCTGCCGGTCAACGGCCCCGGGTCCACGCGGCCGACGTCCCGACGACGGAGCACTCCCCGGCGCACTGAGGGGGGCCCGACCGCCGCACGGCTCAGGCTCCGGTGCCGACCTCGGCGGCCGCGGCGAGGAACGCGTCGTTCTCCTCCGCCAGCCCGATCGTCACCCGCAGGTGCCCCGGGATGCCGACGTCGCGGATGAGCACGCCCGCGTCCAGGAAGCGCTGCCAGGCGGCGGGGGCGTCGGCGAAGCGGCCGAACAGCACGAAGTTGGCGTCCGACGGCACCACGGCGAACCCGAGGTCGGTCAGGGCGGCGACGACGCGGTCGCGCTCCGCCGCGAGCACGGCGACCGAGCCCAGCGTCTCCTCGGCGTGGCCCAGGGCGGCCAGCGCCGCGGCTTGGGTGAGCACGGAGAGGTGGTACGGCAGGCGAACCAGCAGCATCGCCTCGACCAGGGCGGGCGCGGCCACCAGGTAGCCCAGCCGTCCCCCGGCGAACGCGAAGGCCTTGCTCATGGTGCGGCTGACGACGACCTGGGTGGGCAGCTCGTCGATCAGCTCGACGGCGCTGGGGGCGGCGGAGAACTCGGCGTACGCCTCGTCCACGACCACCAGCCCGGGGGCCGCGGCGGCGATGCGGCGCACCTCGTCCAGCGTCGCCGACTGCCCGGTCGGGTTGTTCGGGCTGGTGACGAACAGGACGTCGGGCCGGTGCTCGGTGACGGCCGCGACGGCGGCGTCCACGTCGAGGGAGAAGTCGTCGCGCCGCGGGGCCGGCAGCCAGGTGGTCTGCGTGCCCGCCGCGATGATCGGGTGCATCGAGTAGCTCGGCTCGAAGCCCAGCGCAGCGCGACCCGGGCCGCCGAACGCCTGCATCAGCTGCTGCAGCACCTCGTTGGACCCGTTGGCCGCCCACACGTTCGCCGTCGACACCGCGACCCCGGTGCTGCGGGTGACGTGCTGGGCCAGCGCGGTGCGCAGCGCGACGGCGTCCCGGTCGGGGTAGCGGTGCAGCTCGGTCGCCGCCACCCGCGCGGCCTCCGCGACGTCGGCCACGAGCCCGGGCGAGGGCGGGTGCGGGTTCTCGTTCGTGTTGAGCCGCACGGGCACCTGCAGCTGCGGCGCGCCGTAGGGGTGGGCGCCGCGCAGCTCCTCGCGCAGCGGCAGGTCGGCCAGCGTCACCCCGGAGCCGGGGGCGCTCACCGCTCGAACCGGACGCGCACGGCGTCCCCGTGCGCGGGCAGGTCCTCGGCGGCCGACAGGGCCACGACGTGCCCGGCGACCTCCTGCAGCGCCTCCCGGGTGTACTCGACGAGGTGGATGCCGCGCAGGAAGGTCTGCACGCTGAGCCCCGACGAGTGCCGCGCGCACCCGGCGGTGGGCAGCACGTGGTTGGACCCGGCGCAGTAGTCGCCCAGGCTGACCGGGGCGAAGGGGCCGACGAAGATCGCGCCGGCGTTGCGGACCTGCCGCGCGACCTGCGCCGCGTCGACCGTCTGCACCTCGAGGTGCTCGGCGGCGTAGGCGTCGACCACCCGCACGCCCTGGTCGAGGTCGTCGACGAGCACGGTCCCGGACTGGCTGCCGGACAGCGCCGTCGCGACGCGCTCGGTGTGCTTGGTCGTCGTCAGCTGGCGGGCGACCTCGGCGTCGACGGCGTCGGCCAGCTCGGTGGAGGTGGTCACCAGCACGGACGCGGCCATGGGGTCGTGCTCGGCCTGGCTGATGAGGTCGGCGGCGACGTGCACCGGGTCGGCGGTGTGGTCGGCCAGCACGGCGATCTCGGTGGGCCCGGCCTCGGAGTCGATGCCGACGAGGCTGCGCACGAGGCGCTTGGCCGCGGTGACGTAGACGTTGCCCGGCCCGGTGACGAGGTCGACGGGGGCGAGCTCGGCGCCGTCGGTGTCGGTGCCGCCGTGGGCGAGCAGGGCGACGGACTGCGCCCCGCCGACGGCCCACACCTCGTCGACCCCGAGCAGCGCGCACGCGGCCAGGATCGTGGGGTGGGGCAGCCCGCCGTGGTCGCGCTGCGGCGGGCTGGCGACGACGAGGGAGCGGACCTCGGCGGCCTGCGCGGGCACCACGTTCATGACCACGCTGGACGGGTAGACGGCGTTGCCGCCGGGCACGTAGAGCCCGACCCGGTCCACCGGCACCCAGCGCTCGGTGACGGTCGCGCCGTCGGCCACCCGGGTGGTGTGCTCGCTGCGGCGCTGGTCGGCGTGCACCACCCGGGCGCGGGCGATGGACTCCTCCAGCGCGGCCCGCACGGCGGGGTCGAGCGCCGCCAGCGCCTCGGCCAGGGCGGGGACGGGCACCCGGACGGTCGCGGGGGCGACGCCGTCGAAGCGCTCGGAGAGCTCCTGCACCGCGGCGACCCCGCGCTCGGCGACGTCGGCGACGATCGGCTCGACCCGGTGCAGCACCTGGGCCACGTCGACCTGGCCGCGCGGCACGGCGGCCCGCAGCTCGGCGGTGGTGGGGGTGCGACCGCGCAGGTCGAGACGGGCGAGCACGAGGCCTCCAGGGCGTCGGGGTGGGTGCGGCCCCAGGGTAGTGGGCCCGGGCGCGGTCAGCCGCGCTCGTGCAGGTCCAGGCCGAGGTCCAGCACGCGCACCGAGTGGGTGAGCCCGCCGACGGCGACGTACTCGACCCCGGTGGCGCCGTAGGCCGCGGCGGTCTCCAGGGTGAGCCGGCCCGAGCCCTCGAGCCAGGTGGTGGGGGCGACGGCGTCACGCCGGCGCACGGCCTCGGCCGCGTCCGCGAGGTCGAAGTTGTCGAGCAGCACCAGCTCCGCGCCCTCGGCCAGCACCGCGTCGAGCTGCTCGAGGGTGTCGACCTCCACCTCGCAGGGCAGCTCCGGTGCCGTCGCCCGCACTGCGCGCAGCGCGTCGACCACCGAACCCGCCGCGGCCACGTGGTTGTCCTTGACCAGCGCCGCGTCGCCGAGACCCATCCGGTGGTTGACCCCGCCGCCGCAGCGCACCGCGTACTTCTGCAGCAGCCGCAGCCCGGGCAGCGTCTTGCGGGTGTCGCGCACCCGGCAGCCGGTGCCCTCCAACGCGCGGGCCCACGCCGCGGTCGCCGTGGCCACCCCGGAGAGGTGACCCACCAGGTTCAGCGCGGTGCGCTCCGCGGTGAGCAGCCCCACCGTGGGGCCCACGACGGTGAGGGCGGGCTCCCCGGGCACCAGGGCGGACCCGTCCTCGAGGCGGTGGTGCACCTCGTAGCCGCCGGCACCGAGCACCGCGTCGAGGACGGCGAGCACGAGCCCGCCGCCGGCGAGCACCCCGGGGTCGCGGGGCACGACCGACGCGGTGGAGACCGCCTCGGAGCCGACGGTGGCCAGGGTGGTGACGTCGGCGCCGTAGCGCAGGTCCTCCTCGAGCGCGGTGGTCACCACCCGCTGCACGTCGTCGAGGTCGAGGCCCTGGGCGACGAGCACCCGGGCGGTGCTGCCGTCGAGCGCGGTGCTGCTGCTCACGACGCCACCCCCGCCGCGACGAGCGAGGCGACCACGGGGGCGCCCGCGTCGTCGAGCACCACGGGGGTGCCTGTGTCGTCGAGCACCACGGGGGTGCTGCGGCGCTGCGCCTCGTCGGTGCCGGGGTGGTCGCTGCGCAGGTGCGCCCCGCGGGACTCGGTGCGGGCGGTCGCCGCGGCGACGACGGCGGAGGCGACGAGGGTCAGCGCCCGGTCCTCCTCCCCCGCACGGACCGGCGGGTCGACCACGGGCGCCGCGGCCAGCGCGGTCGCCACCAGGGCCAGCCCGGCCGCGTCCCGACCGACCGCGGCGTGGGCGCTCATCAGCTGCTGCAGCCGGGCCCGGGTCAGCACCGGGGCCGGGGCCTCCGGTCGGGGGTCGGCGTCGGCACGCGGTGCGGAGGCCACCCGCTCGACCGCGGCCGCGGCGGCCCGCTCGGCCACGACGAGGCCCTCCAGCAGGCTGTTGGAGGCGAGTCGGTTGGCGCCGTGCAGCCCGGTGCGGCCGACCTCGCCCGCGGCGAGCAGTCCCGGCAGCCCGGTGCGGCCGGCCGTGTCGGTGACCACCCCGCCGCAGCTGTAGTGCGCGGCGGGGGCGACGGGGATGGGGTCGCGCACCGGGTCGATGCCCCGGGCGGCGCACGCGGCGTGCACGGTCGGGAAGCGGGCGGCGAAGTCCGGCACGCCGCGCGCGTCGAGGAGCACGTGGTCGGTGCCGGTGGCCGCCATGCGCCGGGTGATCGCGGCGGCGACGACGTCGCGCGGGGCCAGGTCGGCCAGCGGGTGCACCCCGGCCATGACGCGCTCGCCGGCGAGGTCGACCAGCACCCCGCCCTCGCCCCGGACGGCCTCGGTGACCAGCGGCAGCTGCCCGGCCCTGTCGCCGCCGACCAGTGCGGTCGGGTGGAACTGCACGAACTCGACGTCGGCCAGCGGCACACCGGCGCGCAGGGCGAGGGCGAGGCCGTCGCCGGTGGCGATCGGCGGGTTGGTCGTCGTGGCGTAGAGGTGGCCGAGGCCGCCGGTGGCCAGCAGCACGGCGGGGGCGTGGACCAGCCCGGCGACCCCCTCGGTGTCGAGCACGACGAGACCGGTGACGCCGTGCGGCGCGGTGACGACCTGCCGGGCGACGTGCCCGGCCAGCACCACCGGCGAGGCGCCACCCGCGCGGGCGGCGGCCACCAGCGCGCGCTCGACCTCGGCACCGGTGGCGTCGCCCCCGGCGTGGACGACGCGGCGGGCCGAGTGCCCGCCCTCGCGGGTGGTGGCCAGGCGGCCGTCGGGGCCGAGGTCGAAGCGCGCGCCCCGGGCGCGCAGCCGGGTCAGGGCGGTGTCCCCGGCCGCCAGCAGCGAGCGCACCGCGACCTCGTCGCACAGCCCGACGCCGGCGGTGAGGGTGTCGGCCACGTGGGCCGCGACCCGGTCCCCCGCGGCGCGGGCCTCGGCGCCGACGACGGCGATGCCGCCCTGAGCCCAGGCCGTGGCCGAGTCGTCGAGCTCACCCTTGGTGACGACGAGCACCCGCAGCCCGCGCTCGGCGGCGTCGAGCGCCGCGGTGAGGCCGGCGACACCGCTGCCGACGACGACGAGGTCCGCGCGGGCCTCCCAGCGGGGGCTCACTCCCCGCCCCCGGGCCGGCCGATGGCGATCATGGCCTCGACCGCGCCGCGGGCCCGACGGGCGGTCTCGGCGTCGACGTGGACCTCGTCGCGGCCGGTGACGAGGCACCGCAGCAGGGCCGCCGGCGTGATCATCTTCATGTAGCGGCACGACGCACGGTCGTTCACGGCGCGGAAGTCGACCTGCGGCGCGGCGCGGCGCAGCTGGTGCAGCATGCCGATCTCGGTGGCGACCAGCACCTCCCGGGCCCGTGAGGTCCGCGCGGCGTCGAGCATGCCGCCCGTGGAGAGGATCTTCACCCGCTCGTCGGGGACGATGCCCTCGCCGGCGAGGTAGAGCGCCGAGGTGGCGCAGCCGCACTCGGGGTGGACGTAGAGCTCGGCGTCCGGGTGGGCGCTGACCTGGTCGGCCAGCTCGGTGCCGTTGATCCCGGCGTGCACGTGGCACTCCCCGGCCCACACCTGCAGGTTGGCCCGACCGGTCTTGCGCTGCACGTGGGCGCCGAGGAACTGGTCGGGCAGGAACAGCACCGGCCGCTCCGGGTCGATCGACTCCACGACCTCCACCGCGTTCGAGGAGGTGCAGCACACGTCGGTGAGCGCCTTCACCTCGGCGGTGGTGTTGACGTAGGAGACGACGACCGCGCCGGGGTTGTCGTCCTTCCACTCCTGCAGCTGGGCGGCGTCGATGGAGTCGGCCAGCGAGCACCCGGCGGCGGCGTCGGGGATGAGGACCGTCTTCTCCGGGGCCAGGATCTTCGCGGTCTCGGCCATGAAGTGGACGCCGCAGAACACGATCGTCGAGGCGTCGGACTCCGCGGCCAGCCGCGAGAGGGCCAGCGAGTCGCCGACGTGGTGGGCGACGTCCTGGATGGCGGGCACCTGGTAGTTGTGCGCCAGCACCACGGCATCGCGCTGCTCGGCCAGCTCGCGCACGCGCGCGGCCCAGGCCGCGTCGGGCTCGACCCCGCTCCACCCGCCCGGGGTGTGGACCAGCCCGGCCAGCTCGTCGTGCGTCCCCTGCTCGGTCACCGTCTGCTCGACCGTCGTCATCGTCCGCTCCCTCGCGTCGAGATCCTCGACCTGCGCCGCCGGAGGCTCCGTTGCCCCGACGGGGGTTTTCGACTTACGATCGAAAACGTGACCGACTATAGCACCACCGAGGTCCTGGCCGCCGTGCTGCAGGTCCGCCGCGGTGAGGCGCAGACCCAGCTGGAGGTGCTGCTCTGGCAGCGGGCGCAGGACCCGCAGAGCGGCACCTGGTCGTTGCCCGGCGGGCGGCTGCGGCCCGACGAGGACGTCGAGACCTCGGCGCGCCGCCAGCTCGCCGAGAAGGTGGACCTGCGCGAGGTGGCGCACCTGGAGCAGCTGCGGGTGTTCTCCGACCCCGAGCGGGTGCCGGGCCGGCGGACGGTCGCCGCCACCTTCCTGGGGCTGGTGCCGTTCTCCGCCGACCCCGGCCTGCCGCCCGACACCGCCTGGCACCCGGTGGCGTCGCTGCCGACGACGTCGTTCGACCACGGCGCGATCGTCGGGCACGCCCGGACCCGGGTGGCGGCCAAGCTCTCCTACACCAACCTGGCCTTCGCGCTGACCCCGCCGGAGTTCACCCTCTCCGCGCTGCGGGACATCTACAGCGCCGCCCTGGGCCACCACGTCGACGTCACCAACATGCAGCGGGTGCTCACCCGGCGTGGCCTGGTCACTCCCACCGGGGGGACCGCGAACCCCGGGCCGAGCGGGGGCAGGCCAGCGACGCTGTACCGCTTCACGACCGACCGGCTGCGGGTCACCGACGCCTTCGCGGTGCTGCGACCCCCCGCCTGAGGGCGGCCTCGGTGCCGAGCGGGGCGGGGGGTTCGGACGTACGGTTCAGGCGTGGTGGAGACGATTCCGATCTTCCCCCTGGGCACCGTGCTGCTGCCAGGGGCGTCTCTTCCGCTGCACATCTTCGAGCCCCGCTACCGGCAGCTGACGACCGACCTGGTCACCGGGGCCGTGCCGGGCCGCTGCTTCGGCGTCGTGGCCGTGCGGCCGGGCTTCGACCCCAACGACGGCGACCTCGACGCGCTGCACCACGTCGGCTGCACCGCGCGCATCCAGGAGGTGCGGCGGCTGCCCGACGGCCGCTTCGACATCGTCACCGTCGGTGAGCGCCGCTTCAC
This sequence comes from Rhodococcus aerolatus, assembly GCF_054783215.1. Taxonomy (NCBI): domain Bacteria; kingdom Bacillati; phylum Actinomycetota; class Actinomycetes; order Mycobacteriales; family Nocardiaceae; genus Rhodococcus; species Rhodococcus aerolatus. The sequence goes on along the minus strand of NZ_BAAGQZ010000022.1, from coordinate 52,427 downwards.
CCTGCTCGGCATCGACTCCACCTCGGCGCCCTACCACACCGGCACGGTCGAGTGGGTGCCCGACTCCGCAACGGAGGAGGTGACGCCGCAGCTCATGCCCGCGCTGGTGCACGCCGCGCGCTCGGCCCACCACCGCTACTGCCAGGTGGCGTGGAAGCGGGACGACTGGGACTCCCCCGCCGACGACGTCGACCCCGCCGCGCTGGCCCACCTGCTCGCCTCGGACGCCCTGCTGCCGCTGGACGACAAGCAGGCGCTGCTGGAGGAGACCTCGCACGTGCGGCGGCTGCGGATGCTGCGCGCGCTGCTCGCCCGGGAGACGACGTTCCTCAGCGAGCTTCGGGCGGTCCCGGTTCCGCTGGGCCAGCTGGACGCGCCGGGCTCGCTGAACTGAGCCCGGCCGCCTCCGGCTCGAGCTCGTCCGAGCTCACCGAGACCGCTCCGCCGTAGCCGAGCGCCGCGCCCAGGGGCTGGCCGACGAGGACGAGCCACGTACGCAGCTGCGGGGCCGCGGTGAGCACCGTGCCCTGCAGGGCGCCGGTCGCGTCGGGCTGGGTCACCAGGGCGAGGCCGACCACGTGGGCGAGCAGCGCACCCAGGACGGACGCGCCGACGAGGACGAGCAGCACCACGGGGCCCCGCGCGCGCCGCCACCGCCAGGCCGCGACCGCGCTGAGCAGGCCCCCGACCAGGCCCAGCACGACGAACAGTGCGGCGTCGACGAAGACGTGCTCGCTCTCCGTGGGCAGGGTGGCCAGGGTGCGGGCGTCGATGACGACGAACCGCTGCCCGGGGGCGAGGCGGGACCAGACGACGCCCAGCGCCGCACCCAGGACCAGGACGGCGGCGACGAGGAGCGCCAGCCCGCGCACGGACGCGGTCCGCGGGGACGAGGCCGGGGGCCACGCGGGCGCCGCGTCCCCGGTCGGCTGCGGCTCCGAGGCGCTCACCGCTGGAGGGCCGAGGACGCCGAGTCGAGCTCACCGTGCCGCGAGCAGCGGGCGTGCCAACCGTGCGGGCGGACCTGCACGACCATGCGGCGGCCGCACTCGGCGCAGAACCGGGGCGGCTCGAGCTGCAGCGCCGCCGCGCACCGGTCGGCGTCGTGCCCCCCGTCGGCGGCGCCGCACGCGGGGCAGTACCCGGTGGTCACAGCGAGGCCGTCACAGGGTGTCGTTGAGGGCCTTGATCGGCATCTGGAGCTCGCCGAGCAGGTCGAGGTCGGTCTCCGCCGGGCGGCCCAGGGTCGTCAGGTAGTTGCCCACGATGACGGCGTTGATGCCACCGAGGATGCCCTGGCGGGCACCGAGGTCGCCCAGGGTGATCTCGCGGCCGCCGGCGAAGCGCAGGACGGTGCGGGGGAGGGCCAGGCGGAACGCGGCGACGGCGCGCAGGGCGTCGGCCGCGGGGAGCACCTCGAGGTCGCCGAACGGGGTGCCCGGGCGGGGGTTGAGGAAGTTCAGCGGGACCTCGTCGGGCTCCAGGGCGGCCAGGTCGGCGGCGAACTCGGCGCGCTGCTCGAGGCTCTCGCCCATGCCGAGGATGCCGCCGCAGCAGACCTCCATGCCGGCGTCGCGGACCATCTTCAGCGTGCCGGCGCGCTCCTCCCAGGAGTGGGTGGTGACGACGTTCGGGAAGTGGCTGCGCGCGGTCTCGAGGTTGTGGTTGTAGCGGTGCACGCCCATGGCGGCGAGCTCATCGACCTGCTCCTGGGTGAGCATGCCCAGCGAGCACGCGATCTGGATGTCGACCTCGGCGCGGATGGCCTCGATGCCGGCGGCGACCTGCGCCATGAGGCGGGCGTCGGGGCCGCGGACGGCGGCGACGATGCAGAACTCGGTGGCGCCGGTCTTGGCGGTCTGCTTGGCGGCCTCGACGAGGTTCGGGATGTCGAGCCACGCGGAGCGGACCGGGGAGGTGAACAGGCCGGACTGCGAGCAGAAGTGGCAGTCCTCGGGGCAGCCGCCGGTCTTGAGGCTGATGATGCCCTCGACCTCGACCTCGGGGCCGCACCAGCGCATGCGGACCGCGTGGGCGAGGGCCAGCAGGTCCTCCAGCGCCTCGTCGGGCAGCCGGAGGACGGCGAGCACCTGCTCCTGGGTGAGGGGCTCGCCGCGCTCGAGCACCTGCTCGCGGGCCTCGGCCAGGATGTCGGCGTGCTGGGTCCTCGCGGGCTCCACTGCGGTCACTGCTGGCTCCTGTTCGCTCGCGCTCACCGCTCGTCCCGCCCGCGGCGCAGCGCGCCGGGGTCCGGGCACGGGAGGGCTCGGTCGGTCCCCGGCAGTCTGCCTCATGGCCCGGGCACGACCGTCCCGCCCCGCCACAACCCCGCCGCCGACCGGAGCGTGCGCGCCGTCGCGGCCGACTCCGCCCGACCCGCAGCACGCAGCGCCGCCACGGCCGCCGCCTCGGAGGTCAATGTCTCGAACACGCGTTCGATGCTAAGGTCGGGACCGACAACAACCACGACCAGAACCACCCTGGGGACACCTCCTCACGACCGTGTGAGGGTCGCGGCTCGCTAGCGTGCGGGGATGATCACGAGCGAGCGTGCCCCGTCCGCGCTGGACCGCCTCGCGGACCGGTTCGTCGACGCCTACTGCGCCTCGCAGCCCGTCGTCGCGACCTACGTCGGCGTGCCGGGGCACGACGACCGGTGGCCCGACCTCTCCCCCGCGGGCCACGCCGCGCACGCGGACCTGCTGCGCCGCACCGTCGACGAGGTCACCGCCACCACCCCCGTCGACCACCGGGACGAGGTCGCCCGCAGCGCGATGCTGGAACGCCTCGGCGCCGAGCTCGCCCGCCACGAGTCCGGCTGGGTCCTGGCCGACCTCAACACCATCGACAGCCCGCTGCAGTGGTTCCGCGAGACGTTCGACCTCATGCCCGTCGACACCCCGCAGGACTGGGCGGTCGTGGCCCGCCGGCTCGCCGCGCTCCCGGCCGCCGTGGGCCGCTACCGGGACGGCCTCGACGCGGCGGCCGCCGCCGGGCAGGTGGCCGCGGCCCGCCAGGTCCGGCTCTGCGCCGGGATCGCCCGGCGGTGGGCCGGCACGGCCGGGCAGCCCGGCTTCTACGCCGACCTCGTCGCCCAGGGTCCGGCCGAGCTGCGCCGCGACCTCGGCACCGCGGCCACCGCGGCCGCGGGAGCGCTGCACGACCTGGCGGACCACCTCGAGACCACGCTGCTGCCGCAGGCGCCGACGACGGACGGGGTGGGCCGGCAGCGGTACGCGGTGGAGTCGCGGTGGTTCTCCGGGGCCGACCTCGACCTGGAGGAGACCTACGCCTGGGGCTGGGCGGAGCTCGCGCGGATCGTCGACGAGAAGGCCGCGCTGGCCGAGACCATCGCCCCGGGCGGGGGTTTCGCGGGTGCGGTGGCCGTGCTCGACGCCGACCCGTCGCGGGTGGTCCGCGGCCGCGCCGCGCTGCAGGAGTGGTTGCAGCGCACCGCGGACGAGGCCGTCGCCGCGCTGCACGGCGTGCACTTCGACGTGCCGGAGCCGGTGCGCCGCGTCGAGGGTCGGCTGGCCCCCACCTCCGGGGCCGGGGTGTACTACTCCGGGCCCACCGAGGACTTCAGCCGGCCCGGTCGCATGTGGTGGTCGCTGCCGGACGGCGTCGACGACATGACGACCTGGCGCGAGACCACCACCGTGTTCCACGAGGGCGTGCCCGGCCACCACCTGCAGATCGGCCAGACCGTCGCGAACGCCGACCTGCTCAACCGGTGGCAGCGCCTGCTGTGCACCGTGTCCGCGCACGCCGAGGGGTGGGCCCTCTACGCCGAGCGGCTCATGGGCGAGCTCGGCTTCCTCGACGACGCCGGGGACCGCCTCGGCATGCTCGACGCCCAGGAGCTGCGGGCGGCGCGGGTCGTCCTCGACATCGGCGTGCACCTCGACCTCCCGGTCCCGCCCGGGGTGGGTCTGGACGCGGACCGCTGGACCTACGACGCGGCGTGGGAGTTCCTCACCCAGCACGTCGACATGGACCCCGCGATGCTGCGCGACGAGCTGCACCGCTACCTCGGCTGGCCCGGCCAGGCCCCGGTCTACAAGGTGGGTGAGCGGACGTTCCTGGAGGGCCGCGAGGCGGCCCGCGCCCGGGCGGGTGGGGCGTTCGACCTCGTCGCCTGGCACCGCGCGGTGCTCGACCTGGGACCGCTCGGCCTCGACCCGCTGGCCGCCGAGCTCGAGAGGCTCTGAGCCCGAACGGCTCCGGGCCGGCGCTCAGCCGGACCAGGTGCCGCCCAACGACGGCGCCAGCCACCCGGGGGCGGCGGCGGAGAACTCCTGCGCGCCCAGCCGTCCCACCCCGGCGGGCACCACCCCCAGCAGCGGCACCCCCGTCACCGCGGGCAGGTCGGTGAGGTTGCAGCGCGCCGCGAGGTCCGGCTCCGCGGGCCACGAGCCGACGACCACCCCGGGGCACGCCACGCCCGCCTGCTGCAGCGCCCGCACCGTCAGCTCGGTGTGGTTCAGGGTGCCCAGCCCGGCCGCGGCCACCACCAGCACGGGCGCGCCGAGCGCCCGGGCGACGTCGAGGAGCGTGAACGCCCCCAGCCGGACCAGCACTCCCCCAGCCCCTTCCACCAGGACCGTGCGGTGCCGGGCGGCCAGCTCCCCGACGGCGGTGACGACGTCGTCGAGCCCGAGCAGCGGCAGGCCGGCCCGGCGGGCGGCGGTGTCGGGCGCCAGCGGGTCCGGGTAGCGGGCCAGCTCGCGGGTGGTCACCGGACCGGCCAGGCGCACCACCTCGGCGAGGTCGCCGGGCTCGTCGGGACCCACGCCGGTCTGACCCGGCTTGCACACCGCCACCGGTCCGGGCGCGCACGACGCCAGGGCGGCGGTGACGACGGTCTTGCCGACGTCGGTGGACGTCCCCGTCACCAGCAGGGTGCTCACAGCACCTCCGCCAGGACGCGGCCCACCAGGGCGACGTCGTCGTCGGTGAGGTCGGCCCGCGCCGTCAGCCGCAGCCGCGACGTCCCCTCGGGCACCGACGGGGGCCGGAAGCAGCCGACCCGGACCCCGAGCTCGGCGCAGCGGCGGGCCGCGGCCACCGCGACGTGCGGGTCGCCGAGGACCACCGACACCACGGCCGAGTCGGGCACGTCGACCCCGGCGGCCGCGGCCACCTCGCCCGCCCGGGCCAGCACCGCGGCCGGCAGGCCCGGCTCGGCCTCGAGCACGTCGAGCGCGGCGTGGGCGGCGCCGACGGCTGCGGGGGCCAGGCCGGTGTCGAAGATGAAGCTGCGGGCCGCGTCGACGAGGTGCGCCACGACGGGCGCGGCGGCCAGCACGGCGCCGCCCTGGCTGCCGAGCGACTTGGACAGGGTGAGCGTGACGACGACGTCGGGCTCGCCGGCCAGGCCGACCTCCTCGACCAGGCCCCGCCCGCCGCGACCCCGCACCCCGAGCCCGTGCGCCTCGTCGACCAGCAGCACCGCGCCGTGGGCCCGGCACACGTCGTGCAGCGCGCGCAGCGGGGCCAGGGAGCCGTCGGTGCTGGTCACCGAGTCGCACAGCACCAGCGCCCGCTCCTCGGTGCGCCCGGCCAGCGCGGCGCGGACCTCCTCGACACCGTGGCTGACGACCACCCGGGCCCGGGAGAGCCGGCAGGCGTCGACCAGGGAGGCGTGGCTGGCCGCGTCGGAGACCACCAGCGTGCCGGGCCCGGTCAGCGCCGTCACCGCACCCAGGTTGGCGGTCCAGCCCGAGGAGAACACCAGCCCCGCCTCGGCCCCGGTGAAGCGGGCCAGCGCCGCCTCCAGGTCGACGTGGGCCTGCGTCGTGCCCGTGACCAGCCGTGACCCGGTGGAGCCGGCGCCCCACGTCCGCAACGCCGCGACCCCGCCGGCGACCACGCGGGGGTCCCGGGCCAGGCCGAGGTAGTCGTTCGAGGCCAGGTCCAGCCCGGCCGCCCCGGGCGCGCGCGCGACCAGCTCGCGGCGCACCCCGTCGCGGCGGCGGGCGGCCTCGTGCCCGGCCAGCCACTGCAACGACTCGGGCAGGTCCACGGCCGTGCAGCCTACGTCCGGCTCACCCGGCGGCGGCCGCTGCCAGCACGCCCCGGCAGATCGTCGCGACGTCGTCGGGGGTGCAGACGAACGGCGGCATCACGTAGACCAGGTCGCGGAACGGGCGCAGCCACACCCCGGCCGCCACGGCCGCCCGGGTGGCCGCGGCCACGTCGACGGGGTGGTCGAGCTGCACCACCCCGATCGCGCCGAGCACCCGCACGTCCGCCACCCCGGGCAGCCGGCGGGCCGGGGCCAGCCCGTCACGCAGCCCCGCCTCGATGCGCCGCACCTCGCCGCGCCAGTCCCGGGAGAGCAGCAGGTCGATCGAGGCGTTCGCGACCGCGCAGGCCAGCGGGTTGCCCATGAACGTCGGGCCGTGCATCAGCCCGCCCGCCTCGCCGGAGCTGATGCTGCGCGCCACCTCGGCGGTGCACAGGGTGGCCGCCAGCGTCAGGTAGCCGCCGGTCAGCGCCTTGCCCACGCACAGGATGTCGGGGCTGATGCCGGCGTGGTCGGCCGCGAAGAGCTCACCGGTGCGGCCGAACCCGGTGGCGATCTCGTCGAGCACCAGCAGCACGTCGTGGCTGTGGCACAGCTCGCGGAGCACGTGCAGCAGCCGGGGGTCGTGGAAGCGCATGCCCCCCGCGCCCTGCACCACGGGCTCGACGACGACGGCGGCCAGCTCGCCCGCGTGGGCCTCGACCAGCCCGGCCAGGTGGGCCACGTAGTCGTGGGTGAGCTCGACCGGGGGCACGTCGGCGAAGACCTGCTCGGCGAGCACGTCGGTCCACAGCGAGTGCATGCCGCCGTCGGGGTCGCAGACGCTCATCGGGGTGAAGGTGTCGCCGTGGTACCCGCCCCGCCACGTCAGCAGCCGCTTCTTGCCGGGGTTGCCGCGGGACCGGTGGTGCTGCAGCGCCATCTTGACCGCCACCTCGAGCGAGACCGACCCGGAGTCGGCCAGGAACACGTGCTCCAGGCCGTCGGGGGTGATCTCCACCAGCCGCCGGGCCAGGGTCACGGCGGGCTCGTGGGTGAGCCCGCCGAACATGACGTGGCTCATCCGCCCCAGCTGGTCGGTGGCGGCGGCGTCGAGCACCGGGTGGCGGTAGCCGTGCACCGCGGCCCACCAGGAGCTCATGCCGTCCACCAGCTCGGTCCCGTCGGCCAACGTCAGCCGGACGCCCTGCGCGGAGACGACCACCCGCGGCTCCGCGGCGGCGGGGACGGCGCCGTAGGGGTGCCACACGTGGGCGGCGTCGAGGGCGAGGATCTCCGCTTCTCTCACCCCGGGCACGGTACGGACCCCCGGGCGGGCGAGATCACGGTCGAGGCGGGGCTGCCGGGCCCCGGCGCCCACTAGGGTCCTGGCGGTGGCCCCGACGACTCCGACGACCAGTGCGACCACCCACCAGACCCCGGTCACGGTCTGGCCGGGCAGCGCGTACCCCCTCGGCTCGACCTACGACGGCTCCGGCACCAACTTCGCGCTGTTCTCCGAGGTGGCCGAACGCGTCGAGCTCTGCCTGATCGACGACGACGGCGTGGAGCAGCGGGTCCGGCTCGAGGAGGTCGACGGGTTCGTCTGGCACGGCTACCTGCCGCAGGTCCAGCCCGGCCAGCGCTACGGCTACCGGGTGCACGGCCCGTGGGACCCGCAGAACGGGCTGCGCTGCGACGCCTCCAAGCTGCTGCTGGACCCGTACGGCAAGGCGTTCGACGGCGAGTTCGACGGCGACCCGTCGCTGCTGAGCTACGACCCCGACGAGCCCGACGAGCTCGTGGTCGCGGACTCGCTCGGCCACACCAAGACCACGGTCGTCATCATCCCCTACTTCGACTGGGGGTACGACCGCGCGCCCAAGACGCCGTACTCCGAGACGGTCATCTACGAGGCGCACGTCAAGGGCATGACCATGCGCCACCCCGGGGTGCCCGACGAGCTGCGCGGCACCTACGCGGGCCTCGCCCACCCGGCGATCATCGAGCACCTGACGACCCTGGGGATCACCGCGATCGAGCTCATGCCGGTGCACCAGTTCATGCAGGACCAGGTGCTGCTGGACAAGGGGCTGCGCAACTACTGGGGCTACAACTCCTTCGGCTTCCTCGCCCCGCACGACGAGTACGCGGCCACCACCGCGGTGGGCGGCGCCGTGGGCGAGTTCAAGTCGATGGTGCGCACCTTCCACGAGGCGGGCATCGAGGTCATCCTCGACGTGGTCTACAACCACACCGCCGAGGGCAACCACCTGGGTCCGTCCATCATGTTCCGCGGCATCGACAACGCCGCCTACTACCGCCTGGTCGACGGCGACGAGGCGCACTACATGGACTACACGGGCACCGGCAACAGCCTCAACGTCCGCCACCCGCACTCGCTGCAGCTCATCATGGACTCGCTGCGGTACTGGGTGACCGAGATGCACGTCGACGGGTTCCGCTTCGACCTGGCCTCCGCGCTGGCCCGCGAGCTGCACGACGTCGACAAGCTCAGCGCGTTCTTCGACCTCGTCCAGCAGGACCCGGTGGTCAGCCAGGTCAAGCTCATCGCGGAGCCGTGGGACGTCGGCGAGGGCGGCTACCAGGTGGGCAACTTCCCCGCGCTGTGGACGGAGTGGAACGGCAAGTACCGCGACACCGTCCGCGACTACTGGCGCTCCGAGCCGGCCACCCTGGGCGAGTTCGCCTCCCGGCTCACCGGTTCCTCCGACCTCTACGCGTTCTCCAGCCGCCGTCCGGCCGCGAGCATCAACTTCGTCATCGCCCACGACGGGTTCACGTTGCGTGACCTGGTGTCCTACAACGAGAAGCACAACGAGGCCAACGGCGAGGACAGCCGCGACGGGGAGAGCCACAACCGGTCCTGGAACTGCGGCGTCGAGGGCCCCACGGACGACCCGGAGGTCCTCGCGCTGCGGTCGCGCCAGCAGCGCAACGTGATCGCCACCCTCATGGTCAGCCAGGGCACGCCGATGCTCGCCCACGGCGACGAGATGGGCCGCACCCAGCTGGGCAACAACAACGTCTACTGCCAGGACTCCGAGCTGGCCTGGGTGGACTGGGAGCTGGCCGAGACCGAGGCGGACCTGGTCGCGTTCACCGCGCGGGCGATCGCGCTGCGCACCGAGCACCCCGTGTTCCGGCGTCGCCGCTTCTTCCAGGGCGGCCCCATCCGCCGCGGCGACGAGAGCCGCGACATCGCGTGGCTGACCCCGGCGGGCGAGGAGATGACGCCCGAGGACTGGGACTCGGGCTTCGGCAAGTCCCTCGCGGTGTTCCTCAACGGCGACGCCATCCCGGAGAAGGACCGCCGCGGCGAGCGGGTCACCGACGACTCGTTCCTGCTGTGCTTCAACGCCCACTACGAGCCGCTGGACTTCGTCACCCCCGACGGGCCCTACGCCGACGAGTGGACCGTCGAGCTCGACACCGCGACCCCCACCGGGGAGCGCACCGAGCAGGACACGCTGGTGGTGGTCGCGGGCACGGCCACCACCGTCCCGGCGCGCGCGCTGCTCGTGCTGCGCAAGACGGCCTGAGCCGACGAGACTGGGCGCGTGCCCGCCCCGATCCCGGTCCTGTCCACCTACCGCCTGCAGCTCCACGGGCCGGGTGAGGACGGTGTCCCCGCCTTCACCCTCGCCGACGCCACCGCCCTGCTCGACCAGCTGCAGGACCTGGGCGTCAGCCACGTGTACTGCTCGCCGGTGCTGCAGGCCAGCGCGGGCTCGCAGCACGGCTACGACGTGGTCGACCCCACCGCCGTCTCGGCCGAGCTGGGCGGGCCGGAGGCGCTGGCCGCGCTGGGCGCCGCCGCGCACGAGCGCGGCATGGGTGTCGTCGTCGACATCGTGCCCAACCACGTGGGTGTGGCCGTCCCGGCCGAGAACGGCTGGTGGTGGGACCTGCTGACCCACGGCGCCGACTCCCCGTACGCCCGGTACTTCGACGTCGACCTGGCGCCGGACAACGGGTGCGGCGGCCGGATCGCGCTGCCGGTGCTCGGCTCCGACGACGACGTGGCCGAGCTCGAGCTGCGCACCGGGGGCCCGGGCGGCGAGGAGACGGTGCTGGCCTACTACGAGCACGAGTACCCCGTCGCCCCCGGCACCGGGGAGGGCACCGCGCAGGAGGTGCACGACCGGCAGGCCTACCAGCTGGTCTCCTGGCGGGCCGGGCTCGTCGGCTACCGCCGCTTCTTCACCGTCAGCGACCTCGCCGCGCTGCGCCAGGAGGACGGCGCCGTGTTCGACGCCGCCCACGTCGAGGTCGCGCGGTGGGCGCAGGAGGGGCTGGTGGACGGCATCCGGGTGGACCACCCCGACGGCCTCGCGGACCCCCTGGACTACCTCACGCGGCTGCGCGGGGTGCTGGGCCCCGACCGCTGGCTCGTCGTCGAGAAGATCCTCGGCGCCGACGAGGAGCTCGACGCCGCCCTGCCCGTCGCCGGCACCACGGGCTACGACGCGCTGCGCGAGGTCGGCGGCGTGCTCGTGGACCCGGCGGGCGAGGCGCCGCTGACCGCGTGGTGCCGCGCCCGGGCCGGGGACGGCTTCGACGCCGCGTCGCTGGAGGAGGCCGAGCGCGAGCTCAAGCGCTCGGTGGTGCTCGACGGGCTGCGCCCCGAGCTCGAGCGCCTCACCCGGGCGGTGGCCGCCGTCGCGCCCGGTGCCGGGCACGAGGAGCTCGTGGCCGCCCTGGCCGAGGTCGTCGCCGTCAACCCGCTGTACCGCTCGGACTACCCGTCGCTGGGCGCGGTGCTGCCCGCGGCGCTCGCCCGGGTCGCCGCCGACCGGCCCGACCTGGAGACCGCGCTGGGGCACGTGGCCGCGGCGCTGGCCGCCGGGGACGAGGCCGCCACCCGGTTCCAGCAGGTGTGCGGGGCCGCCACCGCCAAAGGCGTCGAGGACTGCCTGTTCTACCGGGCCAACCGGCTGCTGACGCTGCAGGAGGTGGGCGGGGCACCCGGTCGGTTCGGGATGAGCCCGGCCGAGGCGCACCTGCGGGCCGGCCGGCGCGCCACCGCGTGGCCCGCGGCGATGACCACCCTGTCCACCCACGACACCAAGCGCGGGGAGGACGTCCGCGCCCGGATCGGCGTGCTGTCCCAGGTGGCGGAGCGCTGGACCGCCGCCGTCGACGGCTGGGAGGCCACCGCACCGACCCCGGACCCGGCCACCGGGTTCCTGCTGTGGCAGACCGTGCTCGGCGTGTGGCCCGCCGACGACAGCGCCCCGGACCCGACCGTCGTCGCCCGGCTGCACGCCTACGCGGAGAAGGCCGTGCGGGAGGCCGGCACCCGCACCGGCTGGAACGACGTCGACGAGGACTTCGAGACGGCCGTGCACACGTGGATCGACGCCGTGTGCACCGGCCCGGTGGCCGCGGAGCTGGGTGCGCTGGTGGCCGAGCTCGCCCCGCACGGGTGGTCGGACTCCCTGGCGCAGAAGCTCCTCCAGCTCGCCGGGCCCGGGGTGCCGGACGTCTACCAGGGCACCGAGCTGTGGGAGGACAGCCTCGTCGACCCGGACAACCGCCGCGAGGTCGACCACGCCCACCGCCGCGAGCTGCTGGCCGGGCTGGACGACTGGGCGCCGCAGGTCGACGCGAGCGGCCGCGCCAAGCTGCTCGTGGTCCGGGAGTCGCTGCGGCTGCGCCGGGAGCGCCCCGCGTCGTTCGTCGGCGGGGCCTACCTGCCGCTGCTCGCCGAGGGGCGCAGCGCGCGCCACGTCGTCGCCTTCGCCCGGGGGGCCGAGGCGGCCGAGCCCGACGTCGTCGCCGTCGCCACCCGGCTCTCGGTGCGCCTGGACGGGTGGGCCGGGACCACCCTGGCGCTGCCCGCCGGCACGTGGACCGACCGGCTCACGGGCACCACCCACGAGGGCACCGTCGACCTCGGGGACCTGCTCGAGCGGCTTCCGGTCGCGCTGCTCGAGCGAGGCTGACCCGCCGCACTTCACAGCAGGCTCACACGGTGCCACGATGGGCGCACCCCGAGCCCGTGGAGGAGACGTGCGGTACAACCCACCCCCGACCTGGCCGCAGCCTCCGGCCGGGTGGTCCCCGCCACCCGGCTGGCAGCCCGACCCCGCGTGGGGCCCGCCCCCGCCCGGCTGGGCGCTGTGGGTCCCGGAGGAGGGCTCGTCCGGCGGGGCCCGCCGTTCCGGGGCGGTGTGGGCCGCGGTCGGCGTCGTGGTGCTCCTGCTCGTCGCGGGCGGTGTGGTCGGCGCCGTCCTGCTGACCCGGGGCTCCGACGGCTCGTCGACGGTCGCCGCCCCCGGTGGAGCGGCCCCGACGACCGGCGCCGAGGCCGCGGGCAGCTCCGGCGGGGCCGCGGGGGGCTCGGCGACCACACCCGCCACGGCGTCGGCACCGGGGCCCTCCGGGTGCGCGGCCGTGCCGGCCACCAGCAGCGACCCGGCGCCCCTCGGCCAGGGGGCCGTCGTCGGGTCGTTCTGCGTCGCCGTCACCCGCGTGGTGCAGGACGCGACCGCCGCCGTGACCGCCGCGAGCTCGCTGAACCCGCCGCCGAAGAACGGCCGCTACCTCGTGCTCACCCTCGACGCGCTGAACCAGTCGGGCAGCAGCGAGGACCCCTACTTCGCGCTGTACGTCAACCTGCGCACCCAGGGCGGCACCACCTACGAGGACACCGACTGCACGGCCGTCCTCGACGACGACCTCGTCTCGTCGGGCGACACCGCCCCCGGGGCGCGCGCCACCGGGTCGGTCTGCCTCGACGTGCCGTCCGGTGACCTGCCCGGGGCGGAGCTGACCATCTCCGGGGCAAGAGGGGAGAACACCCGGGTCTTCGCCACCCGCTGACCCCGGGCCCGGTTCGCCCCGCCGCCGCCGACCCGACAGGATCGGCGGTGTGAGCGAGCACTTCAGCGTCTGGGCCCCCGTCCCCGTGCAGGTCGAGGTCGAGGTGGACGGTGCCGTCCACCCGATGACCCGGTCCGACGACGGGTGGTGGCACGCCGACGTCGAGGCCGCCACGGCCACGAGCCGCTACGGGTTCCGGCTCGACGGCGAGGACCGCGCGCTGCCCGACCCGCGCTCCGCGCGCCAGCCCGACGGGGTGCACGAGGCCTCCCAGCTGCACGCCGTGGACCCGGCCGTGTGGACCGACGAGTCCTGGACCGGCAGGCAGCTGGCCGGGTCGACGCTCTACGAGCTGCACGTGGGCACGTTCACCCCCGGCGGCACCTTCGACGCAGCCGTCGAGCGGCTGGACGACCTCGTCGACCTCGGCGTCGACCTCGTCGAGCTCATGCCCGTCAACGCCTTCGGCGGCACCCGGGGCTGGGGGTACGACGGCGTGCTCTGGTACGCGGTGCACGAGCCCTACGGCGGCCCGGACGGCCTGGCCCGCTTCGTCGACGCCTGCCACGCCCGCGGCCTCGGGGTGGTGCTCGACGTGGTCTACAACCACCTCGGCCCGTCGGGGAACTACCTGGGGCGCTTCGGCCCCTACCTCGTCGAGGGCGGGGGGAACACCTGGGGCGACAGCGTCAACTTCTCCGGGCCGGACTCCACCGAGGTGCGCGAGTACGTCATCGGCAACGCGCTGCGCTGGTTCTCGGAGTTCCACGTCGACGGGCTGCGGCTCGACGCCGTCCACGCGCTGGTCGACGAGTCGGCCACCCACGTCCTCGAGGAGCTCGCGGTGCGCACCGAGTCCCTCTCGGTCCACCTGGGACGGCCGCTCTCGCTCGTCGCGGAGAGCGACCTCAACGACCCGCGCCTCGTGACCCCCCGCGCCGCGGGCGGGTACGGCCTGGACGCGCAGTGGGACGACGACCTGCACCACGCCATCCACACCGCGGTCACCGGGGAGCGGCAGGGCTACTACGCCGACTTCGGCTCGATGTCGTGCCTGGCGACGACCCTGGGCCGCGCCTACTTCCACGCCGGCACGTGGTCGAGCTTCCGCGGGCGCGTGCACGGCCGGCCCATCGACACCCGCACCACCCCCGCCCACCGGTTCCTCGCCTACTCCTCCGACCACGACCAGGTGGGCAACCGTGCCGTGGGGGACCGCCCGTCGTCCTACCTCTCCCCCGGCCTGCAGGCCGTCTCGGCCGCGCTGGTGCTCACCGGGCCCTACACCCCGATGATCTTCATGGGTGAGGAGTGGGGGGCGAGCACGCCGTTCCAGTTCTTCACCTCCCACCCCGAGCCCGAGCTGGGCGAGGCGACGGCGAAGGGGCGCAAGGCGGAGTTCGCCGAGCACGGCTGGGACGCCGACGAGGTGCCGGACCCCCAGGACGAGGCCACCTTCACCCGCTCCCGGCTGGACTGGTCGGAGCGCGGGCAGGCGCCGCACGCCGAGGTGCTGGCGACGTACCGGGACCTGCTGGCGCTGCGCCGCTCCCGCCCCGAGCTGACCGACCCGTGGCTGCGCTCGCTGCACACGGCGTACGACGAGGACGAGCGCTGGATCGTGCTGTACCGGGGGTCGCTGCGGGTGGCGTGCAACCTCTCCGGCACGCCCGTCGAGGTGCCGGTGACGGGCACGGTCGTGCTGGCCTCCACCGCCCCCGAGGTGCGGGACGGGTCCACGGTGGTCGCCGCGGAGTCGTTCTGCGTGCTGGACACGAGCGCCTGAGCGTCCCGGCCCGCGTGGGATGATCGCGGCTCCACCACCGACCCGAGGAGCCTGACGTGCCCGAGCTGTTCATCGACGGTGAGTGGGTGGCCGCCCGCGAGGGGGGCACGCGCGAGATCCGCTGCCCCGCCGACGGCACGCTGGTGCGCACGGTCGACGAGGCCACCGCGGCCGACACCGGCGCGGCCATCGAGGCCGCTCGCCGCGCGTTCGACACCGGTCCGTGGCGCAGCACCCCGGCCCGGGAGCGCGGGGACGTGCTGCTGCGCACGGCGGAGCTGCTGGCGCGCGACAAGGCCGCCTACGCCCGCGCCGAGGCGCTCGACACCGGCAAGCGGCTGGTCGAGGCGGAGTTCGACGTCGACGACGTCGCCTCCTGCTTCCGCTACTTCGGGGGCATCGCCGACACCGAGGCGGGCCGGCTCGTCGACACCGGCAACCCCGACGCGCTGAGCCGGGTGCAGCGCGAGCCCGTCGGGGTGTGCGGGCTCATCACCCCGTGGAACTACCCGCTGCTGCAGACCGCGTGGAAGGTGGCCCCGGCGATCGCCGCGGGGAACACGTTCGTGCTCAAGCCCTCCGAGCTGACACCGTCGACCGCGGTGCTGCTCATGGCCACGCTGACCGAGGCGGGCCTGCCCCCGGGCGTGGCCAACCTCGTGCTCGGGGCGGGCCCGCAGGCCGGGGCCCTGCTCTCCGAGCACCCGGACGTCGACCTGGTGTCCTTCACCGGCGGCCTGGCCACCGGGAAGCGGATCATGGCCACGGCGGCGGAGACCGTGAAGAAGGTGGCGCTCGAGCTGGGCGGCAAGAACCCCGTCGTCGTCTTCGCCGACACCGACCTCGCCCTGGCCGTCGACCACGTCATGATGGCCGTCTTCCTGCACTCCGGGCAGGTCTGCTCCGCGGGGGCGCGCCTCGTGGTCGAGGAGTCGATGCACGACGCGCTGGTCGACGAGGTCGCGCGTCGCGCGCAGCAGATCACGATGGGCGGGCCGTTCGACGACGACGCCGACACCGGACCGCTGGTCTCGCAGGCGCACCTGGACAAGGTCACCGCCTACGTCGAGGCCGGGGTGGCCGACGGTGCCGTGCTGCGCTGCGGCGGGTCGCGGTCCACCGCCCCGGAGCACGCCGACGGGTTCTACTTCCCGCCCACCGTGCTCGACCACGCCGCCGGCACGTCCGCCGTGGTCGACGAGAGCTTCGGCCCGGTGCTCACCGTGGAGACGTTCGCCGACGGGGACGAGGACGCCGCGGTCGCGATCGCGAACGACACCGACTACGGGCTGGCGGGCGGGGTGTTCACGGCCGACGCCGGGCGCGCGCAGCGGGTGGCGAACCGGCTGCGGCACGGCACGATCTGGATCAACGACTACCACCCGTACCTGCCGCAGGCGGAGTGGGGCGGGTTCGGCCGCTCGGGGGTGGGCCGCGAGCTGGGTCCGTCGGGGCTGGCGGAGTACCAGGAGCTCAAGCACGTGTGGCAGAACCTGCGGCCCGCGCCCGCCGGGTGGTTCCCGGACCGTTCCGTCTAGCGCAACACGGTCCCGGTGGGCTTGGATGCCCATGACCACGCACCCAGGGAGACACCGGACATGAGCACCGATGCCGACGCCCGACCCGACGCGGACGGGGTGGACAGCTTCGGCTACACCCAGTCGCTGACGCGGTCGTTGGGCAACTTCCACACCTTCGCCGCGGGGATCAGCTACATCTCGATCCTCACCGGCACGTTCCAGCTCTTCTACTTCGGCATCGGATCGGGCGGGCCCGCCTACTGGTGGAGCTGGCCCATGGTCTTCGTCGGCCAGCTGATGGTGGCCCTGTGCTTCGCCGAGCTGGCGGCGCACTACCCGGTGGCCGGCTCGATCTACAACTGGACCAAGCGGCTGTCCTCGCCGCACACCGCCTGGCTGGCGGGCTGGATGATGCTGGTGGCCACCATCGTCTCCATCTCGGCGACCGCGCTGGCCTACCAGCTCACGCTGCCGCAGATCTCCAGCGTCTTCCAGGTGATCGGGGACGGCACCGGCTCGAGCTTCGCCTCCAACGCCGTCCTGCTGGCCGCGGTGCTCATCGGCTTCACCACCCTGGTCAACGCGTTCGGCGTCAAGCTCATGGCGCGCATCAACACCGCCGGGGTGTTCATCGAGCTCGTCGCCGCGGTGGTCCTGATCGTGCTGCTGGCCGCGCACATCACCCGGGGGCCCTCGGTCGTGCTGGAGACCAACGGCACCGGGGCCAGCCACCCCGCGGGCTACCTCGGGGCGTTCCTCGTCGCCGCGCTCGCCTCGGCCTACGTCATGTACGGCTTCGACACCGCCGCCTCGCTGGGCGAGGAGACCGTCGACCCGCGCCGCAACGCCCCCCGGGCCATCCTGCGGGCGCTCATCGCCTCGTTCGTCATCGGCGGGCTGATCCTGCTCATGGCGCTGATGGCCACGCCGGACCTCACCGACCCGAACCTGGCCACCGACGGGCTGCAGTACGTCGTGCTGCAGACCCTCGGCCAGTCGCTCGGGACGGCGCTGCTCATCACCGTCGTCATCGCCGTCACGGTGTGCGTGCTGGCCGTGCACACCGCGGGCATCCGCATGATGTTCGCCATGGCGCGGGACAACAACCTGCCCGCCGGCTCCAAGCTGGCCAAGGTCAGCCCCCGCTTCGGCACCCCCGTGCTGCCCGCGGTGGTCATCGGGGTGCTGGCCGTGCTGATCCTCGTGGTCAACATCGGCCAGCCGCAGATCTTCACCCTCGTCACCAGCCTCGCCATCATCATCATCTACACCGCGTACCTGCTGGTGACCGGACCGATGCTCATCGCCCGGCTGCGGGGCCGCTGGCCGCTGCCCGGGGCGCGCACCGAGGGCCACTTCGGTCTCGGCCGCTGGGGCCTGGCCGTCAACGTCCTCGCCGTGCTGTGGGGGGCGGGCATGGTGGTCAACCTGAGCTGGCCGCGCCAGGAGGTCTACGACTACTCCGAGCCCCACCACTGGTACCTGCAGTACGGCGCGATCCTGTTCGTCGGCGGCGTCGCCGTGCTGGGGTTCGCCTACTACTGGACCGTCCAGCGCCACAAGACCGGGACGCTCGCCGAGCACCGCCGCGTCGAGACCGAGGAGACCGCATGAGCGCCACACCCGAGTCGTTCGACTACGTCGTCGTCGGCGGCGGCACCGCGGGATCCGTGGTGGCCGCCCGGCTCTCGGAGGACCCGTCGGTGACGGTGTGCCTGCTCGAGGCCGGCCCCACCGACGCCGACAAGCCGGAGGTGCTCGAGCTCGCCCGCTGGATGCAGCTGCTCGAGTCCGGCTACGACTGGGACTACCCCGTGGAGCCGCAGCCGCACGGCAACTCGTTCCTGCGCCACGCGCGGGCCAAGGTCATGGGTGGCTGCTCCTCGCACAACTCGTGCATCGCGTTCTGGGCGCCGGCCGAGGACCTCGACGAGTGGGAGGCGATGGGCGCCACCGGGTGGGGCGCGAAGGACACCTGGCCGCTGTACCGCCGGCTCGAGCGCAACCTCGACGGCGGCGAGCACCACGGCCACGACGGCCCCGTCACGCTGCGCACCATCCCGCCGCGCAACCCGGCCGGGGTGGCGCTGCTCGACGCGTGCGAGCAGGCGGGCATCCCGCGCACCGCGTTCAACACCGGCAGCACCGTCACCCACGGCGCCGGCTTCTTCCAGATCAACGCCTTCGAGGACGGCACCCGCGCCAGCGCATCCGCGGCCTACCTCCACCCCATCGCCCGGACCCGGCCGAACCTCACCGTCCGCACCGACGTGCACGTGAAGCGGCTGGTGCTCGACGGCACCACGTGCACCGGCGTGGCGTACGTCGAGCCGGACGGGCTGCACACCACCACGGTCACCGCCGGCCGCGAGGTCGTCGTCTGCGCCGGGGCCATCGACACCCCGAAGCTGCTGATGCTCAGCGGGATCGGGCCCGCGGAGCACCTGCGCGAGGCGGGCCTCGACGTGGTCGTCGACTCCCCCGGCGTCGGCTCCACCCTGCAGGACCACCCCGAGGGGATCATCGCCTGGGACGCCGCCCAGCCCATGCCGACCGAGTCCACCCAGTGGTGGGAGATCGGCATCTTCACCACCACCGAGGAGGGCCTCGACCGGCCGGACCTGATGTACCACTTCGGGTCCGTCCCGTTCGACATGAACACCCTTCGGCAGGGCTACCCGACGACGGAGAACGGGTTCTGCCTGACCCCCAACGTCACCCGCAGCCGGTCCGAGGGCACGGTGCGGCTGCGCTCCATCGACCACCGCGACAAGCCGAGGGTCGACCCGCGCTACTTCACCGACCCGCACGACATCCGGGTGATGACCGCGGGGATCCGGCTGGCGCGCGAGATCGTCGGCCAGGACGCGATGACGCCGTGGCGGGGTGCCGAGCTCGCGCCGGGGCCCGACGTGCAGTCCGACGACGAGGTCGCCGACTACGTCCGGGCCACCCACAACACCGTGTACCACCCGTCGGCGACCGTCCCCATGGGACGCGACGACGACCCCGCCACCCCGCTCGACGCCCGGCTGCGCGTCAAGGGGGTGCGCAACCTGCGGGT
This sequence comes from Rhodococcus aerolatus, assembly GCF_054783215.1. Taxonomy (NCBI): domain Bacteria; kingdom Bacillati; phylum Actinomycetota; class Actinomycetes; order Mycobacteriales; family Nocardiaceae; genus Rhodococcus; species Rhodococcus aerolatus. The sequence continues at coordinate 33,201 of NZ_BAAGQZ010000022.1, read as the reverse complement.
GGCGGACGGCTCGGCGCAACCGTTCCTGGTCTCGGTCAACCCCTGCATCACCACGATGATGATCGGCGAGAAGTGCGCGGACATGGTGCGGGAGGACAACGCCTGACGCGGGTCTCCAGCAGCGTGCCGTCGGGCCGGACCCGGTCGGTTCGGCCCGTGCTCACGCTCCGAACCGGTCCGCCACGTCCTGCAGCCGGGCCCGGTGGCGCGCCCACCCGGCGGCGTCCACGTCGGGCAGGTTGGACGACCCCGCCCGGTGCCCCGCGGCGCCGTCGACGAGCTCGCGCACGACGTCGGCGTGACCGGCGTGGCGGTGCGTCTCCGCCACGAGGTGCACCAGCACGCGGCCGAGGGTGACCCGCCGGGACGCGGGCGCCCACCACGGCACCTCCCCCACCGCGTCGAGCGGCAGCGCGGCCACGGTGGCGTCGGAGTGGGCCCACACCCGGCGGTAGAGCGCCAGCACGTCCGCCCGCGACTCCTCCGTCGTCGCCCAGAGGTCCGCGCCCGGCTCGGCGTCCTCGCGCAGCCACGTCAACGGCTCCGGGAACGGCCGACCGAAGACCGACCCGAGGTACTCCGCCTCGACCCCCGCCAGGTGCTTGACCAGTCCGAGCAGGTTCGTGCCCGTCGGGGTGAGGGGGCGGCGCACGTCGCGCTCGGGGAGCCCGTCGAGCTTCCACACCACGACGTCGCGCGCCTGCTGCAGGTAGCCGGCCAGCTGGCTGCCCAGCTCGGTGCTCACGGCCGCCAGTCCGCCGGCGGGTCCTCGCCCACGCGGCCGTCGACCGTCTCGCGCAGCAGGTCGGCGTGCCCCGTGTGGCGGGCGTACTCCTCCAGCAGGTCGAGCAGCAGTCGGCGCAGGCTGGCCCGGGTCCCGTCCGGCGCGCCGACGTGCACGTCCTGGTCCAGCCCGCCGGCGGCGGCACGGTCGGCGAACGCGCTGCGGGCCCGGGCGGCCGCGGCGTCCCAGGCGGAGTACAGCTCGGCGGGGCTCCGACCCGCCGCGCCGGCGATGACCCCGTCCCACTCCTCCTGCGACGCCGGCTCGTGCCCGGAGCCGTCGAGCCGGGCCGTGGCGTACAGGTCCTCGACGGCGGCCAGGTGGGCGAGCAGTCCGCCCAGCGTCAGGTCCGACGCGCCCACGGTGACGGCGAGACCGGCCGCGTCCAGCCCGTCGGCCTTCCACCGGAACGTGGCGCGCTGCCGCTCCAGCGCCCCCAGCAGGTGCTCGGCCTCCGTGCCGTGGACCGGGGGCTCCCAGGGCGGTGGGGTCCGGGTGTCGCTCACCCGCCCGACCCTAGGACGGCCGCACGGTCCCGCGGAACCCTGCCGGGAGTGCGAGAAGTGGGCACAGCGCGGGCAGGGGCGTGCGGGCGCAGCGGTAAGTGGGCGAAACGCGGCGAGGGCCGTCACCGGGCGGCGAAATGTGGGCGAACCGCGCGGAGGGGCGGCCGGGCCCCGCCGAAAGTGGGCGGGGCGCGGGAAGGGGCGTGCAGGTCAGCCCAGGCAGCCGGGGCCGAGCAGGGCCTTGAGGTCGCCCATCAGCGCCGACGTCGGGGTGACGCGCAGCCGGTCGTCGAGGCGCAGCACGATCGGGTCCTGCGCGCCGCGCACCAGCCGCAGGTGGACGTCGGCGGTGCCGGGGTGGCTGGAGAGCACCTGCTTGAGCTGGTCCACCCGCTCGGGCACGCACTGCCGCGCGGGCAGGCTCACCACGACCGGCTGCGCCACCCCGGCCGCGGCCAGGTCGGGCACCAGGAGGTCGTTGGCGATGAGCGAGATCTTGTCGTCGCGCACCGAGACCCGGGCGCGGACCAGCACGATGGCGTCCTCGACCACGTCCGCCCCGAGCAGCGAGTACGACTGCGGGAAGAACAGCACCTCGATGGAGCCGGCCATGTCCTCGATCTGCGCCGACGCCCACGGCAGGCCGTTCTTGTTCACCCGGCGGTTGACCGAGGCAAGGATGCCGCCCACCGTGACCTGCGCCCCGTCGGCCATCGTCCGCTCGGCGATGCCGTCGAGGATCTTCACCACCGTGGTGTCGGCCTTCGCCGCCAGCAGGTGCTCCACCCCGTCCAGCGGGTGCCCGGAGACGTAGAGCCCCAGCATCTCCCGCTCCAGGGCGAGGCGGTGCTTGGTGTCCCACTCCTCGTCGGGCACCTTCACCCGGAACACGTCGGCGTTGCCGAGCCCGGCGCCGTCGTCGCCCCCGCCGAACAGGTCGAACTGGCCGATCGCCTCGGCCTTCTTCGTCGTCATCACCGAGTCGACCGCGTCGGCGTGCACGAGCAGCAGGCCCTTGCGGGGGTGGCCCATGGAGTCGAACGCCCCCGCCTTGACCAGGGACTCGATGGCCTTCTTGTTGCACGCCACCGCGTCGATCTTGGCCAGGTAGTCGGAGAAGTCGGCGAACTCCCCCTTCGCGGTGCGCGAGGCGATGATGGACGAGACCAGGTTGGTCCCCACGTTGCGCACCCCGCCGAGGCCGAAGCGGATGTCCTCGCCCACCGAGGCGAAGTTGTGCACCGAGGAGTTGACGTCGGGCGGCAGCACGGTGATGCCGAGGCGGCGGCAGTCCGACAGGTACACCGCGGCCTTGTCCTTGTCGTCGCCGACCGAGGTGAGCAGCCCGGCCATGTACTCCGCGGGGTAGTTCGCCTTGAGGTAGGCCGTCCAGAAGCTGACCAGGCCGTACCCGGCGGCGTGGGACTTGTTGAACGCGTACCCGGCGAACGGCAGGATCGTCTCCCACAGCGCCTTCGTCGCGGCCTCGGAGTACCCGTTGGCGGCCATGCCGTCCCGGAAGCCGTCGTACTCCTTCTCCAGGACCTCGAGCTTCTTCTTGCCCATCGCCTTGCGCAGGATGTCGGCGCGACCCATCGAGTACCCGGCCACGACCTGCGCGATGCGCATGATCTGCTCCTGGTACACGATCAGGCCGTAGGTCTCCGCGAGCACCTCGCGCAGCGGCTCCTCGAGCTCCGGGTGGATCGGGGTGACCTTCTGGCGGCCGTTCTTGCGGTCGGCGTAGTCGTTGTGGGCGTTCATGCCCATCGGGCCGGGCCGGTAGAGGGCGAGCACGGCGACGATGTCGTTGAACCCGGTGGGCTGCATGCGCCGCAGCAGGTCCCGCATGGGCCCGCCGTCGAGCTGGAACACCCCGAGGGTGTCGCCGCGGGCCAGCAGCTGGTAAGTCGCCTCGTCGGCCAGCGGCAGGGTGTCGAGGTCGAGGTCGATGCCCCGGTTGACCTTGAGGTTCTCGATCGCGTCGCCGATGACGGTGAGGTTGCGCAGCCCCAGGAAGTCCATCTTCAGCAGGCCGATGGCCTCGCAGGACGGGTAGTCCCAGCCGGTGATGATGGCGCCGTCCTGCGCCCGCTTCCACAGCGGGATGGAGTCGGTCAGCGGCTGCGAGCTCATGATGACCGCGCAGGCGTGCACGCCGGCGTTGCGGACCAGGCCCTCCAGGCCGCGGGCCGTCTCGTAGATGGCGCCGACCTCGCGGTCGGTCTCGATCAGCGCCCGGACCTCCGCGGCCTCCTTGTACCGCTCGTGGCCGGGGTCGGTGATGCCGGCCAGCGAGATGTCCTTGGCCATGACCGGCGGCGGCAGCGCCTTGGAGATGCGGTCGGCGATGGCGAAGCCGGGCTGGCCGAACTGCACCCGGGCGGAGTCCTTGATGGCGGCCTTGGTCTTGATGGTGCCGAAGGTGATGACCTGCGCGACCCGGTCCGAGCCCCACTTCTCGGTGGCGTAGCGGACCATGTCGCCGCGGCGGCGGTCGTCGAAGTCGATGTCGATGTCGGGGTCCGACGGGCGCTCGGGGTTGAGGAAGCGCTCGAAGAGCAGGCCGTGCTCGAGGGGGTCGATGTTGGTGATGCCCAGCGAGTAGGCCACCAGCGACCCGGCGGCCGAGCCGCGGCCCGGGCCCACCCGGATGCCGACCTCCTTGGCGTGGCGCACCAGGTCGCCGACCACGAGGAAGTAGGCCGGGAAGCCCTTGTCGGAGATGACCTTCAGCTCGAACTCGACCCGCTCGGTGTACTCCCGCGGCACGTCGCGCCCGGCGAAGCGGCCGTCGAGGCCGGTGAGGACCTCCTTGCGCAGCCAGCTGTCCTGCGTCTCGCCCTCGGGCACCGGGAAGACGGGCATGAGGTCGCGCTTGGTCCACACGTCGGCGTAGGACTGCACGCGCTCGGCGATGAGCAGGGTGGAGTCGCACGCGCCGGGCACCTCGTCGTCCCACAGCTCGCGCATCTCCTGCGCCGACTTCAGGTAGTAGCCGTCACCGTCGAACTTGAAGCGGGTGGGGTCCGACAGCGTCTTGCCGGTCTGGATGCACAGCAGCGCCTCGTGGTTCTTGGCCGCGTCCTTGGTGACGTAGTGGCAGTCGTTCGTCGCCAGCGGGGGGATGTCGAGGCGGCGGCCGATCTCGAGCAGGCCGTCGCGCACCCGGCGCTCGATGGACAGGCCGTGGTCCATCAGCTCGAGGAAGAAGTTCTCCGGGCCGAAGATCTCCTGCCACTTCGCGGCGGCCTCGAGGGCCTCGCGGTCGTGTCCCAGGCGCAGCCGCGTCTGCACCTCGCCGGACGGGCAGCCGGTGGTGGCGATGACGCCCTCGGCGTGGCGGGCGATGATCTCGGCGTCCATGCGGGGCCACTTGCCCAGCTGGCCCTCGATCGAGGCCAGGCTGGACAGGGTGAACAGGTTGCGCAGACCGGTGGCGTTCTCCGCGACCATCGTCATGTGGGTGTACGCACCCGAGCCGGAGACGTCGTCGGACTTCTGGCTCGCCTCGCCCCACAGCACGCGCTTGAGGTTGAACCGCGACTCCGGCGCGACGTAGGCCTCGATGCCGATGACCGGGGTGATGCCCAGCTCCGTGGCCTTGGTGTAGAAGTCGCTGGCCCCGTACATGTTGCCGTGGTCGGTCATGCCGACGGCGGGCATCCCGAGCCGCGCGGCCTCGGCCAGCATCGGCTCGATCTTGGCGGCCCCGTCGAGCATCGAGAACTCGGTGTGGTTGTGCAGGTGGACGAAGGACCCCGTCCTGGTCGACGACCCCGCGCCGCTGCGTGCGCTCCCCGGGGCCACCTGCACGTCGCTCACCAGCACCACTCCCGACCCCGACCCGACCACCTGGCTGCCCACCTCCCGGTCGCGTGTCGTGGCGCGCACCCCGGCTCCGGTGGAGTGCCCGAGTGTAGGCCCGGGGCACGACGGTCCCGCCCCGACCCGAGCCCCGCGGCGGGCCGTCGCGGGGCTCGGCGCCGTGGGTACCGTGGCCGGCGTGAGCACCCCCCCAGGTCCGCCCCCGCGCGGCGTCGCCGGGGTGGGGCCGGCCGCCGCGGGAGGCCCCCCCGACCCCGCTGACCTGCGGCTGGTCCGGTCCCTGGCCGACCGGGGACGGCTGGCGGCGGACGAGCTCGCGGCCGCGGCCGGGATGGGCCTCACCGAGGCCGTCGTCCGGCTGGCCCGGCTGCAGCAGGCCGGGTTGCGGCTGGTCGTGGGCGTGGAGGGCGACCAGCAGGCGCTGCGCGGCTGGGTCGGGGCGTGGGAGCGCGAGGCAGCTCGCGCACCGGCACCACCACCGGTCCCACGCGCACCGTCGCCACCAGCAGCACCACCCGTCACGGCCCCGCCGGGGTGGGGACCGCCGCAGCCCGCGGCCTGGGCCACCACCGGGGCGGTACCCGCACCCGGGCGGGTCGCCACGCACCGCCGGCCGGGGGTCGGGGACCGGCTCGAGGCCGACGGTCCCGCCGGTCGCCTGGCCCTCACCCTCGTCGAGGTCGTCGAGACCGCCGACGCGCTGTACGCCGCCGCCGGGCACGCCCTGCCCGCCGGGTCGCGGGCCGCCGTGGTCCACACCGAGGTCGCGACGGGGGCCGGGGGCTACCCGGGCGTGCCCGACGCCCTGCTGGTGCTCGTGCTCGCCGACGGCACCGAGGTGGCCAAGAGCGCGGCCACCCTCTCCTCCCGGCCGCCGTTCCAGGGCCCGCCCGCGCCCGGGGTGACCGTGGGCGGGCACACGCTCTACGAGCTCGGGGTCGACGCCGACATCGTGGCCGTGCGGTGGCGGGCCGTGCCCGGCGCACCGCCGCTGGAGTGGCGGGTCTGAGCCGGTCGGCACGGGCAACACGCTCGTGACACGGACGACCACCCGCAGCAACGGGGCGGGCGCACGCTGGTCGGTGGGACCGTCCAGCCACCGCGGCCCGCCGCTGCCGACCCCTGCTGACCCGGAGCACGCCCATGACCCTGCCGGACCGCTTCTGCCCCGCCTGCTTCCGCTCCGTCGCCGTGACCGTCCCCGCCGTGGCCCCGGGCCGCGGCCGCACCGGCCTCGCCGTGGCCGAGCCGTGGGTCTACCGGGAGCACCAGCGGACCCGCTGGGACACCGACGACCCGACCTCCGAGCGCTGCGCCGGCTCGGGCCGCACGGAGCACCAGGCCCGCGAGGCCTGGTAGGGCGGTCGCGCCCCCCGTCCGGCCCCGGGCTCAGCCCGCGTGTCGGGCGCGCAGCTCGCCCTTGACGACCTTGCCGCCCGCGTTGCGGGGCAGCGCGTCGACGACGACCACCGCCGCGGGGTGCTTGTAGCGGGCGAGGGTGCCGGTGAGGAACTCCCGCAGCCCGGCGGCGTCGGGCGCGCCGGCGGGGGTCGCGGCGACCACCGCGACGGGGACCTCGCCGTAGCGCGGGTCCGGCCGGCCGATGACGGCCACCTCCGCCACCCCGGGGTGCGCTGCGACCGCGTTCTCCACCTCGGTGCAGTAGATGTTCTCCCCACCGGAGATGATCATGTCCTTGAGGCGGTCGACGACGTAGACGAACCCCTCGACGTCGCGGCGCACGAGGTCCCCGGAGTGGAACCAGCCGCCCCGGAACGCCTCCGCGGTGGCCTCGGGGTCCTGCCAGTACCCGAGCATGAGGTTCGGGCCGCGGTAGACGATCTCCCCGACCTGGCCGGCGGGCACGTCGCGCATCTGCTCGTCGACCACCCGCACGCTGACCGACGGCACGGGCAGGCCCACCGAGCCGACCTTGCGCAGCGCGTCCGCCCCGTCGAGCGCACAGGTGATGGGCGAGCACTCCGTCTGGCCGAACACCGCGACGTTGAGCGCGTCGGGGAACACCTCGGACATGCGGCGCAGCAGCGTGTCCGACGCGGGTGCGGCGCCCCAGCTGATCACCTGCAGGCGCAGGTCCCGCGAGGCGACGGTGGGGTCGGCGCACACCACCTGCCACTGCGCGGGGACGAGGAACAGCGTGGTGATGCGCTCGCGCTCGAGGGTGTCGAGCAGGTCGGTGGCGTCGAAGCCCCCGGTGGGGTGGATGACGGTGGTGCCGCCCGCGAGCAGCAGCGGGGCGATGCACCCGACGGCCGCGATGTGGAAGACCGGGGCGGCGCAGAGGTTGACGGTGTCCGCGCCGGGCACCCGCCAGGCGGACAGCACGGTGAAGGACTGGCTCAGCAGGTTGAGGTGGGTGAGCACCGCGCCCTTGGGGTGACCGGTGGTCCCGGAGGTGTACATGATCAGCGCGGGACCGTCCTCGGGCACGTCGACCGCCGGCGCGGGCTCCCCCGGCTCGGCCAGCGCCGCCTCGTAGTCCTGCACCTCGTGGTCCTGCACCCCGTGGTCCTGCACCTCGGCGCCCGCCCCGACCGCGCCGCCGTCGGCCACGCAGAGCACGGTGCCGCCCGTCCGGGCCGCGGTGACGAGCGGCAGCAGCGCCGTCTCGGTGACGACCACGCCCGCCCCGGAGTCGTCGAGGACGTGGCGGACCTCGGGTGGGGTGAGCCGGGCGTTGACCGGGACGGAGATCGCCCCCAGCCGGGTGACGGCGAGCAGCACCTCGACGAACTCGCTGCGGTTCGTCGTCACCAGGGCCACCCGGTCGCCCCGGGACACCCCGCGGCGTGCGAGGGCCGAGGCCAGCCGCGCCGCGCGGTCGTGCAGCTGCGCGTAGGTCGTGCTCACCCCGCGGCAGCGCAGGGCGGGGTGGTCGGGCCGCTCGTGGGCGTGGCGCGCGACGTGGGCCACCCAGTGGTTGCGGCGGGCGAGGTCCGGCTCGGGCGCGGGCTCCCGGGTCGGGGTGGGGCGCTCCTGCAGCGTGGTCATGACCGCAGAGTGTGTCCCAGGTCACTGCGCGGCGGAAGGACCCGGCGGGAGGACCCGACCCAAGGCTACGCCGCAAGGCCCCGACGGGAGGGGCCGACGGGTCAGTCGGTGCCCGCCTCCATGGCCGCCTGGTCCAGCGCCGCCTCGCCGTCGCCGACGGCCGCGCCGCGGGAGATCCGGGCCGCGCCGCCGGGCTCGAGCTCGCCGTAGAGGGTGCCGTTCTCCACCAGCACCTGGCCCTGGTCCAGCGGCTGGGAGGCGTAGAGCTCGAGCTTGGACCGGGAGTCGGCGATGTCGAGGTTGCGCATCGTGAGCTGGCCGATGCGGTCGACGGGGCCGAACGCGGCGTTGTCCGTGCGCTCCATGGAGAGCTTGTCCGGGTGGTAGGAGAACGCCGGGCCCTCCGTGGCCAGCACGGTGTAGTCCTCGCCGCGCCGCAGCCGCAGGGTCACCTCGCCGGTGACCAGGGAGGCGATCCAGCGCTGGATCGACTCGCGGATCATCAGGGCCTGCGGGTCCAGCCAGCGGCCCTCGTAGAGCAGCCGACCCAGCCGACGACCCTGCCCGTGGTACTGCTCCACGGTGTCCTCGTTGTGGATCGCGTTGACCAGCCGCTCGTAGGCCACGTGCAGCAGGGCCATGGCCGGCGCCTCGTAGATGCCGCGCGACTTGGCCTCGATGATGCGGTTCTCGATCTGGTCGGACATGCCCAGCCCGTGCCTGCCGCCGATGCGGTTGGCCGCGTCGACCAGGGCGACGGGGTCGTCGTAGCGCTGCCCGTCGATGGCGACCGGTCGCCCCGCCTCGAAGCGCAGGGTGACGTCCTCGGTGGGGATCTCCACGGCCGAGTCCCAGAAGCGCACGCCCATGATCGGCTGGACGGTCTCCAGCGACACGTCGAGGTGCTCCAGGGTCTTCGCCTCGTGGGTGGCGCCCCAGATGTTCGCGTCGGTGGAGTACGCCTTCTCCTGCGAGTCCCGGTAGGGCAGGTCGCGCTCGGTGAGCCACTGGCTCATCTCCGCCCGGCCCCCCAGCTCGGCGACGAAGTCCGCGTCGAGCCACGGCTTGTAGATCTGCAGCTCGGGGTTGGCCAGCAGGCCGTAGCGGTAGAACCGCTCGATGTCGTTGCCCTTGAACGTCGAGCCGTCGCCCCAGATGTCCACGCCGTCCTCGTGCATCGCGCGCACCAGCATCGTGCCGGTGACGGCACGGCCCAGCGGGGTGGTGTTGAAGTAGGTGCGCCCGCCGGAGCGGACGTGGAACGCCCCGCAGGCGATGGCGGCGAGGCCCTCCTCCACCAGCTGGGTGCGGCAGTCGACGGCGCGGGCGATCTCGGCGCCGTAGGCCTTGGCCCGGTCGGGGACCCCGGAGATGTCGGTCTCGTCGTACTGCCCGATGTCGGCGGTGTAGGTGCACGGCACCGCGCCCTTCTCGCGCATCCAGGCGACCGCCACCGAGGTGTCCAGACCCCCGGAGAACGCGATCCCGACACGCTTGCCGGTCGGGAGGGAGGTCAGAACCTTGCTCACGTCGGGGCCGTCCTTCTGAGGTCTCGGGGTGCTGCGGGTGCCCGGTGAGGGTAGGGGCCGCAGCCCCGGTCCGACGAGCCCGGGTGGCTCACGGCGGCACCGGCCCGTCGTCGGGGCCCGGGCCCACCACCCCGGTCTGCTCGGGCAGCAGCGGGCGCACCGCCAGCGAGCCCCACGACGTGCCCGCCGGGGCCGGGTCGACCGACCGGACGCCCGCGGCCCGCGCCAGCTCCCGCCGCCCGCGGCCGTCGCCGCGGACGACGACGCCGACCACGCAGGCGCACCCCGCCCGCAGCCCCGCCGCCTCCGCCGCCGCGGTGGCCCCGGCCCGCCGCGGGGACGTGCTCGCCGCGGCCGCCTGGGTGGCCGCCGCCCGGGACGCCGCGTCGTCGAGCACCACCTGGGGGGCCCGCTGCCCCGCGGTGTCCACCGCGACCACCGCCGTCTGCACCCGGTCCAGCGCCAGGTGCAGCAGCACCCGGGACACCCGCACGTCGCCCAGCAGCGGCGCCGCGGCCGCCGGCGTCAGCCCCGCGGTCAGCGAGACCAGCGCCCACCGGGGGTCGTCGGCGGGCACGGCCGCCAGCGCGGTGCCGGCCGCGGCGAGGACGTCGGCGACCGGCGCCCCCTGGTCGGGGCCCAGGGACACGGTCGGGGTGGCGGGCGGGCGCACCGGGGTCGCCGCGCCCAGCCCGACCACCCCCGCCACGACCACGAGGGCCGCGAGCACGGTGCGCACCACCGCGCGGCTCAGCCGTCGGCGTCGCGCAGCACCGCCAGGGCGTGCGCGAGGTCGGCCGGGTACTCGCTGCTGACCCGGACCGCGTGGCCGTCGGCGGGGTGGGCGAAGCCGAGGGTGCGGGCGTGGAGCCACTGGCGGGCCAGGCCCAGCCGGGCGGCGAGCGTGGGGTCGGCGCCGTAGGTGGTGTCCCCGCAGCAGGGGTGGCGCAGCGCCGACATGTGCACCCGGATCTGGTGGGTGCGACCGGTCTCGAGGTGCACGTCGAGCAGGCTCGCGGCGCCGAACGCCTCGAGGGTGTCGTAGTGGGTGACGCTGGGCTTGCCGTCGGCGGTGACGGCGAACTTCCAGTCGCTGCGCGGGTGCCGGCCGATGGGGGCGTCGACCGTGCCGCTGCTCGGGTCGGGGTGGCCCTGGACCAGGGCGTGGTACCGCTTCTCGACGGTGCGCTCCTTGAAGGCCCGCTTGAGCACCGTGTAGGCGTGCTCGCTGACGGCGACGACCATCACCCCGGAGGTGCCGACGTCGAGCCGGTGCACGATGCCCTGCCGCTCGGCCGGGCCCGCCGCGGCCAGCCGGTACCCGGCGGCGACGAGGCCGCCGTTGACGGTGGGCCCGGTCCACCCGGGGCTGGGGTGCGCGGCCACGCCGACGGGCTTGTCCACGACGACGACGTGCTCGTCGGCCAGCAGCACCTCGAGCCCGTCGACGGGCTCGCCGACGACCACGTCGGGGCCGGGCTCGGGCTGGGGCAGGGTGACCTCGAGCCACGCGCCGCCCACGAGCCGGTCGGACTTGCCGACCTCGGTGCCGTCGAGGCTGACCCCGCCGTCGGCGGCGAGCGCCGCGACGACGGTGCGGCTGAGCCCCAGCAGCCGGGCGAGGCCCGCGTCGACCCGCAGCCCGTCCAGGCCGTCGGGCACGGGCATGGACCGGGTGTCAGCCACCCGCGCCGCCCGCCGCGGCGTCGCGGTCCGCCCGCGAGGACGACCGGGTGCCGTCGGGCTCCCGGCCGAACAGGGCCAGGGCGACGAGGAGCACGCCGCCGCTGACGATGGCGGAGTCGGCGACGTTGAAGATGGGCCACACGCTGCCGTCGGGGGCGAACAGCGACACGTAGTCCACGACGTGGCCCTGCAGCAGGCCGGGGGCGCGGAACACCCGGTCGACGAGGTTGCCCAGCGCGCCGCCCAGCACCAGGCCCAGGCCCCACGCCCAGCCGACGGACCGCAGCCGCCGCGCCATCCGCACGATGACGACCACGACGACGAGGGCGACCACGCTGAGCAGCCACGTCATCCCGGTGGCGAGGCCGAAGGCGGCGCCGGGGTTGCGCACCAGGGTGAGGTACACCGCGCCGCCGAGCAGCCGCACCGGCCGGGCGGGCGCGAGCTGGGCGACCACGACCACCTTGGCCAGGACGTCGGCGGCCAGGATGACCACCGCGACGAGGGCGAGCAGGCCGACGGTGCGCCGTGTCCGGGTGGGGCCGGCCGCCCCGGGGGCAGCCTCCTCGGGGGCAGCCTCCTCGCGGGCGGCTTCCTCGCGGGCGACCTCCTCGGGGACGTCGCGGGTCTCGTCGCTCACGACCCCATCATCCACGCCGCCGCGGTGGCCCCCCGACCACCCGCCGGGTCGTGCGGGCCTAGGAGGTCCCCGTCACCCCGCGCCAGCGGGCCAGGCGACCGCCCGCGTCGACGGCCCGGATCCGCTCCTCCACCTCCCGGCGCACCGGCGAGGTGGTGACGACGAGGAGCTGGTCACCGCGCCGCAGCCGCGTCCCCGGCTCGGGGGTGAACCCGGCGCCGTCGCGCACCACCAGGCTGACCGTGGCGCCGCGGGGCAGCCGCAGCTCGGCGATGTACACCCCGTGCAGCCGTGAGCCCGCGGGCACCCGGACCTGCAGCAGGTCGGCCCCCAGGTCCTCCAGCGGGGCGGCGTCGACGGAGACCTCCTTCGCCTCGCCGGACACGGTGACACCCAGCCAGCGCGCGAGCAGCGGCAGCGAGCTGCCCTGCAGCAGGGTGAGCACCACCACGAGGACGAACACCACGTCCAGCAGCCGCTGCGCCCCGGGCACCCCCTCGACCAGCGGGATGGTGGCCAGCACGATCGGCACCGCCCCGCGCAGGCCGGCCAGCGCGAGGAACCCCTGCTCGCGCCAGGGCACCCGTAGCGGGACCGCCGCGGCCAGCACCGACAGCGGACGGGCGAGCAGCAGCAGCACCGCGGCCACCACCACCGCCTCGAGCAGCACGGCGCCGAGGCGCTCCGGCGAGGCGTAGAGGCCCAGCAGCACGAACAGCCCGATCTGGGCCAGCCAGCCCAGCCCCTCGGCGAAGGAGACCGTGCCCGCCCGGTGCGGCAGGTGGGAGTTGCCGAGCACCAGGGCGCAGACGTAGGTGGCGATGAGGCCGGAGCCGTGCAGCAGCGTGGCGCCGGAGTAGCTGAGCACGCAGACCGCGACCGCGGCCAGCGGGTAGAGCCCGGTGGCCGGCAGCGCCACCCGGCGCAGCACCCACGCCCCGCCGTTGCCGAGCGCCAGGCCCACCCCGAGGCCGACGGCGAGCTCGACGACGACCAGGCCCGGCGTCCACCAGGCGATGGGCCCGGTGCCCGCGAAGATGACCACGGCGATGAACACCGGCGCGTCGTTGAGCCCCGACTCGAGCTCGAGGGCCCCGACGAGGCGCCGGCGCACCGCCAGGCCGCGCAGCACGCTGAACACCGCGGCGGCGTCGGTCGAGGAGAGCACGGCCCCCCACAGCAGAGCGATGCGCCAGTCCAGGCCGAGCAGCAGGTGCAGGGCGACCCCGAGCACGCCGATGCTCACCGCGACCGAGACGGTCGAGAGCGCGACGCCCAGCCCCAGGGAGGGCCGCACCGACGACCACCGGGTGGTCATGCCGCCCTCGGTGAGGATGAGCACCAGCGCGGCGATCCCGAGCTCCTCGGTCAGCCGCGCGTCGGAGAACTCGACGCCGAGCCCGGCCTCGCCGAGCAGCAGCCCGATGGCCAGGAACCCCAGCAGGGCGGGCAGCCCCACCCGGGACGAGGCCCGCGCGCCGAGGACCCCGACGAGCAGCACGACGGCCCCGGCGCCGAGCACCACCTCCAGCGCCACGCCTGCACCGCCCCTCGCGTCGTCCGACCCCTGACCCACCACGACGACGTGCCGGGACCCCATCCTCCCAGGTGCGCGCCGGGGGGTCGCGCACCCCTCGACCGCTACCGTGGGTCCAGTGACGCCGACGACCCTGCCGGGCCCCCGACGGGCCACCCTGGTGGCCGTGCTGGCGGTGCCGCTGCTCGCCCTCGGGTGCTCGTCCGCGACGGACGGGGCGGGCCCGTCCACCGCGACCTCCGGGTCCGCCGACTCCGCCGCGTCCTCCGGGTCTGCTGCGTCCTCCGGTCCCGCCGCGTCCGGCTCGGCGGCCCCGGCGCAGGCCGACACCGCGACGGTGCCGGTGGCGCCCGTCTCGGTCGTGGTCAGCGACCCGGGCCAGGAGCCGCGGCGGGTGCTGGCCCTCGACCTCGGCCCGTCCCAGCAGGTCACCCTGACCACGCGGGCGGGCATCGTGCAGACGGTGGGCACGCAGGACCCGGTGGACCTGTCGAGCCCCGAGGTGTCCGTGCCGATGACCGCCACCCCGCGGGCCGCGGCGGACCCGTCGGGGCTGCGGCCGGTCGACCTGGCGCTCGGCACCCCCACCAGCCCCGACGCCATCCTCACCCAGGCGCTCGCCGCGGAGGCCGGCTCGGGCGCCTCCCTCGCCGTCGCCCCCAGCGCCGCGGTCGCCACGCTGGCCATCACCCCGGCCGCCGCGGCGCTCGACACCGCGCGCTCGGCGGTGGAGCAGGCCCTGCGGCAGGCCGTGGGGCTGGGTGTCGCGCTGCCCGCCGCGGCGGTGGGCACCGGGGCGCGGTGGACCGTCAGCCAGCAGCTGGACAGCCTCGGCCTGCCGCTGCGCCAGGACCTGACCGTGACGCTGCTGGAGGTGGCGGGCAGCACGGTGCGCCTCGGCGTCGCGCTGGCCCAGACCCCGCTGTCGAACACCTGGACGCTGCCCGACAGCGGCGGCACCACGTTCTCGGTGGACTCCTACCCGATGCAGGGCACCGGGGAGCTCACCCTCGACCTGCGCCGACCGCTGCCCGTGGCCGGCTCGGTGCAGCTGGCCGGCAGGCAGGTCTACACCCGCACCGCGGACCGGCTGGTGCTCGCCCAGGACGTCACCAACCGGGTCGCGTGGTCGTCGTGACGGGGCTGCGCGCGCGGGTGTAGGCGGGCGCGGCCGAGGTGGCGGTGCTCGTCGTGGCCGGCTGCGGCTCGGCCGACCCCGCCCCGGGCGCGGCGGGCACCACGACGACCGACCCGGCCGCGACGTCGTCGGTGGCCGCGCCCGCACCGCTGCCCGCCCAGCCCCCGCTGCCCGCCGCGACGACGGGCCGCGTGCTGGGTGGGGACGCGCTCACCGCGGCGCTGCTGCCCGTCACCGCGCTGCCGGCCGGGTTCGCGGTGGACGACACCGGGTCCGACCCGGCCGGGGACCCGACGACCTCCGCGCCCGCCACCCCGGGTGCGCCGGCCCCGGAGGGCTCGACGTCGGTCGTGGGCACCACCACCCCGCCGGCGTGCGGGCGGGTGCTGGACCCGGTGGCCGGGCTGGCCGCGGACCCGGCCGGCCGGGCGCAGCGCAGCTTCACCGGGGCGGACGCGTTCACCAGCGTCACCGAGGACGTGGCCAGCTGGCCGGGCCGGGGGGCGCTCGACGCCCTGGCCGCGGTCCGCGACACGGCCGCCGGCTGCGCCCGCTTCACCTCCACCGACGCCGACGGGGTGCCCGGCAGCTACACCCTCGGCGCCCTCGACGGCCTGGACGCGTCCACCGACGGCCTGGGGGCCGACGCGGTGACGGCGCTGCGCGTGGTGGGGACCAGCCAGGGCGTGGCCGCGGTGTTCGACGTGGTGGTGGCGGTCGTCGGGAGCGCGGCGGTGCAGGTCGTCGTGGTCGGGCTCGACCCGCTGCCGACCGACCAGCTGCGGGCCGTGGTCGCGGCGGCCACCGACAGGCTGCGCACGGCCCAGGGCTAGCGGCGCGGGACGGGGCTCAGGCCGAGCGGCGCAGGCTGCCCCGGGCGAGGCGGCGGACCTCCTCGGGGGTCTCACGACCCAGCTTGCGGTCGGTGGCCACGATGACCTGGGCCGCGGCCACGGCGACCCGGCGCGACGGCGTGCGGGCGCTGCCCCCGTCGGCCGCGGCGGTGCGGGGCGCGTCGGGACCGGCGTGGCGCTGCTCGGTGGTGCTCACGGCTGCTCCTCGTCCCCGGCGGGATCGGCGCGGGCCCCGTCGTCGGGGTCCTCGGCCAGGTCCTCCCCAGTGTCCACCTGCGCGAGGTACTCGTCCACCAGCGGCGCGACGACGTCGGCGATGAACTGGGCGTCCTCCCGGTCCGCCGCCGTGGCCAGGGCCTGCTGGGAGAGCACCTGCAGCCCCAGCACCACGCCGTCCTGGTCCCCCGCCAGGAGCAGGTCGAAGGCCCACTGGGTGCGCTTCCACCACTGGTCCTTGCGGTCGGCCCGGTGGCGCTGCCGGACGGTGAGGGCCGCCCCGAGCAGCACCAGCAGCGCGGCCAGGCCGGTGACGGCGGGCTGCAGCCAGAACCACGGGGCGGGAGCGGGGACCACGCCGCGATCGTGCCGCACCACCCCGACAGGACCGGCCCCGCAGGCGTGGGCGGCGGGTCCGGGCCGGGTGGGGGAAGATCGGGGGGCGAGGCAGCGTTGCCTTCCCCGGACGTGCGGTCCCCCGACCCGGCCGTGTGCTCCCCCGTCCACCCGGTCCGGTGCCCCCTCGGCGCCGACCCCACCCACGGCCTCGCGAGGCCGTGCTGCCCGGAAGGCCCCTCGTGACCCAGCCCGACCTGCGCAAGGACGACCCGGCCGCCGCGGCGCCCCCAGCCCGGACGTCGCAGTCCGCGGGCGCTGCCGAGCCCGACCCCCGCCGCTGGCTCGTCCTCGTCGTGGTGGCGGTGGCCCAGCTGATGGTGGTGCTCGACGCCACCATCGTGAACATCGCGCTGCCCTCGGCGCAGCGCGACCTCGGCTTCGCCGACACCGACCGGCAGTGGATCGTCACCGCCTACGCGCTGAGCTTCGGCAGCCTGCTCCTGCTGGGCGGCAAGCTCGGCGACCTGTTCGGCCGCAAGAAGACGTTCATCATCGGCCTGGTCGGGTTCGCGCTGGCCTCCGCGCTGGGCGGGGCGGCCGAGTCGTTCGGCGTCCTCGTCGGCGCGCGGGCCCTGCAGGGCATCTTCGGTGCGCTGCTGGCCCCCGCCGCGCTCGCCACCCTGGCCACCACCTTCTCCGACCCGAAGGAGCGCTCCAAGGCGTTCGGGGTGTTCGGGGCGGTGGCGGGCGGCGGCAGCGCCGTCGGTCTGGTGCTCGGCGGCTTCCTCACCGAGTGGCTCTCCTGGCGCTGGTGCCTCTACGTGAACCTGCTCTTCGCCGCCGGCGCCGTCGCCGGGGCCGTCGTGTTCATGGTCAACTCCCGCTCGCCGCACCGGCCCAAGCTGGACATCCCCGGCACGCTGCTCGCCTCGGCCGGCCTGTTCGGTCTGGTCTACGGGTTCTCCGAGGCCGCGACCAAGGGCTGGTCGGACACGGTGACGGTGGTGAGCCTCGTCGTCGGCGTGGTGCTGCTCGTCGCGTTCGTCCTGGTGCAGCGCACCGTCGCGGCCCCGCTGCTGCCGCTGCACGTCGTCGTCGACCGGGTGCGGGGCACCTGCTACGCCGCGGTGGGCATGTCCGCGATCGCCATCTTCGCGGTGTTCCTGTTCCTGACCTACTACCTGCAGCTGGTCAAGGGCTTCTCGCCCATCGTGACCGGGGTGAGCTTCCTGCCGCTGACCGCGGGCATCGTCGTGTCCTCGACCAGCGCCAACATCGCGCTGCTGCCCCGCACCGGGCCCCGGCCGCTGCTGCCGCTGGGCATGGCGCTGGGGGCGGCGGGCATGTTCTGGCTGGCCCAGCTCGACGCCGGGTCCGGCTACGCGACCGGGGTGCTGCCGTCCCTGGTCGTCCTCGGCCTGGGCTTCGGCCTGATCTTCGCCCCGGCGATCTCCTCGGCCACCTCGGGGGTCGAGGGCCGCGACGCGGGGGTCGCCTCGGCCATGGTGAACACGATGCAGCAGGTCGGCGGCTCCATCGGCACCGCGCTGCTGTCCACGGTGGCCGCCACCGCGACGACGGGCTACGTGGCCGCCAACCCCGGGCCGCGGGCCGCGATCGACGGCGCCGTCGACGGGTTCACCACCGCGTTCCTGGTCTCCGGGTCGATCTTCGTCGCCGGTGCGCTGCTGACCGGCCTGCTGCTCCCCTCCGGCGTGCTCCCCACCGGGCAGGCTGCGCCCGCCGCCGCCCACTAGGACGGGCGCCCCACCCGGCGCTGCAGGATCAGCGCAGCGACGACCAGGGCTGCTCGCCCGCGACGTCGACGGCCTCGTAGCCCGACTCCCCCGTGCTGGGGGTGAGCACCACGTGCAGGTGCGCGGGGCCGTCGGCGTCGGCGGGGACGAACGTGGCGTGCACCGTGCCCGCGGGCACGTGGACCGCCTCGCCGACCTCCAGGACGCGCCGCTCGGTGTCCACCCACTGCTCGACGTGCCCGGAGAGCACCGTGATGACCTCGTGCTGCACGGGGTGGCGGTGGAAGTCGTGCCCCTGCCCCGGCGCGATGGTGACGTCGAGGACGGCCAGCGGGGCTCCGGGGGCCGTCGACGGGGTGACCACCCAGCCGAGCACCCCCCAGTCGAGCTGGTCGCGGACGACGGCGTCGTGGGTGACGAAGGACCCGGTCACGGCTGCTCCTGGCTCTCGGGGTCGGGGGTGCCGGCGGCGTCGGGGCCGGGCTCGAACGTGATGGCCAGGAACTCCTCGGTGCGGGCCCTGAGCGCCTGCTCCACCGGCAGCCGTTCCATCGACGAGGCGCCGTAGAAGCCGTCCACGGCCCGGCACTCGCGCAGCACCCACTGCGCGTCGGCCGGCGAGGAGATGGGCCCGCCGTGCACCAGGGCGATCACGTCGGGGCGCACGTCCCGGGCGGCGGCCACCCACGCGTCGATCTCCGGGACGCAGTCGGCCAGCCCCCGGGCGGTGCCCGCGCCGATGCTGCCGCCCGTGGTCAGGCCGAGGTGGCAGACGACGACGTCGGCGCCGGCCTCGGTCATGGCCACCGCGTCGTCGGTCGAGAACACGTAGGGGGTGGTGAGCATGTCCGCCTCGTGCGCCGCGGCGATGACGTCGACCTCCTGGGCGAAGCCCATCCCGGTCTCCTCCAGGTTCGCCCGGAAGGTGCCGTCGATGAGCCCGACGGTGGGGAAGTTCTGGATCCCGGCGAAGCCGAGGTCGCGCAGCCGGGCCAGGAACCGGTCGGTGTCGAGGAAGGGGTCGGTGCCGTTGACCCCGGCCAGCACCGGGGTGTGCTCCACCACGGCCAGCACCTCGTCGGCCATCTCGACCACGACGTCGTTGGCGTTGCCGTAGGCCAGCAGCCCGGCCAGCGAGCCGTGCCCGGCCATGCGGTAGCGGCCGGAGTTGTAGACCACGATCAGGTCGATCCCGCCGGCCTCCTCCCACTTCGCGGAGATGCCGGTGCCCGCGCCGCCACCGACGATCGGGACGCGCGCGTCGACCTTGGCGCGCAGCCGGGCCAGCAGCTCGGCGCGGGTGAAGCGGGGGCGACGGCTCACGGCTGGGCTCCGGTGATCTCCCGGTAGGCGGCGACGAGAGCGTCGGCCAGCTCCGGGTCGTTGACGTGGTAGGGCAGGCGGACGAGCCGGTGCTCGGCGGTGGGGACGAAGGTGGCCTCGAGGGCGTCGAGCAGCGCCGCGTCGGCCTCGGGGTCGTGGAACGCCTGGCCGGGGGCGTCGAGCGCCGACACGCCGCCCACGGGCACCAGCAGCCGCACCGGCCCCGTGCTCGCGTTGAGCTTGCCCGCGATCCACCGCCCGATCCGGGTGTTCTCCTCCGGCGTCGTGCGCATCAGGGTGACGTTCGCGTTGTGCACGTGGAACAGCCTGTCCGCGAACACCTCCGAGACCGTCTCCCGCGCCCCGAAGTTCACCATGTCGACAGCGCCGACCGACCCGACCCACGGCAGGCCGGTCGCGGCGAGCACGTCGAGCCGGGACTCCCCGGCGCTGAACACCCCGCCGACGAGCAGGTCAGCGACCTCGGTGGTGGTCAGGTCGACGACCCCCTGCAGCATCCCGGAGGCGGCCAGCTTCTCCATCGACCGGCCGCCGGTGCCGGTGGCGTGGAAGACGAGCGCCTCGTGGTCCGTACCGAGCAGCTCGGCCACCCGCACCGCGGCGGGGGTCGTCACCCCGAACATCGACACGCCCACCGCGGGACGGTCGTCGGCCACCTCGGGCGCGGGGGTGAGCACGGTGCCGGCCGCGGCGTGCGCGGCGTTGGCGAGCACGGTCCGGGTGATCCGGTTGAGCCCGGCCACGTCGGCGACGGAGTACAGCATCGCGATGTCGGACGGGCCGACGTAGGGCGCGACGTCGCCGCTGGCCACGGTGGACACCATGATCTTGGGCAGGCCGACCGGCAGGGCGCGCATCGCCCGGGTCACCAGGGCGGTGCCCCCGGAGCCGCCGATGCCGAGCACCGCGCCGAGCTCGTCGACGTGGTCCAGCAGGTAGCCCTCGAGGGCGACCGCCATGGCCTCGACCGACTCACCCCGGTCGGTGCCGAACACCGCGTCGGGACCGTCGGGGTGGTGGGCGGCGACCTCGGCCGGGCTGACGTCACCGACCCCGTCGCGGGAGGTGGTGCCGACGTCGACCAGCACGGCCGGGGCACCGGCGGCGACCACCCGGTCACGGACGTAGCGCAGCTCGGTGCCCTTGGTGTCGCCGGTGCCGACGACGACGACCGGTCTCGGTGCGGCCACGGTGCCTCCCTGCGGGCCCGGGAGCTGCACTGCCCCCGTCGACCCTCCCGGCCGACCCTAGGCGCCGCGGGTCAGGCGCGGGTCAGCGCGGCGCTGGCCCCGTCCCCGATGTCGACCGCCAGGGCGTCGCCGGCGTCGAGCAGCTCGACCTCGGTGGCCAGGACCTCCCGGGCCACGAGGTCGCGGTGGGTCTCCGCCCGCCCGCGCAGCGCCTCGGGCACCGCCAGGCGCAGCACCACCCGGTCGGACACGGCCAGGCCCGCCTCGCGGCGCGCCTCCTGCAGCCGGCGGATGACGTCGCGCGCCCAGCCCTCGGCCTCGAGCTCCGGGGTGACCGCGGTGTCGAGCACCACCAGCCCCGCGCCGCCCGGGAGCGCCGCGGTCGAGTCCGGCTCGGCGGCCACGAGGCGCTGGGTGAACTCCCCGGGCAGAAGGGTGATCCCGGCGGCCACGACGGTGCCCTCGGGGCCCTCCGCCCAGTCCCCCGCCTTGACCGCCCGGATGACGGTCTGCACGTCCTTGCCGAGCCGGGGCCCGCAGGCCCGCGCGTTCACGGCCAGCTCGAAGCGGCCGAAGCGGGCGACGTCGTCGCTGAGCTCGACGTGGCGGACGTTGACCTCGTCGGCGACCAGGTCGGCGAACGGGGCCAGCCGCGCCGCGTCGGGGGTCGCGACGGTGACGCTCGCCAGGGGCAGCCGCACCCGCAGCCCGGCGGCCTTGCGCAGCCCCAGCACGGTGGAGCACACCGCCCGGACCTCGTCCATGGTGGACACCAGCTCGTCGTCGGCGGGCAGCTCGTCGGCCGCGGGCCAGTCGGTGAGGTGCACCGAGCGCTCCCCGGTCAGGCCGCGCCACACCGCCTCCGCGCTGAGCGGCAGCAGCGGGGCCGCGAGCCGGCACGTCACCTCGAGCACGGTGTGCAGGGTGTCGAAGGCGTCGTCGCCGGACCCCCCGGCCTGCTCGTCCTGGCCCGCCCAGAACCGCGACCGCGACCGGCGCACGTACCAGTTGGTCAGCGCGTCGGCGAACCACCGCAGCGCGTCGCACGCCCCGGCGATGTCGTGGGCGTCGAGCGCGCGGGTCATCTGCTCCCGGGTGGTGGCCAGCTTGGCCAGCACGTACCGGTCCAGCACGTGGGTCGAGCCGGTCCGCCACCGCCCGGGCCGCTCCGCGTAGAGCTGCAGGAACCCCCAGGTGTTCCACAGCGGCAGCAGCGCCTGGCGCACCCCCTCGCGGATGCCCTGCTCGGTGACCACGAGGTTGCCCCCGCGCAGGATGGGGCTGGCCATGAGGAACCAGCGCATGGCGTCGGAGCCGTCGCGGTCGAACACCTCGGACACGTCGGGGTAGTTGCGCTTGGACTTGCTCATCTTCAGCCCGTCGTCGCCGAGGACGATGCCGTGGGCGACGACGGTGCGGAACGCGGGCCGGTCGAACAGCGCCGTGGCCAGCACGTGCAGCGTGTAGAACCAGCCGCGGGTCTGGCCGTTGTACTCGACGATGAAGTCACCCGGGTTGTGCGAGTCGAACCACGCCTGGTTCTCCATCGGGTAGTGCACCTGGGCGTAGGGCATCGAGCCGGACTCGAACCAGCAGTCGAGCACCTCCGGCACCCGGCGCATGGTCGAGCGGCCCGTGGGGTCGTCGGGGTTGGGCCGGGTCAGCTCGTCGACGAACGGGCGGTGCAGGTCGGTCGGGCGCACCCCGAAGTCGCGCTCGAGCTCGTCGAGGGAGCCGTAGACGTCGACCCGGGGGTGGGCCGGGTCGTCGGAGGTCCACACCGGGATGGGGCTGCCCCAGTAGCGGTTCCGGCTGATCGACCAGTCACGGGCGCCCTCGAGCCACTTGCCGAACTGGCCGTCGCGGACGTGCTCGGGCACCCAGGTGATCTCCTGGTTGAGCTCGACCATCCGGTCGCGGAACTGCGTCACGGCGACGAACCAGCTCGACACGGCCTTGTAGATCAGCGGGTTCCCGCAGCGCCAGCAGTGCGGGTACGGGTGGTCGTAGGTCTCGCGGCGCAGCAGCAGCCCGGCGTCGCGGAGGTCGCCGATGATGACGGGGTTGGCCTCGAAGACCTGCATCCCCGCGTACGGGGGCACCTCGGTGGTGAAGCGCCCGCCGGCGTCGACGGGCACCACCGGCTCGATGCCGGCGGCGTCGGTGACGACCTTGTCCTCCTCGCCGAAGGCGGGGGCGATGTGGACGATCCCGGTGCCGTCGGTGGTGGTGACGTAGTCCGCGGCGAGCACCCGGTGCGCGTGCTCCCGGCCGACGAAGAAGTCGTAGGGCGGGTCGTAGGCGAGGCCGAGCAGCTCGGTGCCCGCGTGGTGGGAGAGCACCTCGGGTGCGTCCCCGAGCTCGCGGGCGTAGTGGCCCAGCCGGGCGTCGGCGAGGACGTAGCGCTCGCCGTCGGCGCCGCGGACCAGCACGTACTCGATCTCGGGGTGCACCGCGGCGGCCAGGTTGGACGGCAGCGTCCACGGCGTCGTCGTCCACACCAGGGCCCGCGCCCCGTCGAGCACCGAGCCCGGGGCGTGCAGCGGCAGCGCCACCGTCACCGCCGGGTCCTGCCGCTGGCGGTAGGTGTCGTCCATGCGGGTCTCGTGGTTGCTCAGCGGGGTCTGGTCGTGCCAGCAGTACGGCAGCACCCGGAAGCCGGAGTAGACCAGCCCCTTGTCCCACAGCGCCTTGAACGCCCACATCACCGACTCCATGAAGTCGGTGTCGAGGGTCTTGTAGTCGTGCTCGAAGTCGACCCAGCGGGCCTGGCGGGTGACGTAGTCGCGCCACTCGTCGGTGTAGCGCAGCACCGACGACCGGCACGCGGCGTTGAACGCGGCCACGCCCATGTCGTCGATCTCGGACTTGTCCTTGATCCCGAGCTGCTTCTCGGCCTCCACCTCGGCGGGCAGGCCGTGGCAGTCCCAGCCGAAGCGGCGTTCGACCCGGCGGCCGCGCATGGTCTGGTAGCGCGGCACCACGTCCTTGACGTAGCCGGTGAGCAGGTGGCCGTAGTGGGGCAGGCCGTTGGCGAACGGGGGCCCGTCGTAGAAGACGTACTCCTCCGCCTGCGCGCGGGCGTCGATGCTGGCCTGGAAGGTGCCGTCGGTCCGCCAGGCGGCGAGCACCGCCTCCTCGACCGCGGGCAGGGCGGGGGTGCCCGCGCCGCTGCCGGCCAGGTCCACCAGGGGGTAGGTCACGTCGCGCTCCTCGTGCCGTCGAGCCTCGGCACGGGGACGACGCCGGCGCTGCTGCGCCCGCTCCGCGGTACCACCCCGCTTGCCGCGCGCCGACCCGGTCCGGCCGGGGCACGACCTCTCGCTGCGGGCTGTGACGGGCCCACCCGTCCGGTTCTACTGGGCGTGGTCCCCCGGGGGACCGTGCCGTTCTTCCGGAGGCTCCCCGGTGATGGCCGGATCGACGCCGCGGACGATGCTACCGCGCGCCGGGAGGTGCTCAGCCGCGGGCGAGGGCGGCGACGGGCCGGCACACCGCGCACGGGGAGAACCCGAGGTCGACCGCCTCGCGGGCGGGCAGCGGAATCGTCTCCCGGTCCGCCAGCCAGGAGCAGCCCGCGACGTGGAAGCGGGGCCGCTCGTCGACCACGAGCACCTCGGCCTCGCTGGCGGCCGCGGTGGCGCCGTCCTGCGAGGTGGGGTCCTCGACGTCGGGCTCGTCCTGCGCCACGACGGGTGCGGGCTCCTCCTCGGCCGGTCGGCCGTGCCGACCCGCGGGCTCGGCGAGCAGCTCAGCAGCGCTGACCTCGTCGTCCGGCACGGCGGGGATCTGCTGGGTCGGCGCGTCACCGCCGTCGGTGCGGACGTCGCGGTCCGGGTCGGGGCCAACATCCCGGGTGGTCTCCGGGGTGGTCAGGGTCGGGGTGGTGCCCGCGGCCCGGTCGGCGGCGATGATCTCGGTCGGCCCCTCGCCCCGGTCGACCCGGTCGTCGGCGGTGGTCCCCGTGACGGGGGTCGTCGCCGTGGCGTCGGTGCCGGGGGCCGCCGCGACGTCCCCGGCGGGCTCGCCCGACGGGGTCCCCGGCTCAGCGGCGGGGGGTGCGTCCCGCGGGGCATCCCCCTGGCCGGTGGCCGACGGGCGCCGCCGCCGCAGCACGTCGAGGACGAGGACGACCCCGGCGGCCACGCACACGGCGATGCAGCCGTACGCCCACGCCGCGTTGTCGGTCAGCAGCGAGAGGAGCAGGAAGGCGAAGCCCAGGACGACGCCGCCGAGGGCGAGGATGAGCACGACCGCTCAGGCTCAGTTGCCCTGGTCGGCGCGCGCACCGTAGCCGGCCGCACCCGAGGAGGAGGCGGCACTGCTCGTCGAGGAGCTCGACGAGCCGGAGGACGCCTGGGCACCCCCGGCCGGCGCGGCCGAGCCACGCTGGCCCAGCTCCTGCAGCTGCGACTCCAGGTAGGTCTTCAGGCGCGTGCGGTACTCGCGCTCGAAGGTGCGGAGCTCGTCGAGCTGCTTCTCCAGCGTGGTGCGCTGGTTGCCGATGGTCGCCATCTGCTCGGCGTGCTTGCGCTCGGCGTCGGCGGCCAGGGCGTCGGCCTTCTCCTTGGCCTGCCGCTGCAGGGTGTCGGCCCGGGTCTTGGCGTCGGCCAGCATGGCCTCCGACCGGGTGCGGGCGTCACCGACGAGGCCGTCGGCCTTCGTCTTCGCGTCGGCGACCATCGTCTCGGACTGGGTGCGGGCCTCGGCCAGCAGCTGGTCGGCCTCGCTCTTGGCCTCGCCGGTGACCCGGTCGGCCATCTCCTGCGCCAGGCCGATGATCTTGGCGGCCTGCACGTTGTGGTCGGCGCCGGAGGAGCGCGGGGCGCTCTCGGCCGCCTGCGCCGCCGGGGCGGCCACGGGCGCCGGGCGCGCGGCCGGCTCCTGCTGCGCGGGCTCCTCGGTGGCCTGCGACCGGTCGTCGGCCTTGCTCAGGTCCGGGGTGGCCGACTGCGCGGTGGCGGACTGCGCGGTGGACGCCGACCCGTCGGTGCGGCCCGCGCCGGACGCGGCCGCCGGGCTCGCGGCGGGCTCGGCGGAGCGCTGCCCGGAGCCACCCTCGCGCTGCAGCTCCTCGTTGCGCTGCCGGAGGTCGTTGTTCTCCTCGATGATGCGCGCGAGCTCCTGCTCGACCAGGTCGAGGAAGGCGTCCACCTCGTCCTCGTTGTACCCCCGCTTGCCGATCGGGGGCTTGCTGAACGCGACGTTGTGCACATCGGCAGGTGTCAGCGGCATCGGTAGATCACCTCACGCAATCCTGTGGGAGCAGGCGGGACGGGCTCACATCGTGTCACAGCAGTCTCACGCGAAACCGGCGACGACGGACATCAGTATGCCCACCGCCAGGAGCAGAACCATAATCGACAGGTCGAGCCTGACCCCGCCCAGCGGCACGGTGGGGATGACCTTGCGCAGCAGCCGGACCGGCGGGTCGGTGACGGTGAACACCGCCTCCAGGCCGACGACGACCACGCCGGACGGCACCCAGTCGCGCGCGAACGACCGCACGACCTCGATGACCACGCGCGCGATGAGCAGCAGCCAGAACACGAACAGCACCGTGTAGATCACGGACACGACCACCCAGCTCACCTCTCCTCGGACCACCTCGAGCACCGGCGCCACCGACCACGACGCCCACCGACCACTGTGCCCCACCTCGCGACCGGCGCGCTGCGCCGGGGACGGGGTGGGGCACGGGTGGAGCTGTGAGCGGGGGTGGGTCAGTGGTCGTAGAAGCCGTCCTCGACGATCCGGCGGCGGTCCTCGTCGGAGAACTCGACGGCCGACGGCGAGAGCAGGAACACCTTGGTGGTGACCTTGTCGATCGACCCGCGCATGGCGAACGCCAGCCCGGCGGAGAAGTCGACGAGCCGCTTGGCGTCGGCGTCGCTCATGCGGGTCAGGTTGATGATGACCGGGTTGCCCGCGCGGAAGCGCTCGCCCACGACCTTGGCCTCGGCGTAGGCGGTGGGGTGCACCGTGGTAATGCGGGCCTGCTCGGCGGGGTCGTCGTCGCGACGTGACTCGACGCGGGGGTCGACGGCCAGCGCGCCCCGGGTGACGGGGGCGGAGCCGCCCGGGCGTCGGGCGGAGCCGACCGCGGGCAGCGGGTCGAGCCGGGGGCGCGCGGGCTCCCCGTCGTCGTGGCGGGAGCCGCCGTCGAAGCGGGAGACCGGCTCACGGGTGCCGCGGTCGTAGCCGCCGGCCTCGAGGCCGCCGTCGTGGCTGCTGCGCCCGGACCGGGCGCCGGCGAGCGCGGGCTCGCGGTGGCGCTCGAGGGACTCGCGGTCGTCCCAGGACTCCTCGCGGCGGGACCAGCCCTCGCGGGGACGGTCGCGGCGGTCCGCGTCCCGGTCCCGGGCGTACTCGGTCTCGTACTCGGCGTCGTAGCCGTCGTAGTCCACGTCGTCGCCGTCGACGGGCACCATGCCGAAGTACGCCTTGAGCTTGTGCAGGGAGCTCATCGGAAGGCCTTCCTCACCGGGTTCGGGTTGCGCTGCAGTGCATGTCGTGGGGGTCGGGCTCGTGGGGCAGCAGAGGCGCGAGGGGCCCGTGGGGCGTCCGGTGCCGCTGTGGTCCGTTCACGGCGAGGCTATCGGCCGCCCGCCCAGCAGGGCGGTTCCGACACGCACGCACGTGGACCCGTGGGCCACCGCCTGCTCGAGGTCGCCGGACATCCCCGCCGACAACGTCACCGCCCCGGGGTGGGCGGCGAGCAGGTCGGCGTGCACCCGCGCCAGGTCGGCGAACGCGGCGTCCGGGTCGACGCCCACGGGGGCGACGGCCATCAGCCCCACCAGCTCGAGGTGGGCCGCCCCGGCCACCTGGTCGGCCAGGGCGGGCAGGTCGGGCACGGGGCAGCCACCGCGGTCGGGGTCGGAGTCCAGGCTCGCCTGCACCAGCACCTGCAGCGGTGCGCTGCGCTCCCCCGCGTCGAGCGCGGCCGCGGCCGCCTTCTCCAGGGCCGCGGCCAGCCGCGGGCTGTCCACCGAGGACACGCTGGTGGCCCACCGGACGACCGAGCGGGCCTTGTTTCGCTGCAGCCGGCCCAGCACCTGCCACGACGGGGCGGCGCCGGGACGCAGCTCGGCGACCTCGGCCGCCTTCGGCCTGCCCTCCTGGTCGCGCGCCTCTCCCACCTCGCTCACCCCGAGGTCGACGAGGTGGACCACGTCGGAGGCGGGGAAGGTCTTGGTCACCGGCAGCAGCGCCACCTCCGACGGGTCGCGCCCCGCCGCGGCGCACGCGGCGTCGACCCGGGCGCGCACGGCGGCCAGCGCGGCCGCGACCTCGGCCGCCCGACCGTCCGGGGCGCTCACGCGGGCTCGGCCCAGATGACGCCGGCCAGCCGCCCGGTGGGGGCGCCGCGCCGGTGGCTGAACAGGGTGCGGTCCTCGATCGTGCAACGGGCGTCCACCGCGACCCCGGCCACGCCGGCGGCGAGCAGCTGGGCCCGCAGGCCGGCCCGCACGTCCAGGCCGGGGGTGCCGGCCCGGGTGCGTGACGCGCTGCCCGGCAGGTGGGCCTCGACATCGCGCTGCATGGCCCGCGGGACCTCGTAGCAGCGCCCGCAGGCGGCCGGCCCGAGCAGCGCGGTGACCGCGCCGACCCGGGCGCCGAGGGACTCCATCACCGCCAGGGTCGCCGGCACCACCCCGAGGCGGGCGCCGACCCTCCCCGAGTGCACCGCGGCGACGACGCCGCGCTCCTCGTCGGCCAGCAGCACCGGGGTGCAGTCCGCGGCCAGCGCGACCAGCGCCAGCCCCGGGGTAGCGGTGACGAGCGCATCGGTCACCGGCACCGGCTCGGCGCGCGGCCCGTCGACGACGGTGACAGTGCGGGAGTGGACCTGCTCCATCCACACCAGCCGCTCGGGGGCGAGGCCGATCCCGTCGGCCAGCCGCCGCCGGTTGGCGGCCACCGCCCCGGGGTCGTCGCCGACGTGGTCGCCGAGGTTGAACGTGTCGTACGGCGCCGCGGAGGCCCCGCCCGCCCGGGTGGTGAGCACCCGGCGGACGCGGACCCGGCCCCGCGGGGCGGTCACCGACGCATGAACGGGGGGACGTCGACCTCGTCGTCGCCGTCGTCCTCGACGGGCACGGGCCGGCTGCCGCCGAACAACCCGGTGCGCTGCTGGCCCGCGGGGGGCAGCCCGGCAGCGCGGTCCGCGGAGCGCTCCTGGGTGTCGGCGTCGTGGCGACCACCGTCCCGGGTGGGCGGCAGGCCCTGGTTCGACCCCGGTGACCGGTCGGGCGCAGCGGAGCGCGGGGCCACGGCCGTGGGCTCGGTGGTGGTGCGGGCGGGGCCGTTGCCGTCGAAGCCGGCGGCGATGACCGTCACCCGCACCTCGTCGCCGAGGGAGTCGTCGATGACCGTCCCGAAGATGATGTTGGCGTCGACGTGCGCGGACTCCTGCACCAGCGAGGCGGCCTCGTTGATCTCGAACAGCCCCAGGTCGGAGCCGCCCGCGATGGAGAGCAGCACGCCGTGCGCGCCCTCCATGGACGCCTCGAGCAGCGGCGAGTTGATCGCCGTCTGGGCCGCCTGCACCGCCCGGCCGTCACCGCGGGCCGAGCCGATGCCCATCAGGGCGCTGCCCGCCCCGGACATGACGGACTTGACGTCGGCGAAGTCGACGTTGATCAGGCCCGGGGTGGTGATGAGGTCGGTGATGCCCTGCACGCCGTTGAGCAGGACCTCGTCGGCGGAGCGGAACGCGTCCATCAGGCTGACGGCCGCGTCGCCGAGCTGGAGCAGCCGGTCGTTCGGGATGACGATGAGGGTGTCGCAGGACTCGCGCAGCCCGCCGATGCCGGACTCGGCCTGCCCGCCGCGGCGCTTGCCCTCGAAGGAGAACGGTCGGGTGACGACGCCGATGGTCAGGGCGCCGAGCTTGCGGGCGATGCTGGCCACGACCGGCGCGCCGCCGGTGCCGGTGCCACCCCCCTCGCCCGCGGTCACGAAGACCATGTCGGCCCCCTTGAGGACCTCCTCGATCTCGTCCTTGTGGTCCTCGGCGGCACGGCGGCCGACCTCGGGGTCCGCCCCGGCGCCGAGGCCGCGGGTGAGCTCGCGGCCCACGTCGAGCTTGACGTCGGCGTCGGACATGAGCAGGGCCTGCGCGTCGGTGTTGATCGCGATGAACTCGACGCCCTTGAGGCCGACGTCGATCATGCGGTTGACCGCGTTCACGCCACCGCCGCCGATACCGACGACCTTGATGACGGCGAGGTAGTTGTGCGGGGGCGTCATGGCTCTCGCCTCTCGGTGGGGGTGGGCGGCCGGGGTGGCCGGGAGTCTGGGGGTGGGCGCAGGTCCGGGGGTCAACCCTCGACCTGAACCACAGGTTTAGAGTTATGTCAAGCAGTGCGTCGGGGCAGACGGTAGGCACGACCCGCGGTCCGATCCAGCAGGCGCGCCGTGAGCCCGGGCGTGGCGGGCCCGGCGGCTACCGCGTGGTGGGCAGGTCCGGGCTGGTGACGTCGACGACGGTGCCGGGCTGGCTGAGCACGGCCGCGGCGACGGCGGCCTTGCGCGCGGCGTCGGCGGCGGTGCCGAACACCACCGACCGGCCGTCGAGGAGCACGACCGACACCGCGTCGGCGCTGGGTGCGCGCACCTCGCCGACCTGGCCGGCGAGCGACGGCGGCAGCGCGGTGACCACGGTCAGCGCGGCCCGGGTGGCCGCGTCGGTGGGACCGGGGGTCGGCGTGCTCAGGGTGGGCACCCCGGGCACGGGCGCCCCGGTGGCGAAGTCGACCCCGGTCGCGTCGAGCAGGTGCGTCCCGTCCGGCTCGGCGACGGCGAGGGTGGCCCGGCGCTCGGTGAGGACGACCTCGAGGGTGCCGGGCAGCTCCCGGCGGACCTCGACCTGCCCGACGGTGGGGATCCGGGCGACCCGGCCGGCCGCGGCGTCCAGGTCGACCTGCAGCAGCGGGGTGCCGCGGGCGACGGCGACGGCCGCGAGCACCGTCGCCCGGTCGGTGGCCACGGCCCCGGTGACGGTCACGGTGCGCACGCCGAGCACCGGGGTCAGCCAGGCGACGGCCGTGAGCACGCCGGCCAGCAGCACCGCCCCGACGGCCCAGGTGCGCAGGGTGACGCCGAGCAGCCGGCGGGGCGGCCGGGTGCGCGGGGTGCGTGTGGTGGCGCGGCTGCGGCTCGTCGGGCGCGCGGCCGGGGAGCGCCCCGAGGTGGTGCGGGACGGGGTGGTGCGCGCCGGGGTGGACCGGGTGCTGCTGCTGCGCGCCGACGCCGTCCGCCCCGCCGACCGGCCGTCCGCGGCGCGGCTGCCGGCGGTGCGCCCGCCGGTGGCCGCCCGGGTGGTCCTGCCGCGCGCGGTCGCGCGCTCGGTCCCGCTCACGCCGCACCCGGGGCGTCGGGGCCCGGTCCGCCGAGGGCGGCGAGCACCCGGGGGGCGAGCATGGTGACGTCGCCCGCTCCCATGGTCAGCACGACGTCGCCGTCGCCGGCCAGGGCCGCGACCTGGGCCGGGGCGTCGGCCAGCGACGGCTGGAAGTGCACCGGCACGGTGACCGACGCGGCGACCAGGGCGCCCGTCACGCCGGGCACCGGCTCCTCCCGCGCGGCGTAGACGTCGAGCACCACCACCTCGTCGGCCAGCGACAGCGCCGCGCCGAACTCGGCGGCGAAGGTGGCGGTGCGCGAGTAGAGGTGCGGCTGGAACAGCACGACGACGCGGTGCCCGGGCCCCGCGACGTCCCGGGCGGCGGTGAGCACGGCCCGCACCTCGGTGGGGTGGTGGGCGTAGTCGTCGAACACGCGCACGCCGCGGGCGCGCCCGACGGGCTGGAAGCGTCGGCCGACCCCGCCGAAGCCGGCCAGCCCGGCCAGCGCCTCCTCGGTCGTCACGCCGAGCTCGCGCGCGGCGAGCAGCGCCCCGAGGGCGTTGAGCAGCATGTGCTCCCCGGGCACGGCGAGGCGCACGGTGCGGGTCCCGTCCTCGCCGGCCAGCGCGACGGTGGCCGTGCCCGCCGGGTCGCGGTCGACGAGCCGGGCGGCGAGCCCCTCGGCCCGGCCGTAGCGGGCGACCCGCAGCCCGGCGGCCTCCGCCCGGTCGGCCAGCGCGGCCGAGCCGGGGTCGTCGTCGCAGGCCACGAGCAGGGCCCCGGGGGCGAGCCGGGCGAGGAAGCGGTCGAACACGGCGACGTAGGCCTCGACGGTGCCGAAGTGGTCGAGGTGGTCGGCGTCGACGTTGGTGACCACGGCGACGTCGGGGGTGTAGGCGAGCAGCGAGCCGTCGCTCTCGTCGGCCTCGGCGACGAAGACGTCCCCGCTGCCGTGGTGGGCGTTGGCCCCGGAGTCGTTGAGCTGCCCGCCGATCGCGAACGACGGGTCGAGGCCGGCGCGCTGGCAGACGACGACGAGCATCGAGGTGGTCGAGGTCTTGCCGTGGGTGCCGGCGACGAGCACGTTGCGGTGCCCGGTCATGAGCGTGGCCAGGACGTCGGGCCGCACGGTGACGGGCACCCCGCGGCGGCGGGCCTCGACCAGCTCGGGGTTGCTGGCCGGGATCGCGCTGGTGGTGGTGACGACGACGGTGGGACCGCCCTCGAGCAGGTCCAGGGCGGCCGGGTCGTGGCCCACCCGGACCCGGGCCCCGGCGGCGGTCAGCGCGCGCAGCGCCCGGGAGTCCCGCGCGTCGGAGCCGGAGACCTGCCCCCCGCGGGCCAGCAGGATGCGGGCGATGCCGCTCATGCCCGCTCCCCCGATGCCGACCATGTGCACCCGCGCCAGCCCGGGCGGCAGGTCCGGTGGCGTCCGCGGCGCGTCGGGCGTCCCCGGCGGCACGGCCGTGCGGCTCACCGGGCCACCGCCAGCACGATCGCCGCGATGGCGTCCGCGGCCCCCCGGTGCCCGGACGCCGCGGCGGCGGCCCCGGCGGCGGCGACCCGCTCGGGGTCGGTGAGCAGCGGCACGAGCACGTCGGCGATCCAGGCCGGGGTCAGGTCGGCGTCGGCCACCAGCAGCCCGCCGCCGGAGTCGACCACGGGCCGGGCGTTGAGCTCCTGCTCGCCGTTGCCGTGGGGCAGCGGCACGTAGGCGGCGGGCAGCCCGACGGCGGACACCTCGGCCACGGTCATGGCCCCCGAGCGGCACAGCGCCACGTCGGCGGCCGCGTAGGCCAGGTCCATCCGGCTCAGGTACGGCACGGCGACGTAGGCGGGGGCACCGGGGGTCTGCTCGACGGTGACCGTGTTCTTCGGCCCGTGCGCGTGGAGCACCCCCACCCCCGCCGCGGCGAGGGCGGGCGCCGCGGCGGTGACGGCCTCGTTCAGGCTCCGGGCGCCCTGCGAGCCGCCGAACACCAGCAGGGTGGGCGCGTCGGGGTCGAGGCCGAAGTGCTCGCGGGCGGCGGCGCGGCCGGCGGCCCGGTCGAGGTCGGTGATCGACCCGCGCAGCGGGATGCCGACCACCTCGGCGTCGCGCAGGCCGCTGCCGGGGACGGCGGCGAGCACCCGGGCGGCCCAGCGGGCACCCACCTTGTTGGCGATGCCCGCCCGGGCGTTGGCCTCGTGCACGACGACGGGCACCCGGCGGCGGCCGCGGCGCGCGGCGAGGTAGGCGGGCAGCGCCACGTAGCCGCCGAAGCCGACCACGACGTCCGCCTCGACCCGGTCGAGGACCTCGCGGGTGCGCCGGACCGAGGCCAGCACCCGGCCGGGCAGGCGCAGCAGGTCGGCGGTGGGCTTGCGGGGCAGCGGCACCGGCGGCACGAGCTCGAGCGGGTAGCCCCGCTGCGGCACCAGGGTGGTCTCGAGGCCGCGGGCCGTGCCCAGGGCGGTCACGCGGGTGCCGGGGGCGACCCGGCGCAGCG